>NZ_MJGL01000003.1:90105-337100 GCF_001864855.1 Curtobacterium sp. MCBA15_005
GGGCCTCCCGTCCGTCCGCGCGCACGTCCCGGGCAGCCCCGCCCAGTGGTCACGAAGGGTCGGCTGCGCCTCGCGCCGTCGGTCGGCCCGAGTGGTCAGGACTCGTCGGGTGGCGCCCGTCGGGCGGTCACGAAGCGTCGGCTGCGCCGTCGCCGGGCGACGGAACGCGACCGCTCGGCGGACGTGAGCGGGGTGTCGTGACCGCTCGCGCTTCGCGCCACCGCTCCGCCCGAGTGGTCAGGACACGTCGGGTTGCCCCGGTCGAGTGGTCACGAAGCGTCGGCTGCGCCATCGCCGGGCGACGGAACGCGACCACTCGGCGGACGTGAGCGGGGTGTCGTGACCGCTCGCGGCACCGGACGGGAGGCCCGTGGCGGGCCCGCACCGGGCCTCCCGTCCGTCCGCGCGCACGTCGCAAGGCCCGCGTTCCGTGCGCAGCAACGGTCGCGTCCGGCACCTCGACCCGACCGTTGCTGCTCACGAAGTGCCTGTCGAATCGATTCGGGGACGCGTAGCGTGTCCGAGGTGACGACGGAGCGCAGCCGGGGACCGACGACGACCGTGCTGCCCCCGATCGTGCCGCTGGCGCTCATCGTCGGGGTCTCGCCGTTCGCGACGGACATGTACATCCCCGCACTCCCGGCCATCGCGCGTGACCTCGACACCACGCCGGGCGCGGTGCAGCTGTCGCTCACGGCGTTCCTCGTGGCCTTCGCGGTCGGCCAGCTGCTCGTCGGACCGGTGAGTGACGGGATCGGTCGTCGGCCGATGCTCGTCGTCGGGACCGCCCTGTTCGCCCTGGCGTCGGTCGGCTGCGCGCTCGCGCCCGACGTCGTGACGCTGGTGGTGGCCCGCGTCGCGCAGGGACTCGCCGGTGCCGCGGGCGCCGTGGCCGGTCGGGCGATGGTGTCCGACGTGACGAGCGGCACCCGGATGGCCAAGGTGTTCGGCACGCTCGCGGCCATCAACGCGATCGGGCCCGTGGTGGCACCGCTCGCCGGGGGAGCGGTGCTCACGGTCGGCACGTGGCGGCTCATGTTCGTCGTGCTGGCCGTGCTCGGTGCCGTGTTCTTCGTGGCGGTGGTGCTGCGGTTCCGCGAGACCCTGCCGCCGGAGCGTCGTGGTGGTGTCGGGTTCGCGGCCAACGGGCGGCGCATCCGCGAGCTCCTGGCGATCCCGCGGTTCCGGGCCTACGTGCTGAGCGGGGTGCTGTCGACGGTGGGGTTCTTCGCGTACATCGCGACGAGCTCGTTCGTGTTCCAGTCGGAGTTCGGGTTCTCCGAGGGGCTGTACACGCTCGTCTTCGCCACGAACGCGTCGATGATGATCGTCACGACGCTGCTGTTCGGTCGGCTCGTCGGACGGTTCACCGAAGACGCCCTGCTGACCCTGGGCCTGGTCGTCGGGACGGTCGGGGCCACGGCCGTGCTCGTGTCGGCGCTCCTCGGACTCGGGCCCGTGCCGGTGTGGTGCGCACTCGCGGTCGTGACGGCCGCGTGGGGCTTCGTCCTCCCGGCGGCGATGACCCGAACCCAGCACGTCGGCGCGGCGCACCCGGGGACCGCGGCCGCCCTGCAGGGCGGGCTGACCTTCGGCATCGGCGGTCTCGGCACCCCGCTCGCCGGCGCCCTCGGCGGCACGGCACTGGCGATGGGCGGGGTGATGGCAGCGCTGATGGCCGCGGCCGTGGTGGTCCAGGCGACGGCGACGCGGCGAAACCGGTCCCACAACTGACGGTCTGAGCCGGTAGGTTGCTGGTTGCAAGGCGAACCGATCTGAGGAGACCCACCGAGATGGACATCGTCGTACACGAGGCGGAGACCGACACCGCCGTCCTGGAGTGCAGCGGCCGGCTCAACATGGTCTCCGCGCCCACGTTCCGCGAGACCGTCGCCCAGATCGTCGGCAACGGGCGTTCGCGGCTCGTGGTCGAGCTCTCCGGGGTCGAGTTCATGGACTCCTCCGGCCTCGGTGCCCTGGTCGGCAGCCTCAAGACCGCGCGGCAGGCCGGCGGCGACCTCCGCATCGCGGCGCCGTCGGAACAGGTCCAGATGGTGCTCAAGCTCTCGAACATCGACAAGATCCTGCGGACGTACCCCGACGGGGACGCCGCGGTGACCGACTGGTGATGACCGCCCCCGTCGCCGAGCACATGCTCGCACTGGCGTGCCCTCCGGACGACGTCTCCGCCGTGCACGACTTCCTCGCGGGCGTGTGGCAGCACGAGCCGTCCGTCGCCGCCGAGGACCGGATGGCCCTCGAGCTCGCCCTGGTCGAACTCACCTCGAACGTCATCGAGCACGGCGCCCGGCCGGACGGCGTCTCGTGCGAACTCCGGCTCGAGATCGGCGACGAGCGCTTCCAGGCGCTGCTGTCCGACGACGGGGTCGCAGCGACGGTGGATCCCGACGCCGCCGTGCTGCCCGACGACTTCGCCGAGGGTGGTCGCGGGCTCGCCCTCGTCCGGATGGTCGTCGACGACCTGCGGTACGAACGCGTGGCCGACCGGAACCGCTGGACGGTGCTGCGCTCCCGGCACTGAGCGGGAGCACGGCCGTCACGCATCGACGGAGCCGCACCGGTCGTCCGCCCAGCGCACTCCGTGGGCCGTAAACCGCAATGACGGATCGCCGATTGTCGCGTTTCCCGGACACCGTGTCACGATTCGCGCGATGACTGTCGAGCCTGATCCCCGGATCCGGTTCGAGACGTCCGGCGCCGGACTCGACGCGGCCGTGCAACTGTACGAAGAGGCCTACGAGAGCACGGGGTTCTCGGCGTCCCGGACCGATCGTCCGTTCGCGTACCGGTTCCAGGTCGTGGGCGACGGATCGATGACGTTCCGCTCCACCCGGTTCGACGGGCGGATGCAGGGCGAGGTCGAGGTCCCCGACGAGTACGTCGTGATGTGGACCTCGGACGGCGGTGGCCGCGTCGACGTCGGTCGCCAGGAGGTCGACTTCGCACCGGGAACGCCCCGGGTGTTCCCGACACGGCGCCCCTTCGCCTTCGACCTGCAGGAGATCCGCCAGAGCCTCGTGCAGTTCGACCGCACGTACCTGGAGCGCGTCGCCGCCGAGGTGCACGGCACCCGGCCCGGCCCCCTGGTGTTCGACCACACCGCCGCGCCCCGGCCGGAGGACCTCCGCGCCTGGAACGCCCGGGTGCAACGAGCCGCAGCGATCGTGCTCGGCCCGGCACCACTCACCGCGCTGGCTCTCGCCGAGACCGTTCGTGAGACCGCGCTGGCGTTCCTCGACACGTTCCCGCACGAGTCCATCGCCCCGGATGTCACGCTGCCACAGGGAGCCACTGGTCGCGTCCGCGAGGCCGTGGAGTTCATGCACGCCTTCGCCCACACACCCGTGACCACGACCGACGTCGCCCAGCACGTCGGCCTGAGCGTCCGGGGGCTGCAGCAGGCGTTCCAGCGGCAGGTCGGCACAGCGCCGAACGCGCTGCTGCGGGGGATCCGCCTGGACCGCGTGCACGAGGAACTCCGGCGTGCGTCGGCGGGCGACCTGACGGTGGCGAGCGTGGCGTTGCGCTGGGGCTTCGCGCACCTCGGCCGGTTCTCGGCGGCGTACGCGTCGCGCTTCGGGCAGTACCCGCGCGACACGCTGCAGCAGCCCCGGGGCGCTGTCCTGCAGCCCTGACGCACGTCACACTCCGGATCGGGGCCTCGCCGGTTCGCTACGCTGCCCGGGTGAGCAGACCGCGACCGTGGGTGATCGTCCCCGGCATCTGGAACTCGGGCCCGGACCACTGGCAGTCCGTCTGGGAGCGGGAGCAGCAGGACGAGAACGGCCAGCACGGCCAGCACGGCCAGCAGGACGAGCACGGCCAGCAGGACGAGCACGACCAGCACGAGCGTCACCCTCAGCGCGCCGCCGTCCGCATCGCCCCCACCTCGTGGAGCGACCCGGAGCCCGACGACTGGCGCGCCGCGATCTCCGCGGCCGTGGCCTCGTGCACAGAGCCCCCGGTCCTCATCGCCCACAGCCTCGGCGTCCTGGCCGTCGCCGACTGGCTCGCCACCACGGCGGACGCTCCCGCGCTCGTCGCCGGTGCCTTCCTCGTCGCCCCGCCCGACCCGCTCGGTGCCGCGTTCCCGGCCGAGGCCTCGGGCTTCGTGGCACCGCGCCCGGTACCCGCGGCCCAGCAGGTCCCGACGCGCCTCGTCGTGAGCGACGACGACCCGTACTGCAGCGCCGACCGGGGCGTCGTGTTCGCCGACGTCATGGGCGCGGACGTCGTCCGTGTCGGTCCCCTCGGGCACGTGAACGTCGCCAGTGGTGTCGGTGCATGGTCGGCTGGACGGGAACTGCTGCGAGCGTTCGAGGACGGCCTCCGCCCACCCCGGTGACCACCGGGCGCGACACGCCGCTCAACTCCGCTCCGATATGGCAGGCGGTGCAGCGACACTCCGCGGATGTCCCGCATTTCGGCCCGCGCGATATTTATCCTTCGAGCATGGAGACCCAGTCCGGCGCACGCACCCCGCTCGTGGACCCGTTCGGCCGCGAGCTCGAGGAGTGGCTCCGCGACGCACCGGCGACCCGCGCCCCGTACGTGCCGGACCTCGTCGTCCCGCCCGTCACCGGCCCCGTGCAGCGCCCCGGACACGCCGCGATCAGCACCTCGACCGCCGACGAAGCGACCGTCGACCCGACGACCGCCCCGGCGCACGTCGCCACCCCGGCCCCGGCTGACGAGACGACCCCGGCCGATGAGACCACCCCGTCGGCACCCGCCGCCCCCGCGTTCCGCCGCGACCGCGCCCGCCACGCCGCGGTCTGCGCCCCGTCGTTCCCGGAGCCGCCGGAGCGTCTGGCCCTGCGCATCGAGGACCTCGCGGTCAAGGTCTCGTCGTCCACCGGCCGCAGCAGCATCGAGCGCATCGTCCTGCTCGAGGACGAGGTCCGCCGCCGTGACGAGGACCTCGCTCGCCTCGCCGCGTGGGAGGCCACCGTCGCCGGCTCGGAGGACCCCGAGGTGACGGCCGCCCGCGCCTTCGCCCACACCGTCTTCGCCGACCTGCTGACCGATGCCGCCGCCGAGGCGGACCGCCGCGACCGCGCCGCAGCCCGCCGCGCAGCGACCGCTCCCGTGGCGCCCGTCACCCGGGCGGCCCCCGTGCCGACCCGCGCAGCACGGAGCGTCCCCGCAGCAGAGCAGGCACCCGCACCGGAAGCCGCACCGGTGGTGGAACTCGTCACCCCGGAACGCGACGAACCCGTCCGACCGGTGCTGGGCCTCCCGGCCGTGTCCCCGGTGTCCGCGGCCACGCGACCCACCCCGCTCGTCCTGCCCGCCACCGGGCCGACGGTCATCGACCGCGCGGCCTTCGCCGCCGCGCTCACCGCGCACCAGGGCGTCACCGCCAGCACGCCGGTCGTCCTGCCGGACGCCGTCGCCGCACCCGTGGTCCCGGCCCCCGTCGCGCAGGCAGCGGACGCCGACACCGCCACGGCGGCAGCGCCGGCCCCGGCCGGCTGGTGGTCGCGACTCGTCGACCGCCTGCTCGGTCTGCTCGGTCGTCGCTGACGGCTTGCGGCCACGACGCCGTCGGCTGCACTGCCTCCGGCTGCACTGCCGTCGGCTGCACTGCCTGGAGGCCCGGATCACCCCACACGGACCGGCTGCCCCGTGCGGGGCGGTCGCCTCGGTACACTGACGGGATGCCGACGCTCCGCGAACTCCAGGCCGTGATCGAGGACCTGTGGCCCGCCGCCGGTGCCGAGTCGTGGGACTCCGTCGGGCTCGTCGCGGGTGATCCCGCCGCCACCGTCGAGCACGTGCACCTCGCCGTCGACGCTGTTCCGGCCACCGCCCGTGAAGCCGTCGAACTCGGTGCCGGGCTCCTGCTCACGCACCACCCGCTGCTGCTCCGCGGGGTGACGACGATCGCGGAGTCGACCTACAAGGGCAGCGTCCTCGCGACCCTCGTGCGTGGCGGCAGCGCCCTGCTCGCGGCGCACACCAACGCCGACGTCGTGACTACGGGCACCTCGGCCGTCCTCGCCGACCGACTCGGTCTCACCGAGCAGCGACCGCTCGACGCCGGAGCCGACCCCGACACGGGCATCGGTCGAGTCGGGGTGCTGCCCGAGGGGACGACCCTCGGCGCCCTCGCCCGGAAGCTCGTCGACCTGCTGCCGCCCACGGCCACCGGCGTCCGCGTCTCCGGTGACTTCGACCAGCCCGTCCGCACCGTGGCGCTCTGCGCGGGTGCGGGGGACTCGCTGCTCGGCCACCCCGCCGTGCTCGACGCCGACGTCTACATCACGAGCGACCTGCGGCACCACCCGGCCTCGGAGTTCCGCGAGCAGGCGCTGCTCGGCGGCGGGCCGGCGCTCATCGACACCTCGCACTGGGCCACCGAGTGGCTCTGGCTCGACGTCGCCGCCGAGCAGCTGCGCACCCGGGCCGGGGTCCGCGTCACCGTGAGCGACCTCCGCACCGACCCGTGGGACTTCGCCGTCCTGCCGGCCGCCGAACCCACCACCCCCACAGAAGGAGCCTGACCATGAAGGCAGCACCCGAGGACCAGGTCATCCTCCTCGACGTCCAGCGTCTCGACAACGACGTCACCCGCATCGCGCACCGCATCACGTCGTTGCAGAAGGGCGACCAGCTGACCGAGCTGAGCAAGCAGGCCGCGGCGCTCCGCAGCGAACTCGTCGCCGCCACCGGCGAGGTCGAGGACGCCGAGCGCGACCTCGCCCGCCTGGAGTCCGACACCGCAGTTGCGCAGGCCCGTGTCGAACGCGACACCACGATGCTGCAGAACGTCGCGAACGCGAAGGACGCCGCCGGACTGCAGAGTGAGCTCGACTCGCTGCAGCGGCGCATCGGCGGCCTCGAGACCGCCGAGCTCGAGATCATGGAGAACCTCGACGGGCTCCGCGCCCGGGTCGGCGACATCGAGGCGAAGCTCGCCGACGTCGAGGCCGCCCGCGGTGGTCTGGTCGCCGAGCGCGACGCGGAGATCGCCCGGCTCACGGCCGACCGCGAGTCGGCCGAGCAGGCCCGCGCCGACGTCGCTGCCAAGGTGCCGGCCGAGCTGCTCGCCCTGTACGACCGGCAGCGTGCGCGCTACGGCTTCGGTGCCTCGCTGCTGCAGGGTGGCGTGTCGACGGCCTCGGGCGTGGCGCTCAACAACTCCGACCTGCAGACCATCCGCCGGGCTGCGCCCGACGACGTGGTGCTGTGCCCCGACAGCGACGCGATCCTGGTGCGGACGGCCGAGTCCGGGCTGTAGTCGCGAGCGACGTCCGTGGCGGAGGCGCGGTGCCGGCTGGCACCGCGCCTCCTGTCCGTCGTGGAGTGGTCGCAACGCGTCGGGGGCGTGCCGCCGAGAGGTCACGAACTGTCGGCTGCGGTCCCGCCGGCCGACAGTTGGTGACCGCTCGGCGGACCTGAGCGGGGAGTCGTGACCGCGCGCGCCGCCCGTGCCGCCTGACGGGAGGCCCGTGGCGGCGCCGCACCGCGCCTCCTGTCCGTCGTGGGCTGGTCGCAACGCGTCGGGTGCGTGCCGCCGAGGGGTCGCGAACCGTCGGCTGCGGCCGTGCCAACCGACCGTTGATGACCACTCGGCGGACCTGAGCGGGGAGTCGTGACCGCGCGCGGCGCGCGCGCCGTCTGACGGGAGGCCCGTGGCGGCGCAGCACCGCGCCTCCTGACCGTCGTGCGCTGGTGGCAACGCGTCGGGTGCGTGCCGCCGAGAGGTCACGGACTGTCGGCTGCGGTCCCGCCGGTCGACAGTTGGTGACCACTCGGCGGACCTGAGCGGGGAGTCGTGACCGCGCGCGCCGAGCGCCGCGCGCACGGGCCAACACGGGTCAACGCGGCACGGGGAAGGGGGCGAATGGGCCGGCCGTACGCCGGGTTCTGTCCCGCCACTTGCGCGGCGGTGACGGCCATCTCTCTCGGACCGACGTTGCCGTCGGCCTCCAGCGGTCTACCCGAGGACTCGGCGAGCAGCCTCAACGTCCTCTGTCTGACCTTGCTCCGGGCGAGGTTTACCGAGCGGATCCGGTCACCCGGACCCCTGGTGGTCTCTTACACCACCGTTTCACCCTTACCGACGTCTCCGCCGGCGGTCTGCTTTCTGTGGCACTGTCTCGCGGATTGCTCCGGGTGGGTGTTACCCACCGCCCTGCTCTGTGGAGCCCGGACGTTCCTCGGC
Source organism: Curtobacterium sp. MCBA15_005 (assembly GCF_001864855.1). Lineage (NCBI taxonomy): Bacteria > Bacillati > Actinomycetota > Actinomycetes > Micrococcales > Microbacteriaceae > Curtobacterium > Curtobacterium sp. MCBA15_005. The sequence goes on from NZ_MJGL01000003.1 coordinate 98,297, forward strand.
GCTCCCGGGGGAGCGACGCGACCGTCTCACCGACCCATTCGCTGGAGCGAGTCTACCCGGCTCCGCGGTGCCCGATGCGAGGGGAGCCGCACCCACACGCGTACCTGATGAGAACGGGCGTACCTGGTCGGGAGTTCCGACCAGGTACGCCCGATTCGACCAGGTACTCCCGCGACCAGGTACGCCCGATTCGACCAGGTACTCCCGCGACCAGGCACGCCCGCAACGAGGACTAGACGCTGCGCGCCGCCAGGGTCGCGGCGCCGATGATGCCGGCGTTGTTGCGGAGCGTCGCGGGGATGATGTCGGCCTGCAGGTCGAGCAGCGGGAGGAACTCCTCGTACTGCTTCGAGACCCCGCCGCCGACGACGAAGAGCTCGGGGGAGAGCAGGGCCTCGAGCGTCGAGTAGTACTTCTGCAGACGCTTCGCCCAGTGCTTCCACGACAGGTCGTCGCGCTCCTTGGCGGCGAACGAGGCGCGCGACTCGGCGTCGTGCCCCTCGATCTCCAGGTGCCCGAGCTCCGAGTTGACGATGAGCACGCCGTCGTTGATGAGCGCGGTGCCGATGCCGGTGCCGAGCGTCGTCACGATGACCAGGCCGTCCTTGCCCTTGGCCGCGCCGAACTGCTGCTCGGCGAACCCGGCGGCGTCGGCGTCGTTGACGAAGTGGATGGAGCGGCCGAGTTCCTTCTCGAACAGTGCCTCGGCTTCGAAGCCGATCCACTTCTTCGACACGTTCGCGGCGGACATCGTCTTGCCGTCCCGCACGATCGCCGGGAAGCAGACGCCGACGGGGACGTCGTCACCGGGGGCGAGCTCGCCGATGATCTCCTTGACCACCGCCGTGATGTCCTGGGGCTTCCCGCCCTCGGGCGTGGCCTTCTTGATGCGGTCCGTGGTGAGGGCGCCGGACGCGACGTCGACGATCGCGCCCTTGATGCCCGTACCACCGATGTCGACGCCGACTGCGAGGGAGGTCATGAGGTTGTCGTGCCTTTCGGTTGCCTGCCGGAGGTGTCCGGTCAGGAGACGGTGAGGAGCTCCGCGCCGCGTTCGGTGACGACGAGGGTGTGCTCGAACTGCGCGGTCCACGACTTGTCACGGGTCGAGACCGTCCAGTCGTCGGACCAGATGTCGGCCTCGATGCCGCCGAGGGTGAGCATGGGTTCGATGGTGAACACCATGCCGGGTTCGATCACCGTGTCGTACTGCGGTGCGTCGTAGTGGGGGATGATCAGGCCGGAGTGGAAGGCCCGACCGACGCCGTGTCCGGTGTAGTCGCGGACGACGCCGTAGCCGAAGCGCTTCGCGTACGCCTCGATGGCACGACCGATCACGTTGACCTGTCGGCCCGGGGCGACGGCCCTGATGCCGCGACGCAGTGCCTCTTCGGTGCGGGTCACCAGGTCCGACACCTCGGGTGCTGCCTGCCCGACGACGAACGTGCGGTTCGTGTCGCCGTGCATGCCGTCCTTGTAGGCGGTGATGTCGATGTTGACGAGGTCGCCCTCCTGCAGGACGGTGTCGTCGGGGATGCCGTGGCAGATGACCTCGTTGAGGCTCGAGCAGAGCGACTTCGGGTAGCCGCGGTACCCGAGCGTGGAGGGGTAGGCGCCATGCGCGACGACGAACTCGTGCCCGATGCGGTCCAGCTCGTCGGTGGTCACGCCGGGGCGGATGGCCTTGCCGACGGCGTCGATGGCCTGCGACGCGATGCGTCCGGCGACCCGGATGCGCTCGACCTCGTCCGGTGTGTAGGTGTCACCGAGACCGTGCTCGTGGGGCTCGACCTTCCCGACGTACTCCGGACGCTCGATGTCCTTCGGGACGGCGCGGTGCGGGGAGATGCGGCCGGCGGTCAGGTGTCCGTGTTCGTCCCGGGGCATGCGGACCACTCTAGCCGCGGCGCGACGCGCCGAACGCAACCGCCACGAGGTGCGGCCCGACGGGGTGAACGTGACTGCCTGGAGGCACGGTGCCGGTCCGCCGGACCGGCACCGGGCCTCCAGACGGTTGCGTGGGTACGGTGGGCGGCATGAGCGAAGACCGCATCGAGTCCCAGTGGTGGTTCAACGACAAGACCGGCCAGGTCGAGCAGGGCCCGCAGTCCCCGCAGCGTGACCGGATCGGTCCGTTCGCGACGCGAGAAGAGGCGCAGCACGCGCTCGACCGCATCGCCGCGAACAACGAGAAGTGGGACGCCGAGGACCGCTGAGCACCGCGGGCGGCGCCCCGGTGACGGCGCGTCGCACGGCCCCGCGCACACCGCCGGACCACTAGCCTGGGACGAGGCCCGCCAGCGGCCACCCGATACACGGAAAGGTCGTGCATGGACAAGCAGACGGACTTCGTGCTCCGCACCATCGAGGAGCGCGGCATCAAGTTCATCCGACTCTGGTTCACGGACGTCATCGGGACGCTGAAGTCGGTGGCGATCGCCCCGGCCGAGGTCGAGGGCGCGTTCGCCGAGGGCATCGGGTTCGACGGCTCCGCGATCGAGGGCCTCACCCGTTCGTACGAGGCCGACGTCCTGGCGCACCCGGACCCCTCGACCTTCCAGATCCTGCCGTGGCGCGGCGAGATCGACCCCACCGCGCGGATGTTCTGCGACATCACGACGCCGGACGGGCAGCCCGCCGTGGCCGACCCCCGCAACGTGCTGAAGCGCACCCTGGCGCGGGCGAGCGACCGCGGGTTCACGTTCTACACGCACCCCGAGATCGAGTTCTACCTGCTGAAGAGCCGCGAGTGGAAGGACGGCGGCCCGCAGCCCGTCGACCAGGCCGGCTACTTCGACAACGTCCCCGGCGGCAGCGCGCACGACTTCCGTCGCCGGTCGGTCCGGATGCTCGAGGACCTCGGCATCTCGGTCGAGTTCTCGCACCACGAGGCCGGTCCCGGGCAGAACGAGATCGACCTCCGCTACGCCGACGCACTGACGATGGCGGACAACATCATGACGTTCCGCACCGTGGTGAAGGAAGTCGCGATCGAGCAGGGCGTCTACGCGACGTTCATGCCGAAGCCGATCTCGGGCCAGCCCGGGTCCGGCATGCACACCCACGTGTCGCTGTTCGAGGGCGACCAGAACGCCTTCTACGAGGCCGGTGGCCAGTACCAGCTGTCGCAGACGGCCAAGCACTTCATCGCCGGCGTGCTCAAGCACGCGCCGGAGATCACCGCGGTCACGAACCAGTTCGTCAACTCGTACAAGCGGCTCTGGGGTGGCGACGAGGCCCCGTCCTTCGTGACCTGGGGCCACAACAACCGCTCGGCCCTGGTGCGCGTGCCGCTCTACAAGCCGAACAAGGGCCAGTCCTCGCGCATCGAGTACCGCGGCATCGACTCGGCGGCGAACCCGTACCTGGCGTACTCGCTGCTGCTCGCCGCCGGCCTCAAGGGCATCGAGGAAGAATACGATCTCCCCGCCGAGGCCGAGGACAACGTCTGGAGCCTCAGCGACTCCGAACGCCGGGCCCTGGGCTACAGCCAGTTGCCCGCGAGCCTCGACCACGCCCTGAGCCTCATGGAGGACTCCGAGCTGGTGGCCGAGACCCTCGGCGAGCAGGTGTTCAACTTCGTGCTGCTCAACAAGCGGCAGGAGTGGAAGCGCTACCGCGACCAGGTCACCCCGTTCGAGCTCGACACCAACCTCGGCGCGCTCTAGAGCCGAGCGCCCTGACCCCTCGGGAGCACGTTCCACATGACCGGTCGGACGACGACGTCACGTTCGGAGCTGGCCCGTCTGGGGTTCGCGGAGCTGTCGGAGAGCCTCGAGCGGGCTGCCGACCTGGAGGCCCGGTTCGGCCCCGACCTGCCGCTGCCGGTCGCCGGGTCTGCCGCGCTCTGGGGCGGCACCGCTGATCCGGACGGCGCCCTGCGGATGCTCGAACGGCTGCTCGAGCGCGCGCCGGACGAGCTCCGCCCCGTCCTGACGGACGACGCGGCGACCGAGCGCCTGGTCCGCCTGCTCGGCGCCTCGATCGGTCTCGGGGAGTTCCTGCACCGACGTCCTGCGGAGCTCGCCCTGCTGCTCGAACCGGTCGGCGAACCATGGTCGCAGGAGCGGTACACGGCGTCGCTGACCGAGGCCGTCGACGGCGCCACGGGTGAGGACGCCCGGATGCGCCTGCGCGTGCGCTACCGCCGGCACCTGGCCCAGATCGCCCTGTTCGACGTGCTGCACCCCGTGCCGACGGACGCGTTCCCGGCCGTGGCTGCCGGACTCGCCGACCTGGCGGGAGCCACCCTCGACGCCGCGGTGGACATCGCGCGGCGCGAGGTGCCGTTCCCCGCGGCCGACGTCGCGGCCACGCCGCTCGCCGTGATCGCGATGGGCAAGGCCGGTGCCCGCGAGCTCAACTACGTCAGCGACGTCGACGTCATCTTCGTCACCGAGCCCACCGACGACGTCCCCACCGACCGTGCCGTGCTGGTCTCCACCCGCATCGCGATCGCCGCCATGCACGCGATCACCGACCTCGCCGCCGAGCCCGCCCTGTGGGAGGTCGACGCGAACCTCCGGCCCGAGGGCAAGGACGGCGCACTCGTCCGCACCCTCGACTCGCACGTGGCGTACTACGAGCGCTGGGCGAAGGGGTGGGAGTTCCAGGCGCTGCTCAAGGCCCGGCCGATCGCCGGGTCCGCAGACCTCGGTGCCCGGTACGCCGAGGCCGTCGCGTCGTTCGTGTGGAACTCCTCCACCCGGCCGGGCTTCGTCGAGTCGGTGCAACGGATGCGCGAGCGGGTGACCGAGCACATCCCCGACGCCGACGTCGACCGGCAGCTCAAGCTCGGCCCCGGCGGCCTGCGGGACGTCGAGTTCACCGTGCAGCTCCTGCAGCTCGTGCACGGCCGCGACGACCCGTCCGTGCGGGTCCGGTCGACGCTCGAGGCGATGGACGCCCTGACCGACGCCGGGTACGTCGGCCGTGCCGAGGCCGCTCGGTTCGGGCCGGACTACGCCCTGCTCCGGGTGCTCGAGCACCGCATCCAGCTCCGGCGCCTGCAGCGGACGCACCTGATGCCCTCCGACGAAGAGGAACTACGGGTGCTCGCCCGGTCGAGCGGTGTCGCCGCGTCGGCCCCGGCGCTCGAGGCCCGCTGGCGTGCCGTGAAGCTCGAGGTCCGCGGGCTGCACGAGCGCCTGTTCTACCGGCCGCTGCTGTCCGCCGTGGCCTCGACCGAGGACGAGATCGTCCTGACCAACGACCAGGTCGTCGACCGGCTCGCGGGCGTCGGGTTCGTCGACCCCGCCGGAGCCGTCGGCCACATCCGCGCCCTGACGCAGGGCACGAGCCGGCGTGCGGCGATCCAGCGGAACCTGCTCCCGGTGCTCCTGCGCTGGATGGCCGAGGGGCCGGCACCGGATCGTGCGCTGCTGGCCTTCCGGCGGCTGAGCGACGGCCTGGGGGAGTCGAGCTGGTTCCTCCGCATGCTGCGCGACTCGTCCGGTGCCGCGCACTCGCTCACCACCGTGCTGTCCGAGTCGGCGTTCCTGTCCGGGCTGCTCGAGCGGTTCCCCGAGGCGGTCGCCTGGCTCGACGAACCCGAGGCCCTGCTGCGTCCGCGGCCGATCGACGCCCTGCTCGCCGAGATGACCGCGACCACCGCCCGGCACGGCGACGACGTCGACGGCTCCGCGGCGCTGCTCCGGTCGACCCGACGTCGGGAGACCCTGCGGCTCGGCATGGCCGCCGTGCTCGGCTCGCTCGACGTCGACGGCCTCGGCCCGGCCCTGAGCGACGTCACCGAGGCGACCCTGGCCGGTGCCCTCGCGCTCGCCCGCCGTGACGCCCCCGAGGGCTTCGAGTTCGGGATCATCGCGATGGGCCGGTACGGCGGGCGGGAACTCGGCTTCGGCTCGGACGCCGACGTGCTGTACGTGTACCGCGCACCCGACCTGGCCCCGGAGGTCGCTTCCCGGACCGCCCAGACCATCGTGCGCGAGCTCAACCGCCTGACCGAGGACACGATCCACCCGCTCGACCTCGACATCGACCTGCGCCCCGAGGGCAAGAACGGTCCCGTCGTGCGGACACTCGAGTCCTACGGCGCCTACTACGCCCGCTGGTCGCTCACGTGGGAGGCGCAGGCGCTCCTCCGCGCCCGCGGGGCCGTCGGCGACGCACAACTCCTGCGTGACTTCGAGCACCTCGCCGACCGTACCCGGTACCCCGAGCGGATCGACGACCACCAGGTGCGCGAGGTCCGCCGCATCAAGGCCCGCGTGGAGTCGGAACGGCTGCCGCGCGGTGCCGACCCCGCCCGGCACCTCAAGCTCGGCCGGGGATCGCTCAGCGACGTCGAGTGGTTCGTGCAGCTCCTGCAGCTGCAGCACGCGCTCGAGATCCCGTCGCTCCGCACCACGTCGACGCTCGAGGCGCTCGACGCCGCGGTCGACGCCGGACTCGTCGGCGCCGAGGACGGCGAGCGGCTCGGGGCCGCCTGGCGCTTCGCATCGCGCACCCGGAGTGCCCTCGTGCTGTGGTCGGGGAAGACCACCGACGTCCTGCCCGTCGACCGCGTCCAGCTCGAGGGTGTCGCCCGTCTGATGGAGTACCCGCCGGGCTCCGCGAGTCGCCTCGAAGACGACTACCTCGGCGTCACGCGGCGCGCCCGACAGGTGTTCGAGCGCGAGTTCTACGGCGCCTGACCCGCCCGCGACAGGACGCTGCGTCGCCTGCGACAGGACGCTGCGTCGCCTGCGACACGCCCGGACGTCTCCGGACGGGCCCGACCTGAGCAGCCGTCGAAGGTTAATTCTCCGTGTCGAGGGGCGTCCCCCGACGGCACCCCGTTCGTACCCCTGTTCGAAACAGAGCCCAGCTCGTTACCGTGCCGTGACCGAACTCCCACCGGACCTCCAGGGGACCATTTCCGGTGCCCCCCCGACACGCCACGTGACCACCTGCTGACCAGGGCTTTCCACCGGGCCCGACCCGTGCCTCCAGGCCGCACCTGTCGCCCATCGAGTTGAGGCTCCGCGGTCGCGCGGTCCGCAGGAGTGCTGTCAGCACGACGGGGGACCGCTCCGACCGGCCGAGAGGGGGACCAGTGTGTACCCCGTAACGCGCCCGTAACGCCCCCGGACGGGGGCCGCGTTGCGCGCGCGTTCAGGTTCTGCATCAATGGCATCACCCGAACCGGCCCTGATTCCCCGATGAAGCGGAATCTCCACCTCGAACGTTGAAGCAGGGATCAGTGTTCACCTTCATTCTGCAGATCAGGCAGATGGTCGAAGGGCACCCCGAGTTCTACCTGTTCGCCGTGTACTCCGCGGTGATCTGGTTGCTCTGGTTGCTCAAGGTCGTCATCTCCGCCCGCTACCGCCCCTTCACCGGCACCTTCGTCGGTACCACCAGCGTCGTCGTCCCCGTCGTGGACGAACCGCTCGACCTGTTCCGCGACGTCATCGGCCGCATGGTCGAGCAGCAGCCCGGCGAGATCATCGTCGTCATCAACGGTGCTCGCAACGAGGCGCTCGAAGAGGTCTGCGACGAGTTCGCCCCGCTCGTCCGCTGGACCCACACGCCCATCCCGGGCAAGCGCAACGCCGTCAAGGTCGGCACCGAGATGTCCAACGGCGACATCACCGTGCTGGTCGACTCCGACACCGTCTGGACCCCCGGCGCGCTCGAGGAACTCCTCCGGCCGTTCGCCGACGAGTCCGTCGGTGGCGTCACGACCCGGCAGCGCATCCTCGAGCCGGAGCGCAGCTGGATCACCCGCTGGGCCGACTGGCTCGAGAACTCGCGGGCGCTCTACTCGATGCCGGCACAGAGTGTCCTCGGGCAGATCGGCTGCCTGCCCGGGCGCACCATCGCGTTCCGCCGGAGCATCCTCATGCGGGTGATGGACCGGTTCATGCACGAGAAGTTCATGGGCGTGTTCCTCGAGGTCTCCGACGACCGGACGCTGACGAACCTCACGCTCAAGGAGGGGTACCGGACCGTCTACCAGTACACGTCGCTGGTCTACACGGACGCCCCGCTGCAGGTGAAGAAGCTGTTCAAGCAGCAGCTCCGCTGGGCCCGCGGCTCGCAGTACAACACGCTGCGGATGCTGCCGTGGATGCTCGGCCACGCCCCGATCCTGGCGGCGTTCTTCATCACCGACATCATCCTGCCGTTCATGCTCTTCGGCGTGATCGCGGGCTGGATCTACCGCGCCTTCACCGGCCAGGGCGAGAACCTGTACCAGGGCATCCTGTCGCAGTACGGCTTCTCGACCGGCTTCGTCTACGTCGCGGCGCTCATGGTGATCTCGAGCGTGCTGAGCATGGCGATCCGCCAGATGCGGCACCTGTCGGAGAAGCCGAGCGACTTCTTCCGCCTGCCGATGTTCATCATCGTGTCGACGTTCTTCCTGATGCCGATCCGGCTCATCGGCTTCTTCCGCCTGGCGCACGCGTCCGGCTGGGGGACCCGAGCCGGCGCCTACGCCGGTGGTCCGATGCAGGAGGACCCGGCGGACGCCGTCCAGCCGCAGTCCGCCACCGCGCAGATCCCGGTCAGCCCGATCGACGCCGAACGTGCCCGGATGAACGGCGCGGACGCAGGCTCGGCGGCCTCGGGTTCGGGCTTGTCCGCTCCGCTCGACACCGTCGACCAGGTAGCCGTCGACCGCGCGTTCGACGAGCTCTTCGGCGCCGACGCGGCGACCAACTCCACCACCACCGTCCTCGCCACCCGCCGCGAGGCCGCAGCCGCGGTCGCGCAGCAGGAGGCCCAGCGAGCAGCCGCGCCGGCCCCCGCCCGAGCCCGCCGGTACAACCCGTACGCAGCGATCCCGTACGTGATCGGCATCGCGATCTTCGCCCTGGAGGCGTTCCTCATTGTCTGACATCATCCGTTCCTCGAGTGCTTGGTGGGCGCAGTCCAGCAAGCACGCCCGCCGGACGGCCATCGGCACGACGGCCATCGTGCTGGCGCTCGGCCTCATCACCTGGTCGGTGTGGATCTCGCCCACCGGCCCCGTCTCGACCGCCGTGCACCAGGCGCTCGGCGTCGAGGCGCCGAAGGCCAAGAAGGTGTCCGCCGCCGAGCTGCAGACGCAGCTCGACGCCGCCCAGGAGCGCATCTGGTCGCTCGAGGGCAAGCTCGACTCCCGCACGGCCCAGGCCGGGTCGCGCGGCGACCAGATCTCGGAGCTCAAGGCGCAGATCGCGTCGCTGCAGTCCCAGCTCGGTGCCGCGAAGAGCTCGGGAGGCTCGTCCAACGTCAACGCCGCGGGCTCCGGCAGCGGTGGCTCGGGTTCCGGCGGGGCCGGTGCTGGTTCCGCCGGCGGGTCCGGTTCGGGTTCGTCGGACAACGGGTCGGGCAGCGGTTCGGGTTCGGGTTCGGGCAACGGCGGTGGGTCGAAGCCGAACCCCGGCCCCTCGACCGACCCGGGTGCCACCCCGGTCGTCACACCGACGAAGGCCGAGATCCTCGGCCAGCAGTCGCGCTGGTACGGCCTGTACACCGCGCAGTCCCCGTTCAACTGGGCCGAGTACGACGAGGTCTCCCGTCAGGTCGGCACCGCGTCGAACATGACCGGCTTCTTCCAGGGCTTCGACCAGGAGTTCAACGCCACCGCGGTGCAGCGCTCCTGGGCCAACGGCCGCGTCCCCCTCATGACGTGGGAGACGGTGCCGGCGCAGACCGGCAACGACCAGAAGTACGTCCCCGGGTACACGAACGACGACATCTCCGGTGGGTCGTTCGACGCCTACCTGACGAAGTACGCCAAGGCGCTTGCGGCCAACGGGCAGCCGATGGTCATCCGTCTCGACCACGAGATGAACGGCTCCTGGTACAACTGGTCCGAGGGTGACGCCCAGAAGAACCCCGTCGGCTCCTACAAGAAGATGTGGAAGCACGTGCACGACGTCTTCCAGGCGAACGGCGCGAACAAGTACGTCATCTGGGACTGGTCCCCGAGCCGCATCGACAAGCTCGGCAACACGAAGTACCAGACGCTCGAGTACATGCAGCAGTACTACCCGGGTGCGGACTACGTGGACTGGGTCGGCATGAGCGGCTACTACCGCGATGCCACCGAGCAGCCGACGTTCGCCACGACCTTCGGAGCGACGCTCGCGCAGCTCCGGCAGATCGCGCCGGGCAAGGGCATCATGCTCAACGAGATCGGGGCGACCGAGACCGGCACGAGTGTCGCGAACCCGCAGAAGACGCAGTGGATCAACTCGCTCTTCGATGCGCTGGCGGACCCCGCCAACAAGGACATCGTCGGCTTCGCGTACTTCAGCGAGACCGCGACCACCATCATCGACGGCAAGCGCACCACGAACGACTGGCGTCTCAACTCCCGCGCCGATTCCCTCAAGGCCTTCGCCGAGGGCATCAAGCGCAACGACATCGACTACGACCTGCAGGAGGTCACGCAATGAGCGAGTCCAAGAAGTCGACCGCATCGGCCGACACCCGTCCCGCACCCGTCATCAGCGTCATCGGCACCGGCTACCTCGGTGCCACCCACGCGGCCGCCATGGCCGAGATGGGCTTCGAGACCATCGGCGTCGACATCGACCCGTCGAAGCTCGCCGCGCTGTCCGCCGGTGAGGTCCCGTTCTTCGAGCCCGGGCTGCCGGAGCTCATCACGAAGCACGTCGCCAGCGGCAAGCTCCGCTTCACCTCCGACATCGCCTCGGCCGTGGCCGCTGCGGACGTCCACTTCGTCTGCGTCGGCACCCCGCAGAAGGCCGGATCGCACGCCGCGAACCTCGCCTACGTGGAGAGCGCCACCCGTGGCGTCGCCGAGAACCTCACCCACCCGGGCCTCATCGTCGGCAAGTCGACGGTCCCGGTGGGCACGGCATCGCGTCTCCGTGGCATCGTCCGCGAGTTCGCCCCCGCCGGCATCGACGCGGAACTCATCTGGAACCCCGAGTTCCTGCGCGAGGGCAAGGCCGTCGAGGACACGCTGCACCCGGACCGTCTGGTCTGGGGCGGAGCCTCCGAGGCCGCCGACGCCGTGATCCGCGAGGTCTACGCCGCACCGATCAGCGAGGGCACCCCGGTCATCACCACCGACCTCGCCACCGCGGAGCTCGTCAAGGTGAGCGCCAACGCGTTCCTCGCCACGAAGATCTCGTTCATCAACGCGATCTCCGAGATGTGCGCGATCACCGGTGCCGACGTCTCCACGCTCGCCGACGCCCTCGGCCACGACGCCCGCATCGGCCGGAAGTTCCTGAACGCCGGACTCGGCTTCGGCGGCGGCTGCCTGCCGAAGGACATCCGGGCGCTCATGTACCGCGCGAACGAGATCGGCGCGGGCCAGGTCGTCGGCCTCATGCAGCAGGTCGACGAGATCAACATGGGGCAGCGCCAGCGGGTCATCGACATGGCGATCGACTCGGCCGGGGGATCGGTGCTCAACCGCCGCGTGGCCGTCATCGGTGCCGCGTTCAAGCCCCTGACCGACGACGTCCGGGACTCCCCGGCGCTCAACGTCGCCGCTGCGCTGCACCTCCGCGGCGCACAGGTGACGCTCTGGGACCCCGAGGCGATGGAACCCGCGAAGCGCTCGTTCCCGACGCTGAGCTACGCCGCCTCGATGACGGACGCGATCGAGGGCGCCGACGTCGTCCTCGTGCTCACCGAGTGGGACGACATCATCACCGCCGACCCGGTCGCCCTCGGTGACCTCGTCGGGCGCCGCGTCGTCATCGACGCGCGCAACTGCCTCCCGGTCTCCGACTGGGTGAAAGCGGGGTGGACCGTCCGTTCCCTGGGACGTCCCACGCCGGTCACGGGTGCACCCGTGAGCGTCGCAGCGGGGACGAACGACGCGTTGGCCACGAGCCGCTAGTCACCGTTCCCGAGACGGGGTCCGTGCCGGGCGGCGCGGGCCCCGTTCCCGTGCGCCCGGGGCCGTACCTGGTCCGACTGGGCGTACCTGGTCGAATCGGGCGTACCTGGTCGAATCGGGCGTACCGGGTCGGAAGTTCTGACCAGGTACGCCCGATTCCGCTTTCCAGTCCAGCTGCGATGGGAAGGAACGTGCGTCGCGACCGCCTGGAGGCCCGGCGCCCGCCCGCCGGACCGGCACCGGGCCTCCAGGCGGTCGCGTCAGCACCCCGCGCTGACGGTGGCCGCGGCCTCGCGCGCTGGGCGACACCTCACGGGCGGCGCAGCCCGTGAGGTGTCGCCCACCCCGAAACGTGGCCGGCACGACGAAGGGCCCCGCACCTGACGGTGCGGGGCCCTTCGTGTGGTGTCAGCGGAACTCAGACGCCGAAGTACAGCTCGTACTCGAACGGGTGCGGGCGCTGGGCCAGCGGGAGGATCTCGTTCTCGCGCTTGTAGTCGATCCAGGTCTGGATGAGGTCCTCGGTGAAGACGTTGCCCTTCGTGAGGAACTCGTGGTCCGCCTCGAGCGCGTCGAGCGCCTCGTCGAGGGAGCCGGGGACCTGGGGGATGCCCTTCGCCTCTTCCGGCGGGAGCTCGTAGAGGTCCTTGTCGACCGGCTCGTGCGGCTCGATGCGGTTCTGGATGCCGTCGAGGCCCGCCATCAGCTGCGCGGCGAAGGCCAGGTACGGGTTGCCGGAGGCGTCGGGCGCGCGGAACTCGATGCGCTTGGCCTTCGGGTTGGTGCCCGTGATCGGGATGCGGATCGCCGCCGAGCGGTTGCCGGCCGAGTAGACCAGGTTGACCGGCGCCTCGAAGCCCTTGACCAGTCGGTGGTACGAGTTGATCGACGGGTTGGTGAAGGCGAGCAGCGCCGAGGCGTGCTTCAGGATGCCGCCGATGTACCAGCGGGCGAGGTCCGACAGCCCGCCGTAGCCGTTCTCGTCGTAGAAGAGCGGCTTGCCGTCCGACCAGAGCGACTGGTGGGTGTGCATGCCCGAGCCGTTGTCGCCGAAGAGCGGCTTCGGCATGAACGTGGCGACCTTGCCCCACTGGTCAGCGGTGTTCTTGACGATGTACTTGAACTTCAGGATGTCGTCCGCGGCGTGGACCATCGTGTCGAACTTGTAGTTGATCTCCTGCTGGCCGCCCGTGCCCACCTCGTGGTGCGAGCGCTCGAGCTCGAAGCCGGCGTCGATCAGCTTGAGGGTGATGTCGTCGCGCAGGTCGGCGGTCTTGTCGACCGGCGACACGGGGAAGTAGCCGCCCTTGTACGGGGTCTTGTTGGCGAGGTTGCCGCCCTCTTCGTCGCGACCGGTGTTCCAGGCGCCCTCTTCGGAGTCGACCGCGTAGAAGGACTCGTTCTGCGTGACCGAGTAGCGGACGTCGTCGAAGATGTAGAACTCGGCCTCGGGGGCGAAGAACGCGGTGTCCGCGATGCCCGTCGACGCGAGGTACTTCTCGGCCTTCTTCGCCACCTGGCGCGGGTCACGGCCGTAGATCTCGCCGTTCCGAGGGTTGTAGATGTCGAAGATCATGATGAGCGTGCGCTCGGCGCGGAACTGGTCGACGTACGCCGTGGTGACATCGGGGATCAGCTGCATGTCGGACTCGTGGATCGACGCGAACCCACGGATCGAGGAGCCGTCGAACAGCTGGCCGACCGAGAAGAAGTCCTCGTCGACGGTGGATGCCGGGATGTTGAAGTGCTGCTGCACACCGGGCAGGTCCGTGAAGCGGATGTCGAGGAACTTGACGTCGGTGTCCTTGATGAAGGCCAGGACCTCGGAGGAATCGCTGAACATGGGGCCGATCTCCAATGGGTTGGGTGATGTCGGAGGCACCGGTCAAGGCACCTCCGACGAGGCTATTGACACGGGGTTTCCCGGACATGACTGGTTTGTTTCGGGCGTGTTACGCCCGGGCCGTCGCCTACGCTGGGGACCATGGCCCGCAGCACTCCCAGTCCGTCCGCGCCCTCCGAGCACCCGGACGGGTGGCCGGGCAAGGACCTCGGTCTGCCGGAGTCCGGACCCCGGAGTGTCGGGCGGATCGGCCGGCGGGTCGTGGCGCTGTTGATCGACGGCGCGCTGGCCGACCTGGTCGCCTACGTCACCGGCGTGTGGTCGCCGGTGAACGGTTCGGGCGACATCGCGCACTCCTGGGTGCAGATCGCCATCTTCGCCGTGCTGCAGATCGTGTTCATCTGCCTGTTGTCCGGGTCGTTCGGCCACATCTGCGTCGGACTGCGGGTCGTCCCGATGCGCGGGGGCTACGTGGGGGTGTGGCGGCCGATCCTCCGGACGGTGCTGCTCTGCCTGGTGGTCCCGGCGCTCATCATCGACCGCGACAGTCGGGGTGCGCACGACCGCATCGCCGGGACGGTGCTCGTCCGGCGCTGAGCCGGGCTGTGTGGTGCGAGGTTCCGTACTCGGTGCCCGCCTGCGCTTCCCGCACCGAGTACGGAACCTCGCACCGTGCAAGACCGGCTTCGAGCGAGGCACGCACCCGCACGCACGAGAACGCCCCCGACCAGGTGGTCGGGGGCGTTCTCGTGTCGTGTGTGGGGGTTCGGTCAGCGCGGCCGTCCGGCGCGGGCCCGCATCGGGTCCATGCCCTTCGGGATCGAGGCCGCGGGGCTCTGCGTCAGCGAGTCGAGACGGTTCGCGACCGCCAGGACCTCGTTGCGGTTGAGTGACTTCTTGAGCTTGTTCATGGCGCGGGGCAGCTTGTGCAGCGTCAGGCTCTCACCGGTACCGTCACCCACGTGCAGCACGTGCACGGCGACGTTCGGGACGATGCGCTGGACCTTGCGGCGCTCCTCGTCGACCTGGCGGTTGAGGTTGCCGCGCTGGCCCTCGGTGATCAGGACGACACCCGGGCGACCCACGGCGCGGTAGACCGCTGCCTGCGAGCGACCGTGCACCGCGACCGGCATCTCGCTCGAGCGCCACTGGCGACGGAGCGAGTTCGACAGCACTGCACCGACGGCGCCGGGCTGGCCTTCGATCTGCGAGTACGCGGCACGTTCGGCCAGACGACCGAGCACGATGAGGAAGAGCAGCACACCGAGCAGCACACCGGCGACGATCCACAGAACGATCGCGAGCCAGTTCTGCCCCGGCAGGAGCAGCGCCAGCAGGACACCGAGGACGACCGGACCGACGAAGGCGAGGGCGAACCACCAGACCGACGACGGGTCGGCCTTTCGGGTCATCTGGAAGACCTGGAACATCTGCTTGAGACGCCCCGGCTCCTTCGCCTTCTTGTCTGTGGAAGAGCTGCGTGCCATGCGAACAGGATACGGCCTCCGTGCGCCGGGGGAGACCGTCGCGTGTCCGGCTGTGCGCGAACACGTCTTGTCCACAGATGGTGCGGGAGAGCCTGGAGGCCCGCCGCGCCACCGCCACGCTGGTCACCATGGAGATGAGCACCGACCACCACCCGGATCGCTGGATCGCGACCGGCAACGAGCGCGACGAGCACGAGGAGCACGCCGGGCACGACGGCACGACGGGCATGACGAGCGCGACGTGCTCACGTGGGTCGCCGACCGCTCCGCGGCCGCCGAGCGCCACCTTGTCCCGGTGGCCGCGGTCGGTCGGACGCCGACGGGGCGTCTCGTGGTCGACCTCGACCGGCCCACGGGCACGCCGCTCGTGCCGGCGCTCGACCGGCTCGGCACCCCGACCACCGGGGTCGCGGTGACCCTGACGGTCCCGCTCCTGGAGCTCCTGGTGTCCGTGCACGACGGCGCGGTCCTGCTCGGTACCGCCGGCATCGACGACGTGCTGGTGGACGACTCCGGTGCGGTCGTCCTCTGCGACCGCCCGACGAACGCGGCGAGCCCGATCAACCCGACCAACGCGACGACCCCGACGCGCACCGCGCACGCGATCGATGCGACCCGGACCCTCGTGCTCGCAGCCCGGAGCGTGTGGGACCGCGTCGACCCGGCCGACCCCGCCCAGGCCCAGGTGCTCGGAGCGCTGCAGGACGCCCTCGACGGTGACGGGCCGAGCGCACGAGCAGCACTCGACGTCGTCCGTGCCGCCGCCGCGCCCCGCCCGTTCCGGTGGACCCCCGTGCCGAGCGACCTCGTGTTCGCCGAACCGCCGACACTGGACGGGCAGAACGGACTGCTCGATCGTCTGCGGGACGTGGTCGAGCACGGCGTCCCACTCGGAGCCGGACGACGACTCCCGCTCCGCCGTGTCCTCGTGGGGCTCGTCGTCACCGTCGGGTCGGCGGTCGCCGCGCTGACCCTGCTCGGCGGCGGGTGACGCCGAACCCGACCGGGAACGTGAACGGGAACGGGAACGGCCCCGGCTCCCACGAGGGGAACCGGGGCCGTCGGCCGTGCTGCTGGTGATCAGTACCCGAGGTTCGGGGCGAAGTTGCCCTCTTCGAGACGGTTCTTCACCGCGACGAGGTACCGCGAGGCGTCCGCACCGTCGATGATCCGGTGGTCGTACGACAGCGCCAGGTAGACGAACGAGCGGATGGCGATGGCCTCCTGGCCGTCGACCTTCACGACCGCCGGACGCTTCGTGACGATGCCGGTGCCGAGGATCGCCGACTGCGGCAGGAACACCACGGGGGTGTCGAACAGCGCGCCACGCGAACCGGTGTTGGTCAGCGTGAACGTGCCGCCTGCGAGCTCGTCGGGCTTCAGCTGGTTGTTCCGGGTGCGCTCGGCGAGGTCCGCGATGGACTTCGAGAACTGCGCCAGGTCCAGCGAGGCCGCGTCCTTGATGACCGGGGTCAGCAGCCCGCGCTCGGTGTCCACCGCGATCGAGACGTTCTCGGTCTCCGGGTAGACGATCTCGTCACCCTCGACCGTGGAGTTGATCTTCGGGTGGGCCTTCAGCGCCTCGGACGCCGCGAGGGCGAAGAACGGCATGAAGGAGAGCTTCGAGCCGGTCTTCTCGAGGAACTCCGCCTTGTGGGCGTCGCGGAACTGCGCCACCTTCGTGACGTCGACCTCGACGACGCTCGTGAGCTGTGCGGTCGAGGTCATCGACTGCACGGCACGCTCGGCGACGACCTTGCGCAGGCGGGTCATCTTCTCGCGGGTTCCGCGCAGCGGCGAGACCTCGGCGACGAACGGGCCTGAAGCGGCGGCGGGTGCTGCTGCAGCCGAGGCGGCCGGGGCCTTCGCGGCGGCGGCGAGGACGTCCTCCTTGCGGATGCGCCCCCCGACACCGGAGCCCGTGACCGTGGACAGGTCGACACCCTGCTCGTTCGCGAGCTTGCGCACCAGCGGGGTGACGTAGCCGGAGGCTGCGCCGTCCTGCGTGGGGTTCGGCACCGCGGCGGCGGCCGTGGCACTCGGCGCGGACGCCGGAGCCGGTGCGGCTGCCGGAGCGGCCTGGGCCGGCACGGCTGCCGGCGGTGCGGCTGCGGGCGGCGGGACCGGAGCGGCGGCCGGGACCGGCGCTGCCGCGGGCGGGGCGGACGGTGCCTGCGGGGCGGCGGGCTGCGTCTGACCGGCGGGGGCGGGCTCGGGCTCGGTGGGCTCGGGGGCGGGGGTCTCGGCCTCCTGCTCCGTGCTCGGAGCGGCCTCGGGCTCCTCGGCGTCGGCAGCGGCGGCGTTCGCGTCGTCGGCACCGGAGTCGGACGAGTCCGAACCGCCGTCGGACGAGCTGGAGCCGTCACCGATCTTCACGAGGGCGGTGCCGACCTCGACGGTCTCGTCCTCTTGGACCAGGATCTCCTCGACGACGCCGGCGATCGGCGACGGGATCTCGGTGTCGACCTTGTCGGTCGAGACCTCGAGCAGCGGCTCGTCGACCTCGACCCGGTCACCGACGTTCTTCAGCCATCGGGTCACCGTGCCCTCGGTGACGCTCTCGCCGAGCGCCGGGAGGTTGACGGATTCGCTCATCGGGTGGACTCCTCTTCGCGGGGGATTGCAGTGGTTGTTGGTGTCATTGTCACAGTGCGGTGACCGGTGCCGGTCACAGCGCGTGCAGCGGCTTGCCCGCGAGGTGCAGGAACGCCTCGCCGAGGGCTTCGTTCTGGGTCGGGTGACCGTGCACCAGGGGAGCGATGTCCTCCGGGTAGGCCTCCCAGTTCACGGCGAGCTGGGCTTCGCCGATGAGCTCGCCGACGCGGGCACCGATCATGCTGACCCCGACGACGGGGCCGTCCACGACGCGCACGACCTTGACGGAGCCGGAGGTCCCGATGATGTGGCTCTTGCCGTTGCCGGCCAGGTTGTACTCGTACGAGTCGACCTTGTCGGCGCCGTACTGCTCTTCGGCCTTGGCCTGCGAGAGCCCGACCGACGCGACCTCGGGGTCGGAGTAGGTGATCTTCGGGATGTTCTTGTCCTCGATGACCACCGGGTTGAGGCCGGCGATCTCCTCGGCGACGAAGATGCCCTGCTGGAAGCCGCGGTGCGCGAGCTGCAGGCCGGGGACGATGTCGCCGACGGCGTAGACGTTCGGGATGTTCGTGGCGAGACGCTCGTTCGTGGTGACGAACCCGCGGTCCATCGCCACGCCGACCTCGTCGTAGCCGACGTTCTGCGTGACGGGGCCACGGCCGACGGCGACGAGCAGGACGTCACCGTCGAAGGTCTTGCCGTCCTCCAGCGTGACGACGACGCCGTTCTCGTGCTGCTCGACGCCCTGGAACCGGACACCGAGCGAGAACTCGATGCCGCGCTTGCGGAACGCGCGCTCGAGCTGCTTCGACATCGACTCGTCCTCGGCGGGGACCAGGTGCGGCAGGCCCTCGACGATGGTGACCTCGGCGCCGAAGGACTTCCAGACGCTGGCGAACTCGACACCGATGACGCCGCCGCCCAGGATGACGACCTTGTTCGGGACGTAGTCCATGCGGAGTGCGGTCTCGGAGGTGATCACGCGGCCGCCGATCTCGAGCCCGGGCAGGGACTTCGAGTAGGAGCCGGTCGCGAGCACGATGTTCTTGCCGGTGACGGTCTGGTCGCCGACCTGCACGGTGTTCTGCGAGGTCAGACGTCCCCAGCCCTCGACCACGGTGATGCCGCGGGCCTTGATCAGGCCCTGCAGGCCCTTGTACTTGGAGTTGATGACGCCCTGCTGGTAGTCGATCACCTTGGGCACGTCGACACCGGCGAACTCCGCGATCACGCCGTACTTCTCGGCGTCACGCGTGCCGTCGGCGATCTCGGCGGCGTGCAGCAGCGCCTTGGTCGGGATGCAGCCGCGGTGCAGGCACGTCCCTCCGAGCTTGTCGCCCTCGATGAGCGCGACGCTCATGCCGAGTTCGGCGGCCCGGAGCGCAGCGGCGTACCCACCACTCCCGCCACCGAGGACAACGACGTCGTAAGTCTGTTCCGTCACCTGGTGCAACTCCCTCGTGCGTGTCGGGCCGATCGGGCCCTACGTGGACACCGCGGAGGGCGGCGTCCGACGGTCGGACCGCGTGGTTCCGGTCCCGTCCCGTGCAGTACCGGTGGGAGGCGCGTCGGTGCGCCGTTCCCACCGGTACCAAACCTACTACTCGGACTGGAGGTCTTCTGCGAGAGCGATGAGCGTCCGGACCATCACGCCCGTCGCACCCTTGCCCAACCAGGCGTACCCGCCGCCCTTGTTCTCCGACGGACCCGCGATGTCGAGGTGCGCCCAGGGGACACCCTCGCCGGCGAAGCGCTCGAGGAACTTGCCCGCGAGCAGCATGCCGCCGGCCGGGTTGCCGACCGTGGCGTTGACGATGTCGGCGACGTCGCTGGACAGCCGGGCCTCGAGCTCCTCGGGCAGCGGCATCGGCCAGATCGGCTCCGAGACGCCCTCGGCGACGGCACGGACCTTCGCGACGAGGTCGTCGCTGCCCATCAGGCCGGTGGTGCGGTCGCCGAGCGCGACGACCTGGGCGCCGGTCAGCGTGGCGACGTCGACGAGCGCGTCGGGCTGTTCGAGCGACGCGGCGGCCATCCCGTCGCCCAGCACCAGGCGGCCCTCGGCGTCGGTGTTCGTGACCTCGACCGTGGTGCCGTTCTTCAGCGTCAGGACGTCGCCCGGGCGGGTCGCGGTGCCGGAGGGCATGTTCTCGGCGAGGGCGAGCCACGCGGTCACGCGCACGTTCAGCCCCAGGCGGGCGGCGGCGACGGTCGCGGCGAGCACCGTGGCGGCACCGGTCATGTCGGTCTTCATGCCGAGCATGGACGCCGCGGGCTTGAGCGAGAGGCCGCCCGAGTCGAAGGTGATGCCCTTGCCCACGAGGGCGAGGTGCTTCGTGGCGGACTCGGGTGCGTACCGGACGACGACCAAACGCGGGGGACGCGCCGAACCGCGGCCGACACCGAGGATGCCGCCGAAGCCCTGCTCCTCGAGCGCCTGCTCGTCGAGGACCTCGACGGTGAGCGGCAGGTCCGAGGCGAACCCGGTCGCGACGTCGGCGACGTCCTGCGGTCCGAGGTCGCCCGCGGCGGTGTTCACGAGGTCGCGCACGAGCGACGCGGCGTCGGCGACGATCGCGGGGCGCACGGCGGCGTCGGCTGCGACGTCGGCGGGCGCGACGACCTCGATGCGCTGGTCACCGCGGGCCGGGGCCTTGGTGCCGGTGCCCTTGTGCCGGGTGAAGGCGTACGCGCCGAGCGCCGCGCCCTCGAGGGCGGCGTCGACGAGCTCGGCCGAGTCGGTGGGCAGGGCGAGCGTGATCGAGTCGACGCGGGGGAGCTGTCGCACGGCACTGCCGGCGGCCGCGCGGATCGCCGCGGCACCCGTGGCGGAGCCGAGCCCGATCAGCGCGACCGACTTCGCACCGACGCCGGTGGCGGGCAGGCGGACGAGCTGGTCCTTCGCGCCGGTCACCCCGATCGCGGCGAGGTCGAGGCCGGCGAGGGCGTCGAGCGTGCCCAGGGCGGTGGGAGCGAGCACGGCGGTGCTGTCGGCCTCGCCGGACGAGCCCGGGCGGACCCCGACGACGAGCACGTCGGCGGTGGTGGTCTCGGGGGGTGAACTGGTGGTGGAGAGCGTCGGTCGGACCATGCTCCAACCCTACCGAGGGCCTGTTCGCTGTCGGCGTGGTCGTCGCGCACCGGGGACGTCGGAGGCCCCGCCTAGCATGGGGACGGTGAACCACCCCGAGGAGCTCTACACGTTCGACGCGGACGCCCCGACCGTGCCAGCAGGGTTGCACCTGATCGCCGGGCTGACCGGTTTCGCCGATGCCGGATCGGCCGTCGCGCAGGTGACGAACTCGATCCTCGAGGACCTCGACACCGAGCTCGTCGCCGAGTTCGACCCGGACGTGCTGCTCGACTGGCGGGCCCGTCGGCCGGTCATCACCTTCGAGCACGACCACATCAGCGCCGTCGAGCCGCCCCGTCTGGCCCTGCACCTGGTGCGCGACGAGATCGGCCAGCCGTTCCTGTTCCTGTCGGGCTACGAGCCGGACTTCCAGTGGAACCGCTTCGTCCGGGCCGTCACCGGGCTCGCCGCCGACCTGCAGGTGGCCGACACCACGTGGGTGCAGTCCATCCCGATGCCGGTCCCGCACACCCGTCCGATCAGCCTCACCGTCTCCGGCACCCGGGCCGACCTCGTCGAGCAGATGAGCGTCTGGAAGCCCGAGACCCAGGCGCCGGCGAACGTCCTGCACCTGGTCGAGCACCGCCTCGCCGAGACGGGCGCGCAGGTCACGGGGCTCGTGCTGCTCGTGCCCCACTACCTGTCCGACACCGAGTTCCCCGACGCCGCCGTCGCGGCGCTGTCCGGCATCGCCGCCGCGACCGGGCTCATCTTCCCGACCGACGCCCTGCGCGAGTCGGGTCGCGAGTTCCTGACCCGCGTCGAGGAGCAGGTGGCCGGCAACCCCGAGCTGCAGCGCCTGGTCTCCGTGCTCGAGGAGCGGCACGACACGTACATGGAGGGCAACCCCGTTGCATCGCCGCTGACCGGCGTCGACGGCGAGGTGCCGACCGCGGACGCGATCGCGGCCGAGCTCGAGCGCTTCCTGGCCGACCGGCGCACCCAGGGCGACGCGACCGACTGACCGTCGCGGGATCCGGACGTCCCGACAGGACGGTCTGGAGGCCCGTGGCGGCCCCGCACCGCTCCTCCAGGCCGTCCTCCGGTCGCCCGCACGACGTGACGCACCTCGACGACGCTCGTCGCGTATCGACGCGGGGACGCGTCGGTAACCTGGTCCGGTGAACTCCCGTCGTGCCTTCCTGATCTGGGGCGTCGCGGTGCTCGCGTACGTCCTCGCCGTGGTGCAGCGGTCCTCGCTCGGGGTCTCCGGTGTCGATGCGCAGGACCGGTTCGCCGTCTCCGCCGCCGTCCTGTCCACCCTCGCCGTCGTGCAGATCGCCGTCTACGCGGGGCTGCAGATCCCGGTGGGGATCGCCCTCGACCGCGTCGGCCCCCGCCGGCTGGTGCTCCTCGGCGCCGCGCTGCTGGTCGTCGGACAGGCGATCGTCGCCGTGTCCCCGTCGATCGGTCCGGCCATCGTGGGGCGGGTGCTCGTCGGCGCCGGTGACGCGATGACCTTCATCTCGGTGATCCGCCTGGTGCCGATGTGGTTCAGCGGCCGGATCCTGCCGCAGATCTCGCAGTGGACCGGCAACCTCGGGCAGATCGGCCAGATCCTGTCGGCGTTCCCGTTCGCGGTGCTCCTGCACACGGTGGGCTGGACCCCGGCGTTCGGCATCGCGGCCGCGGCCAGTGCCGTCGGTCTCGTGCTCGCCGCGGTCTTCGTGCGGAACGGTCCCGTGCCGGTGCGGACGGACACGATCCCGCTGCCGCACTCGTGGGGTGCCGCGTTCAGCACGTTCGGGCACGCGCTCCGCCGCCCGGGCACGCAGCTCGGGTTCTGGTCGCACTACGTCACGCAGTCGTCGGGCACGGTGTTCTCGCTGCTGTGGGGTGTCCCGATGCTCCGGGGGCTCGGGTACTCCCCGGGTGAGGCGGCGGGGTTCCTCACGATCATCGTGGTCGTCGGGTTCGTCGCCGGCCCGGTGCTCGGCGTGCTCTGCGCGCGGTTCCCGATGCGCCGGTCCAACCTGGTGCTCGGCGTGGTCGTCCTGCTCGCGGTGCTCTGGACGGCGATCCTGCTCTGGCCCGGGCACCCGCCGACGTGGTTGCTCGTGCTGCTCGTCGTCGCGATGGGGATCGGCGGGCCCGGTTCCCTGATCGGCTTCGACTTCGCCCGGACCTTCAACCCGGTCGGCTCGCTCGGCTCGGCGAACGGCGTGGTGAACGTCGGCGGGTTCCTGGCGGCCTTCGTGATGATGTACCTGATCGGCGTCGTCCTCGACGCGTCGGCGCGGGCCACCGGCACCACGGTGTTCGCCTGGGAGAACTTCCGGATCGCCCTCACGGTGCAGTACGTCGTGGTCGGTTTCGGCGTCGGGATGCTCCTGCACGCCCGCCGTCGGACCCGCCGCGTGCTGCACTCGGAAGAGGGAATACGCGTCGGGCCACTCTGGGTTGCACTCGTTGCACGCCTGCGGAAGCGGCACGTGCAATAATGATCACGGACCCGTTCGGGACCCCTGTCTGTCGGAGCACTTCGGTGCGCCGGTGAACTCGGGGGACTTGACATGGGTCCTAGTGCTGCCCGGAACGGTAGGACTCGTACGACGCGGGGGACTGCGGCGCGGGACCTGGGCGGCGAGGGAGGCCACGACCCCACGAACGTGGCACGACGAGAGAGGTGATCGCATGGCTGCCCGGAGCACGACGATCGATCCCACGAAGGACACCGAGCCCGAGGGCGCTGTGGCAGAGGACGCCACGGACACCGAGGGCACCGCAGCGCCGAAGAAGCGCGCCACGAAGGCCCCCGCCAAGAAGGCGCCCGCCAAGAAGGCGGCGCCCAAGGCGAAGAAGACCGACGCCGTCGACGAGGCGATCGCCTCCGACGAGCCCGTCGAGGAGCCGACCGACGAGGCCGACGACACCGACGACAAGACGGCCAAGCCGGACGCCGCTGCCGCGGTCGCCGCCGGTGCGCTCGTCATCTCGCAGACCGACGACGACGAGGCGCCGGTCTACTCGACGACCATCACGGGTGCCACCGCCGACCCGGTGAAGGACTACCTGAAGCAGATCGGCAAGGTCGCCCTGCTCAACGCCGAGCAGGAGGTCGAGCTCGCGATGCGCATCGAGGCCGGCCTGTTCGCCGAGGACAAGCTGCAGCACGCGACGGGGCTCTCGAAGCCCGCCGAGCGTGAACTGCGCTGGGTCGCCCGTGATGGTCAGCGTGCGAAGTCGCACCTGCTCGGCGCGAACCTCCGCCTGGTCGTCTCGCTCGCGAAGCGCTACACCGGTCGTGGCATGCAGTTCCTGGACCTCATCCAGGAGGGCAACCTGGGCCTGATCCGTGCGGTCGAGAAGTTCGACTACACCAAGGGCTTCAAGTTCTCGACCTACGCGACGTGGTGGATCCGTCAGGCCATCACCCGTGCCATGGCCGACCAGGCCCGAACCATCCGCATCCCGGTGCACATGGTCGAGGTCATCAACAAGCTCGCCCGCGTGCAGCGGCAGATGCTGCAGGACCTCGGTCGCGAACCCACTCCGGAAGAGCTCGCGCGCGAGCTCGACATGACCCCGGAGAAGGTCGTCGAGGTCCAGAAGTACGGCCGCGAGCCGATCTCGCTGCACACGCCCCTGGGCGAGGACGGCGACTCGGAGTTCGGTGACCTCATCGAGGACACCGAGGCGGTCGTGCCAGCCGACGCGGTGGGCTTCACGATGCTGCAGAAGCAGCTCGAGAGCCTGCTCGACTCCCTGTCCGAGCGCGAGGCGGGCGTCATCCGCATGCGCTTCGGCCTCGGTGACGGCCAGCCGAAGACCCTCGACCAGATCGGTGACACGTTCGGCGTGACGCGTGAGCGCATCCGTCAGATCGAGTCCAAGACGATGGCGAAGCTCCGCCACCCGTCGCGGTCGCAGTCGCTGCGCGACTACCTCGAGTAAGCCGGCATGCGCTTCTTCATCCCGATCCTGATCGGGCGGATCCTCCGTGCCCTTGCCCGTGCGAGGGGCGGCGGGTCCGCCTACCCCGGGTACATCGTCCTGAAGCTCGTGCCGGACTTCCTGCAGCACGTGACGAAGCAGTTCCCGAACGGCGTCGTCTTCGTGCTCGGCTCGAACGGCAAGTCGACGACGACGCACATGATCTCCGACATCGTCCGCGCACACGGGCTGCGGGTCTTCACGAACCCGTCCGGCGCGAACCTGCCGCAGGGCATCGCGTCGGCCCTGCTGTCCGAGGTCTCGCTGACCGGCCGGCTCAAGGCCGACATCGGCATCCTCGAGGTCGACGAGGCCTTCGCGGTCGAGCTCGCCGGCATCCTGTCGCCCTCGACGGTGACCATGCTCAACGTGCAGGTCGACCAGCTGTACCGGTTCTTCGAGACCGAGCGCGTGGCGACGATGATGCTCGACACCGCCGCGCTGTCGACGGCGAACGTCATCACGAACCACGACGACCAGTTCCTCGACGGCTACTCCGGCGCCCCCGGGCAGCGCGTCCTGCGGTTCGGTGCGAGCGACGAGGTCATCGCTGCGGCACCGAACGGTCTGCAGAACGCCGACTCGTTCGACGCCGGTGACCGTGCCCAGCACACCGCCGACGCCGAGGTCGTGGCCCACACGGGCGACGGCGCGACGATCCGCTTCGACGGTGCCGAGATCCCGGTCCGGCTGCCCGCCCGCGGCCTGCACTACGCGGTCGACGCCGCTGCGGCCACCGCGACGGCGAGTGCGGCCCTCGGTGCGCAGTTCCGTGCCGACGCCGTGACCAAGGCCTTCGGCACGATGAAGCCCGCGTACGGCCGCGGAGAGCGTCTGCCCATCGCGGGCGAGTCCGCCGAGTTCACGATGTTCAAGAACGCCGCGAGCTTGCAGCTCAACCTCGACGCCCTGCCGGACCAGCCCGAACAGGTCCTCATGGCGATCGACGAGGGCACGCCCGACATCTCCTGGATCTACGACATCGACTTCTCGAAGCTCGACCACGTGGACGTCGTCTCCGGTGACAAGGCCTGGCAGATCGCGATCGCGCTCGAGCACGCCGGTGTCCGCATCGGCCGGGTCGAGCCCGACGTCGAAGCAGCCATCAAGCACATGGAGCAGCTCGGCTCGACGACCCGCGGGACGAAGAACTTCATCGTCAACTACGAGATCATGATGATCGCCCGCAAGGCCCTGGGCCACCCGGACATGGAGAAGACCGCATGACGGCCGACCGGCTGACCATCCTGCACGTCTACCCCCGGCAGATGGGCGTCTCGGGCGACCGTGGCAACGTCGCGGCCCTGGTCCGCCGTGCGGCCGCTGCGGGCATCGAGACACAGGTCCTCGAGTACGCGCCCGGCGACGAGCTCCCGACCGCGGCGGACGTCGTCGTGATCGGCAACGGACCGCTCAGCGCGATGCGTTCCCTGGGCGACGACGTCACCCGCATCGGCGGCGCGCTCCGTGCGTTCGCGACCGACGGTGTACCGGTCATCGCGGTCGGCGGTGGGTTCGACCTGGCGACGAACGAGGTCGTGCCGACCGAGGGTGCGCCGGTTGCCGGATTCGGCGTGTTCGACGCCCGGGCCGTCCGCGGTGCCGAGCGCCGGGTGAACTACTTCGTGCTCGAGACCCGGTACCCGCTGCTCGCCGGAGCACCGAAGCGTCTCGCCGGCTTCGAGGACCACGCCACCACGATCGAGCTCGCGGCCGGGGTCAGCCCGTTCGCCGACGTCGTGTCCGGTGGTGGCAACCAGGCGGGAGCCCCGGTCGAGGGTGCGATCGTCGGGACGTCGTTCGGCACGCACACGCAGGGCCCGATCCTGCCGCTCAACCCGCAGCTGACCGACGGCGTCCTCGCTGCGGCCACCGCACGGCTGGGCCGGGAGTACGCGCCGGACGCGGAGCAGACGGCGACCATCGACCGCTACGCACGTGAAGCGCGCGCCACGGTCGACCGTTACGTCGACAAGGCGTTCAAGCGCATCGCCTGATGCACGAAGCAGAAGGCCGGGTCCCGACGGGGCCCGGCCTTCTGCATGCGCAGAATGGCAACAGTTGCCAAAAGCGTCCACTCGGATTCAACATCTGAAATGTTGAAGGCCGACAAAGGAGGCTCCATGCACCACAACAAACTCGTCCTCGCCCTGGTCGGTGGACTCATCGTGACCCTGACCACTGCCGGCACGGTCGCCCAGACGGCTCCGGCGGAGGCCGCGACGACGCGGATCAGCTCCGCGTGCAGTTCAGTGCCGACGACGACGACCGAGTCCGACGGCGTCCCGGGGCCGATCTTCTACAAGCGGCTGCAGTGCCTGGCCAGCAGGGCCGGGTACTCGGGTGACATCGATGGTCGTATGACTTCGCCCGCTTGGTTCTTCGTCGCGAAGCGCCTCGCGGTCGGCGGGTACTACCAGTCAGGGAACTTCTACGGAACTGAGCACCCCCTGACCATCGCAGCACTGCAGCGTTGGGCGGCTGCCCACGGCCGCTACAGCGGCCCCATCGACGGTGTGTGGGGACCGAACAGCTACCGGGGCGCCGCCTGGGCGCTGAACCGCGAGTTCTAGGACGGACTGCAGACAGAAAGGAGGCGCGGTGCCAGCTGGCACCGCGCCTCCTGTCCGTGTGTCGGTCGCGACTACTTCGACTCGTAGAGTCGGCTGCTCTCGTCGTGCCACTCGATAGCGGTCGCCGCGAGCTTGTCCTTGAACTCGGCGCCGTGGTGGGCGCAGAAGTAGAGCTCGCCGCTCGACATGGTGGCTCGGATGTAGGCCTGCGCCCCGCAGCTGTCGCAACGGTCGGCGGCGGTCAGCTGGTGGTTGCTGACTTCGTCGATGGAGGGGTCCTGCACGGTCTGGGTCATTGCTGTGCTCCTCACGGATCGCAGGTGGTGCCGGGTGGTTGCACCATTTCAACACGTGATGCCTGAGAGCGACGCATTGTCGGGCCCTGTTTCGCTCAGCGCGGATCGCTTGGCCCCAGTGCGAGTGTCCACACGGTGCTGTCGGTGCCGCTCGGTAAACTCCGACGGTGAGCTCCGACTACTCCGCACGCCATCTCTCCGTCCTCGAAGGGCTCGAGGCGGTCCGGAAGCGGCCGGGCATGTACATCGGCTCGACGGACTCCCGGGGCCTCATGCACTGTCTGTGGGAGATCATCGACAACTCGGTCGACGAAGCCCTCGCGGGGCACGGTGACGAGATCGGTGTCGTGCTGCACGCCGACGGCTCGGTCGAGGTCCGGGACACCGCCCGGGGCATCCCCGTCGACGTCGAACCGAAGACCGGCCTCACCGGGGTCGAGGTCGTGTTCACCAAGCTGCACGCCGGCGGCAAGTTCGGCTCGGGGTCGTACGCGGCCTCGGGTGGCCTGCACGGCGTCGGCGCCTCGGTCGTGAACGCGCTGTCGGAGCGCCTCGACGTCGAGGTCGACCGGGGCGGCAAGACCTACGCCATGTCGTTCCACCGCGGCGAGCCGGGCATCTTCGACGACAGCAAGGGCATCGGCCCGGACGCTCCGTTCGCGCCCTTCACCTCGGGCAGCGAGCTGCGTGTGGTGGGCAAGGTCAAGAAGGGCGTCACCGGCTCCCGGATCCGCTACTGGGCGGACCGTCAGATCTTCACCGCCGACGCTCGGTTCAGCACCGACGACCTGGTCACCCGTGCACGGCAGACCGCGTTCCTCGTGCCCGGGCTCGGCATCACCATCACCGACGAGCGCGCGGCGTCGATCGACGCCGCTGCCGCCCGGGCCGAGGCGACGGGCACCACCGTGGCCGCGGGGCCGGTGGTCGAGCGCTTCCGGTACGAGGGCGGGATCGGCGAGTTCGTCGAGCACCTTGCCGTCGACAGCCCCCTCACCGACGTCTGGCGCGTGCAGGGGACCGGCACCTTCACCGAGACCGTGCCGATGCTCGACGACAAGGGCCACATGGTCTCCACCTCGGTCGAGCGCGAGTGCGAGGTCGACCTGGCGCTCCGCTGGGGCAGTGGTTACGAGACCGTGTTCCGCAGCTTCGTCAACATCATCGCGACGCCGAAGGGCGGCACGCACCAGGCCGGGTTCGAGTCGGGCGTCGTCAAGGCGGTCCGTGCCCAGGTCGAGGCGAACGCACGCAAGCTCAAGGTCGGGCAGGACAAGCTCGACAAGGACGACGTCCTCGCCGGCATGACCGCCGTGCTGACCGTGCGGTTGCCCGAGCCGCAGTTCGAGGGGCAGACGAAGGAGATCCTCGGCACCCCGGCGGTCCGGAAGATCGTCGACCAGGTGGTGTCGAAGCGCATCACCGAGATCCTCACTTCGACGCAGCGCACCGAGAAGGCACAGTCGGCGGCCCTGCTCGAGAAGGTCGTGTCCGAGATGAAGACCCGCATCTCGGCGCGGGCCCACAAGGAGACGCAGCGCCGCAAGAACGCGCTCGAGAACTCCTCGCTGCCGACGAAGCTCGCCGACTGCCGCTCGCAGGAGACCGAGGGCACGGAGCTCTTCATCGTCGAGGGTGACTCGGCGCTGGGCACCGCGAAGCTCGCCCGCAACAGCGAGTACCAGGCGCTGCTGCCGATCCGCGGCAAGATCCTCAACGTGCAGAAGGCGTCCGTGTCGGACATGCTCTCGAACGTCGAGTGCGCGTCGATCATCCAGGTCATCGGCGCCGGTTCGGGCCGTACGTTCGACATCGACCAGGCCCGCTACGGCAAGATCATCATCATGTCGGACGCCGACGTCGACGGCGCCCACATCCGCACGCTGCTGCTGACGCTGTTCTTCCGGTACATGCGGCCGATGATCGAGCAGGGCCGGGTCTTCGCCGCCGTGCCGCCGCTGCACCGGGTCGTCGTGGTGAACCGCGGCAAGCCGAACGACACGCTCTACACGTACTCCGAACAGGAGCTCCAGACGGTGCTGAAGAAGCTCGAGAAGACGGGCAAGAAGTACCAGGAGCCGATCCAGCGGTACAAGGGCCTCGGCGAGATGGACGCCGACCAGCTGGCGGAGACCACGATGGACCGCGCGCACCGCACCCTGCGCCGGGTGAACGTGACCCATGCCGAGGGTGCCGCGAAGGTGTTCGAGCTGCTCATGGGCAACGACGTCGCGCCGCGCAAGGAGTTCATCCTGGCCGGCGAGGGCCTGGACCGCGACCGCATCGACGCGTAGCGCGCCTTCACGCCGGGCCGCGCAGCGGCCTGGCGTGCTCACGCGCTGAGCGACACCTCACGCGGCCCGCGGCCCGTGAGCTGTCGCTCAGCGCGAAACCGCGCCGCGTCCGCGACACGGTGACGGCGGACGGGAGGCCCGTGGCGGCGCCGCCCCGCGCCTCCAGTCCGTGCGCCCTGCGTTCTCACGCGATGGGCGACACCTCACGGGGCTCCCAGGCCGTGAGGTGTCGCCAGACGCGAAACGGCGCCGTGTCAGCGACACCGGCGGCGGACGCCAGCGCGCGCCTACGCCTCGCCGGCGGTGCCGTCGAGCGTCGCGGCGCTGCCACCGATCGAGCCGATGACCGCCTCGAGCGGGGCGCCCGACCCGTCACGCTTCGACAGCCAGTCGGGCAGGGTCCGTGCGGCGCCGTCCGTGCCGACGGCGTGTGGCGGCGCGATTCCCGCCCATCCCACCGTGAGCCCGTCCTCGCCCTTCAGGAACGCGTGCGCCCGGACACCCTGGGTGGCACGGCCCTTCGCCGGGAACTCCGACAGCGCGGAGACCTTGGCGCGACCGGCGTCGGTGCCGGGCAGTGCTGTCGAGGTGGTGGACACCGTGGCGACCACGGCGTCGTCGGAGCGTGCGACCGAGCCGAACCAGATCACCGAGGCGCCGTCGGCGAGGGCCATGCCGGCCACACCACCGGCGGGCAGCCCCTGCGCCCGGACGACGGACGCCGGGAACCGCAGCAGCTGCGCGTTCGAGCTGATGAACACCAGGTCGTCGGACTCGGGCGCCTGCGCGGCACCGACCACGTGGTCGCCGGGCTTCAGGCCGATCGCGACGAACTCCGGCTTGTCGGGCCACGCACCCGCCACGACGCGCTTCACGACGCCCTGCGCGGTGCCGATCGCCAGCGAGTCCGACGACGCACCGGACAGGTCGACGATCGCCACGACGGTCTCGCCCTTGGTGAGCGCCAGGAAGTCGGTGACCCGGACGCCGGCGTCGAGCCGGACCGCGGCTGGCGGCACGGCGGGGACGTCGACGGGGGAGAGCCGGAGGACCCGCCCGGTCGAGGTGATCGCGCCGATCTGCCCCCGCACCGTGCTCACCACGGCGGAGCGGACGGCGTCGTGCTTCGAGCGCTTCGGCACGCGGACGATGCCGAGCTCCGACGTCGGGATGTCGACGCGGATGAGCCGTCCGGTGGTCGAGAGCAGCACGCGGCAGGGGGAGTCGGCGATCTGCAGGGACTCCGGGTCGACCGCGGCCTTCCGACCGCCCTTCACCGGGGCGTCGGCCTCGGTGAGCAGCGTGCGGCGCGGGGTCGCGAACTTGTCGGACACCTCGGTCAGCTCGAGGGCGACCTGCGCGCGGAGCCGTTCGTCGGACGCCAGCAGTTCTTCGAGGGCGGCGATGTCGGCGAGCAGCTGGTCGCGCTCGGCCTCGAGCTCCATCCGCGAGAACTTCGTCAGACGGCGCAGGCGCAGCTCGAGGATGTACTCGGCCTGCACCTCGGACAGGTCGAAGACGTCGCGCAGGCGGTTGCGCGCTGCCTCGGAGTCGTCGGAGGTGCGGATGACCTGGATGACCTCGTCGATGTCGAGGATCGCGATGAGCAGGCCCTCGACCAGGTGCAGCCGTTCCTTGCGTCGCGCCAGCCGGTACTGCGATCGGCGGGTGACGACGTCGAGGCGGTGCTGCACGTAGACGTCGAGCAGCTCGCGGAGCCCGAGGGTGCGCGGTGACCCGCCGACCAGCGCGACGTTGTTGATGCCGAAGCCGTCCTCGAGCGGGGTGTGCTTGTAGAGCTGCTCGAGCACGGCGGTGGGGTTGAAGCCGCTCTTGATGCCGATGACGAGCCGGAGCCCGTGGTTGCGGTCGGTCAGGTCGTTGACGTCGGAGATGCCGACGAGCTTCTTGGACTGGACGCCGTCCTTGATCTTCTCGATCACACGCTCGGGGCCGACCAGGTAGGGCAGCTCGGTGACGACGAGCCCGACCTTGCGCGGGGTGAGGTTCTCGACGCTCACCTTCGCGCGGGTGCGGAACGAACCACGGCCGGTGGCGTAGGCGTCGCGGACCCCGGAGAGGCCGACGATCGTGCCGCCGGACGGCAGGTCGGGGCCGGGCACGAACTCCATGAGTTCTTCGAGGGTGGCCTGCGGGTTCATGAGCAGGTGCTTCGCGGCCTCGACGACCTCGCCGAGGTTGTGCGGTGCCATGTTCGTCGCCATGCCGACCGCGATGCCGGAGGCGCCGTTGACGAGCAGGTTCGGGAACGCCGCCGGCAGCACGCCCGGCTGCATGATCTGGTTGTCGTAGTTCGGGACGAAGTCGACGACGTCCTCGCCCAGGCCCTCGGTCATCGCCATCGACGGTTCGGCGAGCCGTGCCTCGGTGTACCGGGCGGCAGCGGGGCCGTCGTCGAGGGAGCCGAAGTTGCCGTGGCCGTCGACGAGCGGCACGCGCATCGTGAACGGCTGGGCCATGCGGACCAGCGCGTCGTAGATCGCGCCGTCGCCGTGCGGGTGCAGCTTGCCCATCACCTCGCCCGTGACGCGGGCGCTCTTGACGTGTCCGCGGTCGGGTCGCAGCCCCATCTCGGCCATCTGGTACAGGATGCGACGCTGCACCGGCTTCAGGCCGTCGCGGGCGTCGGGCAGCGCCCGCGAGTAGATGACGGAGTACGCGTACTCGAGGAAGGAGCCCTGCATCTCCTCGGAGACGTCGACGTCCTCGATGCGCTCACCGTCGGGCAGGCCGACTACGTCCGTGCGTGCCATGGCACCTTTCTGGAGAACCGGAGTCGTCTGGGAGACTCGTGGGATGGGAACAAGCGTACCGACGGCCCCCGACGCCGTCGCGAACCTCGCCGACGTCTTCCCGAGTTGCCTCGTGGCGCTCGGCGCTGCGGACGACGCGTGGTTGCGGAACGACGGCCTGGAGGCCCGGATCACCCTCCGCCCCGCCCGCTCGGCGATCGTCGTGCTGGTCGACGGCCTCGGTTCCGCCGCGTTGGCGGCGCGCGCCGGGCACGCCCGCTGGTTGACCGGCGCGAAGGGCACCGGCACCGCGAAGAAGCTGCGGAGCGGGTTCCCGACGACGACCGCGGCCGCCCTGAGCACCCTGACCACCGGCCGGTCGCCCGGCACCCACGGCGTCGTCGGGTACAGCGGCTGGAACCCGGACACCGGTGCCGTGATGAACCTGCTTGGCGGCTGGGACACCGAGGTGCCCGCGGACTGGTTCCTGACCCGGACCCTGTTCACCCGGGCGGCGGAGCTCGGACTCGACCCCGTCGTCGTCGGGCCGGACCGGTACCGCTCGTCCGGGATGACCGCGAACGTGCTCGGCGGCGCCCGGTACGTGTCGGCGGACACCATTGCGCAGCGCGTCGACGCCGCACTGGCCGAGACCACCAGCGGCCGCTCGCTCGTCTACCTGTACGTGCCGGAGCTCGACTCGATCGGGCACAAGTACGGCTGGCAGTCCGACCGGTGGACGGCCGCCCTCGAGCTGCTCGACGGCGAACTCACCCGCCTCGACGCCCGCAGCGCCGACGACGTGGGGGTCCTGGTGACGGCGGACCACGGTGTGCTCGACGTGCCGGACCACGCGAACATCGCCATCGACCCGCTGCTGCTCACCGACGTGGTCGGCGTCGCGGGTGACCCGCGCTGCCGCCAGCTCACCGTCGCACCGGGCACCGACGTGCGCGCCCTCGTCGGCGCGTTCCGGGCCCGCTACGGCAAGAAGGCGTACGTCGCCAGCCGTGCCGAGGCGATCGAGGCCGGGTGGTTCGGGCACGTGTCCGACCAGGTGGTGCCGCGCATCGGCGACGTGCTCCTCGTGGCGCGCGGTTCGTGGGCGTTCAACGACGACCGTGCCCTGCGCGAGGACGAGACGCCGAAGCGCATGATCGGCCAGCACGGTGCCATGACCGACGAGGAGACGATCGTGCCGCTCCGACTCGCCGGCGCGTTCGCCCACTAGGACGTCGGCGCCGACGGTCGGTGCACGTGCCGATCAGGCGGGGTCGTCGTCCGGACGGGTGCCGAAGACGATCTCGTCCCAGCTCGGCATCGAGCGACGGTTGCGCTTCTTGCGTTCGCCACGGCTCTCGGACTCCGGCGCCGAGGCCGGACGGACGTCGGAGGACTGGGGTGCTGTGTCGTGTGCGCCGCCGTCCTCGAAGCCCTGCAGCGGGATGTCGACGACGCTGATCGAGGTCCCGCGGGCGGGCTCGTCGCGCTGTTCGCCGAAGGACGCTGCTTCGCGTTCACCGCGGCGACGGCGGAGCGCCTCGAGCAGGTCCGCGGTCTCGTTGCCGGGAGCACGTTCTTCCACGGCGGCCTGGCCGATGCGGGGCAGCGGTGCACGGAGCGGCGCGTGCTGGGACGGCTCGGGCTCGGCGGCCGGCTGCTCCGGCTCGTCGACGCGGAAGGCGCCGGAGTCGAAGCGGGTGCCGTCGTCGTCCTGCTGCTCGAACTCGACCGCACGCAGGCGCGGTGCGATGCCCTCGTCGTCGGTGTGCGAGAGCCGGTGAGCGTCACCGTTGTCCGGCGCGAGGGTCGAGGTCTTCGGGTCGAAGTGCCACTGGGCGTCGTGCTCGACCTCGCCCGCGGTGTAGCGGACGCGGACCTGCCACCCGCTCTCCGGGTGCTTCCACGAGCCCCAGGTGATCGCGGTGGCCTCGCCGGCCTCGAGCTTCGCGGTGATCGCGGGGCCGAAGGTGTCGGGGGACTCGTCGTCGACCGGGGTGACCGGCACACGGTGCGAGGCGTCGAGGATGAAGGCGCGCTCGGCGAGGACCGGCCCCTCGAAGCGACGGACGTACTCGACGTCGACGTCGAGCGCAGCGGCCACGTCGGCGGCGTCTGCGCCGCCACGGATGCGTGCCTGGACGTCCTTGGGGGAGACCCGCTTCTGCGGACCGGCGTCGGGGTTCGCCTGGCGCACCTGGCCTGCCAGCGACGACGTGACGGGCAACCGGAACTCGGTGCCGCCGTCGGTCGCCAGGAGGAGTGCGCCGGACTCGACTCCGATGACTCTCACGTCTTGCATGGTTCCGCCTTCCCAGCGTCGCGTACGGTCCTGCTGTCGTACCCCGTGAGTATGCAGGGACGACGGGCGGTTTCCGGGGAGGCGCACGGGCGTGCCGCGGACATCCGCGCGGCCGATCCCGGGCACGCGGCCCTCCGGCAACGGGTGTCGGGAATGTCCGGTTCCGGTCGTGGGTTGCACCGCCAGCACGACCCGCCGCAGCACTCGGTTTGCGCTCTGGCGGGGCGTGGTGCAAACTGTCGCCGCCGATCACCCGGCGACGACCTCTCGATACGAGAAATGGATGGGCATGGCCACCGATTACGACGCCCCCCGGAAGACCGACGACAACTCCGACTCGGAGTCGATCGAGGCCCTCAAGGAGCGCGTTCCCGACAAGATGTCGGGGGTCGTCGACGATGATTCCGACAACCCCGGCAGTTTCGAACTCGCCGGGCAGGACCTCAGCGACGTCGACCTCGACGTCGTGGTGCTGCCCCCGCAGGTCGACGAGTTCACCTGCGTCGAGTGCTTCCTCGTGAAGCACCGCTCCCAGCTCGACCACGAGTCGAAGCTCGGACCGGTCTGCGCGGAGTGCGCGTCGCTCTAGCGAACACAGCCGCGTCGTCCTCGACGCAACGATCAGCGAAGGCCCCGCATCCTCCAGGGATGCGGGGCCTTCGTCGTGTGCTGCGAGGCGGGGCCGAGCCGCGCCTCCAGGCCGTGGACCGTGGTCCGTCAGGACCGCAGCGCCTCGACGACCTTGCCCGGGTGCCGGACGCTCACCAGCCAGTAGGGCGTCGGGTCCGCGTCGTCGCGCACCTCGACCTTGACGACCCCGCGCAGGTAGCCGCGGAAGAGCGTCCACGCGCGGGCGTCGAGTGCCGGCCCGCGCTGCTCGGTGGCCGCTGCGCCCTCGAACGCCTCGGTCGTGCCGACGAGCGTGCGGGGGAGGTGTGCCTTGCCCGCGCGGAACTCGGTGTCGGTGACCTCGATGGTGGGTGCGAGTGCCCACAGGAGGACCAGCACCCCGAGCTCCATCCCGATCGCCACGAGGACGCCGGCCAGGACGCTGATGGGGAGGAAGACGAGCAGGGTGGCGGGGATGACGAGCGCCGTCGCCAGGTAGAGGGCGGGCGGGGCCCAGAGTCGTTCGCGGTACAGGGTCACGGGTCCATTCGATCACGAGCGAGCGAGGTCACGGAACGGTCACGGCTGCACTACCCTCGTCACGTGACCGAACCAGTCGACGTCCTCTGGACCGGGGAGCACGCTCCCGGCCACGCCCACCCCGGCGACGCGGGTGCCGATCTCGTCTCCACCGAGGCCTTCGTGCTGCAGCCGGGGGAACGACACCTGGCCGCCACGGGTCTGCGCATCGCGCTGCCCGAGGGCTACGCCGCGTTCGTGGTCCCGCGGAGCGGCCTGGCGGCGAAGCACGGCATCACGATCGTGAACAGCCCAGGCACCGTCGACTCCGGCTACCGCGGGGAGATCAAGGTCGCCCTGCTCAACACCGACCAGACGGAACCGTACGAGGTGCACGCCGGCGACCGCATCGCCCAGTTGATCGTGATGCCGGTGCCGCAGGTGACCTACACCCGGGTCGACGACCTGCCGGACAGCGTCCGCGGACAGGGCGGGTTCGGCTCGTCGGGCTACGGTGACCGGAGCGACGCCGTGACCGGTGCCGCCGCAGACGCTCAGGAAGGAACGCGCGCATGAAGTTCGGCCGACGCAAGCGGGACGAGGTCGAGGTGGCGGACGCCGTCACCGACGACATCGAGGTCGCGGACACGTCCCCCGAGGTCGACATCGCGACGGATGCCGACGCGGACCTCGACGAGGTCGACGCGGTCGCCCCGACGGACAAGTCCGCTCCGGAGGACCGGGCCGAGAACGGCCCCCACGACGAGACCGAGGCGAACCTGGTCCGCCCCTACGTCGACCTGGGCGGGGTGAAGGTGCTCCCGCGCGAGGGCCTGCACCTGCGTCTCGAGGTCGAGGAGGGCTCGCAGCGCGTCGTCGCGGTCGGGCTCGACTACGACGAGTCCACGCTGCAGGTCCAGCCGTTCGCGGCGCCCCGGTCCACCGGCCTGTGGCACGAGATCCGCGCCCAGATCGCCGAGCAGATCGAACGCCAGGGCGGTGTCGTGACCGAGGTCGACGGCCCGTTCGGCCCCGAGCTCCGCGCGTCCGTCCCGGTCGCCGTGGACGGCGACGGCGGCACCGCCGGCTCCCGTCCGGCCCGCTTCGTCGGCGTCGACGGCCCACGCTGGTTCCTGCGCGGCGTGATCGCCGGCAAGGCCGCCGAGCAGCCCGACGACGCCAGCGAGATCGAGGAGCTGTTCCGCAGCGTCGTCGTCGTGCGCGGCACGACGCCGATGCCGCCGCGCGACCTCATCCCGCTGCACATGCCCAAGTCGACGCAGACCGCGATCTGACCGACTGACGACCAACCCCGCCTGGAGGCACGGTGCCGGACCACGACGACACCCCACGACCCGAGACGGCTGGCTCCGACCCCGCTGCACCGGCGGCCGAGCCGTCGGCGGTGCCGACCGTGGCACCGGCGGCCGAGCCGTCGGTCGCGCCGTCCTTCTCCGCGCAGTTCCGCGACGCCGTGCAGAACGCCGGCATCGCTCGCGTCGCGCCCGGTGAGGCGCCGTCCGGCAGGGCGCTGCTCGGCGCGGTCGGCGGGGTGCGCGGCCTCGCCGAGTCGGTGCTGCCCGGGTTCGCGTTCCTGGTCGTCTACGCGATCACGAAGGAGCTCGTGCCGAGCGTCGTGATCCCGGTGGCAGTCGGCCTGGTGTTCGTGGTGCTCCGGCTGCTGCAGCGGCAGTCGGTGACGATGTCGTTCGCGGGCATCCTCGGCGTCGCGGTCTCGGCCGGCCTCGCGCTCATCACCGGCCGTGCGGAGAGCAACTTCATCCCCGGGATCGTCATCAACGCCGTCTGGCTCGTCGGGCTGCTGATCACGCTGGCGATCCGCTGGCCGCTCATCGGGCTCGTCGTCGGCTTCCTGCTGCCGGCGAACGAGGACGGCTCGCACGTCGACTGGCGCGCCGACCCCGTCAAGCGCCGGGTGCTGACGGTCGCCACCTGGATCTGGGTCGGACTGTTCGCGGTCCGGCTCGCGGTGGAGGTCCCGCTGTACCTGACGGCGCAGGTCGAACTGCTCGCCGGGCTGAAGCTCATCCTCGGCGTGCCGCTGTACGCGGCGGTGCTCTGGGTGACCTGGCTGCTGGTCCGCACCGTGTTCGTCCGACGCGACGACGTCGCCCCGGTGTAGAGTTCTCTCGACATCAAGATAGTTCTCGCAGGGCGCGCACGCGTCCTCGGGATTAGGTTTGCCTTGCTGGTGGGACGGTCCACGGCCCGCGAGGATGAGGGCAAACCGATCAGTAGGGAGGCGGCACGGTGGCTGCAGTCAATAGCTTCGGCTCGAAGGACACACTGTCGGTTGGGGGTGTCGACTACGCGATCCACCGGATCGACTCGGTTCCCGGGCACGAGAAGTTGCCCTACAGCCTGAAGGTGCTGCTCGAGAACCTCCTCCGCACCGAGGACGGCAAGAACGTCACCGAGGGACAGATCCGGGCGCTCGGCTCCTGGCGGCCCGACGCGGAGCCCGACACCGAGATCCAGTTCTCGCCGGCGCGCGTCGTCATGCAGGACTTCACGGGTGTGCCGTGCATCGTCGACCTCGCCACCATGCGCGAGGCCATGGCGGACATCGGCGGCGACCCGAACAAGATCAACCCGCTGTCCCCGGCCGAGATGGTCATCGACCACTCCGTCATCGCCGACCTGTTCGGCAGCACGGACGCCCTGCAGCGCAACACGGACCTGGAGTACGAGCGGAACGGTGAGCGCTACCAGTTCCTCCGCTGGGGCCAGACCGCGTTCGAGGACTTCAAGGTCGTCCCGCCGGGCACCGGCATCGTCCACCAGGTGAACATCGAGTACCTGGCGAAGGTCACCTACACGCGTGACTTCGACGGCGAGACCTACGCGTACCCGGACACCCTGGTCGGCACCGACTCGCACACCACGATGGTGAACGGCCTCGGCGTGCTCGGCTGGGGCGTCGGCGGCATCGAGGCCGAGGCCGCGATGCTCGGCCAGCCCGTGTCGATGCTCATCCCGAAGGTCGTCGGCTTCAAGCTCTCCGGTGAGATCCCGGCCGGCGTGACCGCGACCGACGTGGTGCTCACCATCACGCAGGAGCTCCGCAAGCACGGCGTCGTCGGCAAGTTCGTCGAGTTCTACGGCGAGGGCGTCGGCGCCGTCCCGCTCGCCAACCGCGCCACCATCGGCAACATGTCGCCCGAGTTCGGTTCGACGGCGGCGATCTTCCCGGTCGACGACGTCACGCTGGACTACCTGCGGCTGACCGGTCGCGACGAGGCGCAGATCGCGCTGGTCGAGGCGTACTCCAAGGCCCAGGGCCTGTGGCACGACGCCTCGGTCGAGCCGAACTACTCCGAGTACATGGAGCTCGACCTCTCCACGGTCGTGCCGTCCATCTCGGGCCCGAAGCGTCCGCAGGACCGCATCGAGCTCACGAACGCGAAGAGCCAGTTCGAGCTCGACCTGAACAACTACACGACGCCGTCCGAGCAGACCGACCTCGACGACGCGGTCGAGGAGACGTTCCCGGCCTCCGACCCGATCGCCGCCGGTTCGACCAACGAGGACACGGCGCTGCACGAGCACGTGCACGTGTCGAGCGCACCGTCGACCGCCTCGGCGCCGACGAAGGTCGCGATGGACGGGGCCGACCCGTTCACGATCGATCACGGTGCCGTCGCGATCGCCGCGATCACCTCGTGCACGAACACGTCGAACCCGTCGGTCATGATGGCCGCCGGCATCCTCGCCCGGAACGCCGCGAAGAAGGGCCTCACCGCGAAGCCCTGGGTGAAGACCACCCTCGCGCCCGGGTCGAAGGTCGTCACCGACTACTACGAGAAGGCCGGTCTCACCACCTACCTCGAGCAGCTCGGCTTCTACACGGTCGGCTACGGGTGCACCACCTGCATCGGC
This sequence comes from Curtobacterium sp. MCBA15_005, assembly GCF_001864855.1. Lineage (NCBI taxonomy): Bacteria > Bacillati > Actinomycetota > Actinomycetes > Micrococcales > Microbacteriaceae > Curtobacterium > Curtobacterium sp. MCBA15_005. The sequence continues at coordinate 138,355 of NZ_MJGL01000003.1, forward strand.
AACTCGGGCCCGCTGCCCGAGGAGATCTCGCAGGCCGTGCAGGACAACGACCTCGCCGTCACCGCGGTGCTCTCGGGCAACCGCAACTTCGAGGGCCGGATCAACCCCGACGTCAAGATGAACTACCTGGCGTCCCCGCCGCTGGTCATCGCCTACGCCCTCGCCGGGTCGATGCACTTCGACTTCGACAAGGACGCCCTCGGCACGGACCAGGACGGCAACGACGTCTACCTGACCGACATCTGGCCCGACGCGGCCGAGGTGCAGCAGGTCATCGACGAGTCGATCGACACCGAGATGTTCACCCACGAGTACGGCTCCGTGTTCGAGGGCGACGACCGCTGGAAGAACCTGCCGACCCCGACCGGCGACACCTTCGAGTGGGACCAGGAGTCGACCTACGTCCGGAAGCCCCCGTACTTCGAGGGCATGACGATGCAGCCCGACGCGGTGTCGGACATCTCCGGCGCCCGGGTGCTCGCGAAGCTGGGCGACTCGGTCACGACCGACCACATCTCGCCGGCCGGTTCGATCAAGGCCGACAGCCCCGCCGGCCAGTACCTCGCCGAGCACGGCGTCGACCGTAAGGACTTCAACTCCTACGGCTCGCGTCGCGGCAACCACGAGGTCATGATCCGCGGCACGTTCGCGAACATCCGTCTGCGCAACCAGCTGCTCGACGGCGTGGAGGGCGGCTACACCCGTGACTTCACGACGCCGGACGGTGCGCAGTCGTTCATCTACGACGCCTCGCAGCACTACCAGGAGCAGGGCATCCCGCTCGTCATCTTCGGTGGCAAGGAGTACGGCTCCGGCTCGTCCCGTGACTGGGCGGCCAAGGGCACGAACCTGCTCGGTGTCCGCGCGGTCATCACCGAGAGCTTCGAGCGGATCCACCGCTCCAACCTCATCGGCATGGGCGTCGTCCCGCTGCAGTTCCCGGCGGGCGAGACGGTCGAGTCCCTCGGGCTCGACGGCACCGAGGTCGTGTCGATCTCCGGGCTGACCGAGCTGAACGAGGGCCGCACCCCGAAGACGGTGCACGTCACCGCGACGCCGAGCGAGCACTCGCCGGCCGGCAAGCAGCCGATCGAGTTCGACGCGGTCGTCCGCATCGACACCCCCGGCGAGGCCGACTACTACCGCAACGGCGGCATCCTGCAGTACGTGCTCCGCTCGCTCGTCTGAGTCCCTTGAACGACAGGAGCGTCGTACGCACGGGTCGCTGACGCGACCACAGATCGGACCGGAGGCCCGTGGCGACACCGCCACGGGCCTCCAGTCCGTCACCTGGTAGCGAGAATAGAGTGGGCCGACAGCCCCACGAAAGGAGCGCCCGTGAGCCTGCTCGCCAGCATCACGTCGCCGCGCGACCTGAAGCGTCTCTCCGACGCGCAGATGACCGACCTCGCCGCCGAGATCCGGCGCTTCCTGGTCGCCGAGGTCGCGAAGACCGGTGGGCACCTCGGGCCGAACCTGGGCGTCGTGGAGCTGACGCTCGCGATGCACCGCGTGTTCGACTCGCCGAACGACCCGTTCGTCTTCGACACCGGGCACCAGTCGTACGTGCACAAGCTCGTCACCGGGCGCCAGGACTTCTCGAAGCTGCGCGAACGCGGTGGCATCGCCGGCTACCCGCAGCGGAGCGAGTCCGAGCACGACATCGTCGAGTCCTCGCACGCGTCGTCGTCGCTGTCGTGGGCCGACGGCATCTCCCGCGCGTTCGGGCAGACCGGGCAGACCGACCGCACCGTCGTCGCGGTGGTGGGGGACGGTGCGCTCACCGGCGGCATGACGTGGGAGGCGCTCAACAACATCTCCGACGACAACGACCGTCGCCTGGTCATCGTCGTCAACGACAACGGCCGCTCGTACGCCCCGACGATCGGTGGCATGGCGCGGTTCCTGAGCTCCGTGCGCACCCGCCGCGAGTACCGGGCCCTGTACGAGGGCACGCAGGCCGTGGCGGCCCGCTTCGGCGCTCCGGGTCGTGCGGTGTACCGAGGCATGCGCGGGGGCCTGCACGGCTTCCTGTCGCGGTTGACGAACAACGAGGCGCTGTACTCGAACCTCGACATCAAGTACATCGGCCCGGTGAACGGCCACGACCAGCAGGCGATGGAGGCAGCGCTCCGGCAGGCCAAGGAGTACGGCGCTCCCGTGATCGTGCACGCGATCACCGAGAAGGGCCACGGCTTCGAGCCCGCCCTGCGCGACCAGGCCGACCAGTTCCACGCCGTCGGGCACATCGACCCGGAGACCGGGGAGTCGCTCGACGCCGCATCGGGGCCGTCGTGGACGTCGGTGTTCGCGTCTTCCCTGGCCGATGCCGGCGCCTCGGATCCTCGGATCGTCGCCATCACGGCGGCGATGCTCCGGCCGACGGGGCTCCACCTGTTCCAGGAGCAGCACCCCGACCGGGTCTACGACGTCGGCATCGCCGAGCAGCACGCCGTGACGACCGCCGCGGGCCTGGCCTACGGGGGACTCCACCCGGTCGTGGCGCTCTACGCGACGTTCCTGAACCGCGCGTTCGACCAGGTGCTGATGGACGTCGCCCTGCACAGGGCCGGTGTGACGTTCGTGCTCGACCGTGCCGGCATCACCGGCCCGGACGGCCCCTCGCACCACGGCATGTGGGACCTCGCGCTGCTGCAGGTCGTGCCGGGGATCCGGATCGCCGCGCCTCGCGATGCCCCGACGCTGCGCGAGGAGTTCCGCGAGGCGATCGCCGTCGACGACGCCCCCACCGTGCTGCGGTGGTCGAAGGGGCAGGTCGGACCGGACATCCCCGCGGTCCGTCGTCTCTCCGATGGTGTGGACGTCCTGCATGCCGCCGCGGACGACGTCGAGGACGTGCTCTTCGTCGCCGTCGGGTCGATGGTGCCGGTGGCACTCGAGGCCGCGGCGCTGCTCGAGGCGCAGGGCATCGGCGTCACCGTCGTCGACCCGCGCTGGGTGGTGCCGATCCCGGTGTCGCTGATCGAGCTGTCACGGACGCACCGGCTCGTGATCACCATCGAGGACGGCGTGCGGGTCGGCGGCGTCGGGACCCGGTTGCGGCAGGACCTGCGCGCTGCCGGGGTGGACACCGGGGTGAACGAGCTCGGGCTGCCCGACGCGTTCATCGACCACGCGACCCGGTCGCAGATCCTCACCGACGCGGGGCTGACGGCGCAGGCCATCGCCCGCGACGTCATCGACCAGGTCGTCGGGACGAAGCTGCCGCAGGCGAAGCCCGCGCGGTCCCGCGAGTCCGCGGCGTCCGACCGCTGACCGCGCGGTCCGCGAGCGTCTCGCACAACCAAAGTCACCCCGAACCACGGCGATCCGCGGTTCGGGGTGACTTTGGTTGTGCGGCGGTGCGGCCTTCGAGACCGAGTCGGCTCTAGCGGGAAGCGGGGCCGACGATCCGCGGCTCGTGGAACGTGCCGCCGAAGACTCGCTCCGACGCGCCGGAACGGTCGAGGTACGGGCTGATCCCACCGGCCTGGAACGGGTAACCCGCACCGAGGATGAGCCCGAGGTCGATCTCCTCGACGTGCTCGACGACCCGGTCCTCGAGCATGCGGTGCAGCTCGTCGGCCAGGGCGTCCTCGAACCGGCGCTGCATCTCGGCGGCGTCGACCGGCTTCGCGTCCTTCTTGGACGGCGCGACGAGCTTCACGGCGGCGGGGTCGTACCCGGTCGCGTTGCCCTTCTTGTCGCGGGTCAGGATCGTCCCGTGCTCGGCGATCCTCTTCAGGCCGTCGCCGGGGTAGAAGCGCTCGGGCCAGGCCGCGTGGTGCGAGTCGAGCACGTGCGCACCGACCGGCAGCCCGACGAGCTCGAGCAGCTCGAACGGTGACATCGGCAGGCCGAGCGGGGCGGCACCCTGGGCGACGGTGTCGAACGAGGTGCCCTCTTCCACGCCGCGCATCGCCTCGCCGAGCACCCGGGCGAGCACCCGGTTGACGACGAAGCCCGGCTGGTCCGCGGTGATGATCGCGGTCTTCTTCAGGGTCTTCGCGACGGCGAGTGCGGTGACGAGGGCCTCGTCCGAGGTCTTCGCCGCGCGCACCACCTCGAGCAGCGGCATGACCGCGACCGGGTTGAAGAAGTGGAAGCCGACGAGTCGCTCCGGGTTGGTGAGCACCGACGCCATCTCGTCGACGGAGAGCGACGACGTGTTCGTGGCGAGGATGGCGTCCGGCGCGATGACCTGCTCGATCTTCCGGAGGACCTCCTGCTTGACGGTCATCTCCTCGAAGACCGCCTCGATCACCCAGTCGGCGTCGGCGAAGGCGTCGTAGGACACCGACCCGCTGACGAGTGCCGTGATGCGGTTCGCGTCGTCGGGGGAGATCCGGCCCTTGTCGAGCAGCTTCGCGACCTCGCCGCGGATCCGCTCGACGCCGGCGTCCACACGGGACTGGTCGACGTCGGTGATGACGACGGGGACGCCCAGGCGTCGGGCGAACAGCAGCGCGAACTGCGACGCCATCAGCCCGGCGCCGAGGACGCCGACCTTCGTGATCTTCTTCGCGTCGACGCCCTCGGGAGCGCCGACGGGCTTCTTCGCACGCTTCTGCACGAGGTCGAAGGCGTACATCGACGCGGCGAACTGGTCGCCCGAGATGAGGTCGGCGAGGGCCTCGTCCTCGTCGGCGAAGCGTTCGTCGAGCGAACCCGACTTGGCGGCGGCGACGAGGTCGAGCGCCCGGAACGGCGACTCCGGCACGGTGCCGATCTTCGACGCGACCTGTCCGCGGGCGACCTTGACGACGGTGCCCCATGCGGCCTTCTCGAGCATGCCGGGCTCGTTCTTCCGCACCACCTTGGTCGTTCCGGTGATGACGCCGTCCGCCCACGCCACGGCCGAGGGCAGGAACGTGACGGACGGGACGAGCACGTCACCGATGCCGATCTCGACCGCGGCCGGACCGTCCATCAGGCGGTTGTTCTTGAGCGGGTTCTCGACGATGACGCGGAGCGCGCGCTCCGGCCCGATCAGGCGGGGGAGCAGCGTCGCGCCGCCCCAGCCGGGGATGATGCCGAGGAACACCTCGGGGAGCCCGATGCCCTGCGCCGCGGACGAGAACGCCCGGTAGGTGCAGTGCAGGGCGATCTCGAGCCCACCGCCGAGCGCCAGGGTGTTCACGAACGCGAACGACGGCACCCCGAGGTCGGCGAACTTCTTGAGCGTGGCGTGCCCGAGGGCGGCCAGGTCGTGGGCGGCCTCGCGCGACGGGACCGCCGCTGCCTGGGACAGGTCGGCCCCGGCGGCGAAGCAGTACTCCTTGCCGGTAATGGCGACGCCCTGGATCGTGCCCGCGGCGGCCTCCGTCTTCAGGGTGTCGAGCACGCCGGACAGCTCACGGAGCGTGCGGGGCCCGAGGGTGTTCGGCCGCTTGTAGTCCTTGCCGTTGTCGAGCGTGATGAGCGCCAGCGTGCCACCCGAGGGCATCGTGACGTGCTTGACGAACGAGTGCGTGACCACCTCGTCCTCGCTGAGTTCGGCCAGTCGGTCGTTGTCGACGATGGTCATGGTCACGCCCCCTTCCGAGCCGAACGCTCGGCCGACTTGCTGTGGTTCGGGTTCTCCCAGATGACGGTGCCGCCCTGGCCGAGCCCGATGCACATCGTGGTGATGCCGTACTTGACGTCCGGTCGCTCGGCGAACTGCGCGGCGAGCTGGTTCATCAGCCGGACGCCACTCGACGCGAGCGGGTGGCCCACGGCGATCGCGCCGCCCCAGGCGTTCACGTTCGGGGAGTCCTGGGCGATGCCGTAGTTGTCGAGGAACGCGAGCACCTGGACGGCGAACGCCTCGTTGATCTCGAACAGGCCGATGTCGTCGATCGACAGGCCGGCCTTCGACAGGGCCTTGTCGGTCGCGGGGACCGGGCCGACGCCCATGACCTCGGGCTCGACGCCGGCGAAGGCGAACGAGACCATGCGCATCTTCGTCGACAGTCCGTGCTGCTTCGCGCCGTCCTCGGACGCGAGCAGGCTCATGGTGGCGCCGTCGTTCAGACCGGCGGCGTTGCCGGCGGTGACCCGTCCGTGGGGCCGGAACGGCGTCTTCAACGCGGCCAGCGCCTCCAGGGTCGTCCCCGGCCGCGGCGGCTCGTCGGTGCTGACGACGTCCCAGCCGTCGCCCTTGTTGACCTCGACCGGGATCACGTCCGGCTGGAGCTTGCCGTTCGCCCAGGCGGCGGCGTAGCGCTGCTGGGACTGGACGGCGTAGGCGTCCGTGCGGTCCTTCGTGATCGCGGGGAAGCGGTCGTGCAGGCGCTCGGCGGTGGCACCCATGACGAGGGCGTCGCTCGAGACCATGCGCTCCGCGACGAAGCGCGGGTTCGGGTCGGCGTTGAAGCCCATCGGGTGCCGGCCCATGTGCTCGACACCACCGGCGATCGCGATGTCGGCGGCGCCGAAGGCGATGGCACCCGCGAGCGTCGTGACGCTCGTCATGGCACCGGCGCACATGCGGTCGATCGCGTAGCCGGGCACCGACTTCGGCAGACCCGCGAGCATGCCGACCGTGCGGCCGAGCGTCAGCCCCTGGTCACCCTGCTGCGTGGTCGCCGCGACGGCGACGTCGTCCACGGCTGCGGTGTCGAAGGCGTTCCGGTCGAGCAGTCCGCGCATCGCGTGCACCGCGAGGTCGTCGGACCGGGTCTTCCAGAACACCCCCTTCTCGCCGGCTCGTCCGAACGGTGTGCGAACGCCGTCCACGAACACGACGTCTGATGCCTTTGGCAATCCGGGCCTCCCAGATCCTCATCGATCGGGCCGGAACGCAGGTCGCTCCGGCCTGGCCGGGCCTCGCCCGGCGACCCTCCCGACGCTATGCCCCCAGCCTGGGCGGCCGCATGCCGGTTGGGCAGTTCCTACGACTCGTCGTCGTCCGTCGCCGCGGGCCGCTGTGCAGCAGCGACAAAGGCCGACGCGATGATCGACGCGAGTTCCTCGACCTGCCACGGACGGGCATCGTGCTCGGCGAGGGCGGCGCCGACCAGCTCGGTCGACGGCGGCGACGGCGGTGCCCACGACACGAGCCGGAGCGTCTCCGGCGTGAGCAGGTTCTCGAGCGGGATGTCGAGCTCCTCGGCACGCTTCGTGACCGCGGCGCGCGCGGCCTTGTACCGGCGGTCGGCGGCCGGGTTGCGGTCCGCCCAGGCGCGGGGCGGGGGCAGGGTGGCCTCGCCGGCACCGCGGAGACGGGGGAGGTCCTCGGTGGTGCGGCCTTCCTCGACGGCGGCCCACCAGCGGTCGAGCTCGGAACGGCTGGCGCGGCCCGTGAAGGTCTTCAGCGCACCGAGTTCGGCGCGGGACTCGGGTGCGGCGGCCGCGGCGGCGATGATCGCCGAGTCGGGGATCGTGCGTCCCGGGGCGATGTCCGCCTGTCGGGCGTACTCGTCGCGGGCAAGCCAGAGCGACCGGGCGATCGCCAGTGCTCGAGCACCACGGAGCGCGTGCATGCCGGACAGCCGACGCCAGGGCTCGGCGCGGGCGGGCTTCGGGGCGCGGTGCAGGACCGCGTCGAACTCCTCCTGGGCGATCCGGGTCTTGCCCGCCTCGTCGAGCTTCTCGGCGAGGGCGTCGCGGAGGTCGGGCAGCAGCTCGACGTCGAGCGACGCGTAGACGAGCCACGACTGCGGCAGGGGACGGGTCGACCAGTCGGCGGCCGAGTGCGCCTTCGCCAGGGTGATGCCGAGCAGCTGCTCGACGACGGCGCCGAGGCCGACACGGGGGAACCCGGCGATGCGGGCGCCGAGTTCGGTGTCGAAGATGCGCGTCGGGACGAGGCCGACCTCCTGCAGGCACGGCAGGTCCTGCGAGGCGGCGTGGAACAGCCACTCCTCGTCGACGATGGCGGCCTGGAGCTCCGAGAAGTCGCCGATCGGGATCGGGTCGAACAGGAACGCACCGGCACCACGGCGGAACACCTGGATCAGGTACGCGCGCTGCGAGTAGCGGTAGCCGCTGGCGCGCTCGGCGTCGACCGCGACGGGGCCGTGGCCGGCGGCGATGGCGGCGACCGCCTCGAGGTAGTCCTCGTGCGTGTCGATCACCTTGACGGCGTCGTGCGATGCCTCGAAGGCGGGGCTGGCGGCGGCGGCCGGAGCGGCCGAGCCAGCAGCGGCAGCCGGAGCAGTCGAGCCGGCAGCCGTGGCTGCGGACGCAGCCGGGCCGGTCGATCCAGCGGCTTCCTGGGGAGCGGGGTCGGTCACTTGGCGAGCCTCCTCGGGGCCAGCAGGGTCACGCCGTCCGATGCGGGCGGCAGACCGGCGAGCATGGCGACGATGTCCTGCCAGGCCCGGACGTGTGCGGTGAGGTCGTCGCCGCGTGGTGTCCACGACGCGCGGAGTTCCAGCTGGGCGCCGTCGCCCTGTGCGGCGAGGTCGCCGTACCCGCGCGAGATGATCTTGGTGGCCGTGCCCGAGGCGTGGTCGTACGTCGCACCGTGCGACTCGAGCGCGTCGACGAGCCAGCTCCAGGTCACGTCGGCGACGAACTCGTCGACGCCGATCTCCGGCTCGAGCGGTGCCTGGGCGAACGAGACGACGCGGAACGCGCCGCCCCAGCCCTCGGGTTCTTCCGGGTCGTACAGGGCGATGAACCGGCCGGTGCCCAGGTCCGACTCGACGCCGTGCGCGGTGCCGGACACGTCCGCCGCCAGGGCGATCGAGAACGGTGCGATCCGGGTCGGCGAGGGGATCTCGGTGACGGTGGTCTCGGCACGGCCGCTGCCGCCGGACACGAACGCGCGGAGCCGCGCGAAGGCGTCGGGCTCTCGGGTTTCGGACACACATGCAGACTAGGCTCCGGGCCATGTCCCGATCCGCGCGACCCGCCGAGGACGTCGTCCAGGAGACCGCTCGATCGGCCGGGTTCATCGCACTCGGCGCCGGTCTGGCAGCTGCCGCGGTGGGGACCGCCGTCATCGGTGGCTTCGTCGCCGCCGTCGCCCGCGCCGTGGTCACGCCCGACCGCAAGCGCAACGAGCGCGTCCCGATCCACGCCGTCGATCCCGTCCGGAAGACCGTCACGATCGAGCGGACGGCCGACACCGAGCTGCAGGGCCGGTACTCGCTCTGGTTCGGCGGCGGCACCGGCCACATGCGCGTCGGAGAGGTCCTCGGCACGACCGACACCACCGTCACGCGCCGCATCATCGCGATCGACGCCGGCGACCCGACCGCCGCCCGTCGCGGTCGCTGGGGCGGCTGGTTCTACCTGACCCCCGGCGAACTCGACGTGCCCGTCGAGGACGTCGACATCCCCACCCCGAACGGCCCGGCTCCCGCCTGGGTCGTCCGCGCCGACGACCCGGCAGCGCCGTGGGCCGTCCTGGTGCACGGCCGTGGCGTCACGCGTGCCGAGACGATCCGCGCCGTCCCCGTCTTCCGCGCCGCCGGGTACTCGGTGGTGCTCGCCTCGTGGCGGAACGACGGCGTCGCCCCGCCGAGCGTCGACGGCCGCTACGGCCTCGGCAGCACCGAGTGGGAGGACGTCGACTCCGTCCTCCGCTGGCTCACCGCGCAGGACGCCCAGAGCGTCGTGCTCATGGGCTGGTCGATGGGTGGCGCCGTCGTGCTGCAGACCCTGCTCCGCTCGCGCTTCGCCGGCCTGGTCGACGGGGTGGTGCTCGAGTCCCCGGTGGTCGACTGGCACGCCGTCCTGAAGTCGCAGAGCCAGCTCCTGCGCCTGCCGCGTCCGGTCCGCAAGGTCGCGCAGCGCCTGCTCCGGACGCCGGTGCTGCACCGGCTCGCCGGGCTCCAGGCCCCTGTGGACCTGCGCGAGCTCGACATGGTCACGCGCTCCGACGAGCTCACGGTGCCGATCCTGCTGCTGCACAGCGACGACGACGGGTTCGTGCCGTCCTCGGCCTCGCACGACCTGGCCCGCGCACGGCCCGATCTGGTGCGGCTCGAGATCCAGACCACGGCCCGGCACACCAAGCTCTGGAACCACGACGCCGACTGGTTCGACGCCCGCATCCTCGCGTGGCTCACCGAGGTGGTCCAGCGGCGCGGGGCGACCAGCGCGCGGTAGATGCGACCGAAGGGCGGACGGGAGGCGCGGTGTCAGCTGGCACCGCGCCTCCCGTCCGTCCTTGCGTCCGTTCGGTCGCATCGTGAGCAGAAATGGTCGGGTCACCGTCCGACACCCGACCATTCCTGCTCACGAAGCGGGTGGTCCGGCATTCGTTCCGTTCGTCGTCTGCTGTCGCGGCCCGAACTCCTCGAGACGAGTCGCCGGTCGGCCGAGCTGCGCTGGGCCGTGCGTCCGGTCGAAGGCATCGCTCATCGTCGTGAGCGGCGGTCGGACCGTCACGGTCCATTCGCCACTGTCGAACGCGTCGATCCGGACGACCAGGTTCGACTCGTCGGTCAGGTCCGAGCCGGGGAGGTAGCCGAGGAACTCGCCGTCGATGAGCTGCCGCATGCTGTCAGCGATCTCCATCGCCTCGGCATGGCTCAGGATGAGCCCGGGTTCCGCCGCCGCGTCGACGCGGCGTTCGAGTGGGAGCGCTTGGACCGGCTTGTCAGGGGACGTGACGGCGTACAGGGTCGTGAGGACCCAGACGAGCTCTGGTGAATCGAGCTCTGAGAAGAACTGGACCAGATCGGGCAGCACGATGTGATCAGCGGGGATCGTGTACGTGACCATCTCGAGGTCGTTCGGCAACGTCGTGGTCATCCGGTCTCCTCTGTTGTCTCGACCTGTGGCGAGAAGCCGCCCACGCTCATGGCAGCGAGGACGTCGGTCCTGCCCGGCGTGAACGCGATGATCGCGACTGCGGTGTCAGCCTGCACGGTGGAGAGCCCCGGCTGCTCGTCGCCGAGCGGCACGAGCGCACGGGCGAACCCGTCGAGTCCGCGGACGTCGAAGCCCTTCTCGGCGGCCATCGTGTACTTCGTCAGGAAGGTCCGTGCCGTCGCCGGCGCGCCCTGATCGAAGACACGGAGCCGTTCCTCGGCCGCGCACTGCGATGCCACCTCGAGCGCCAGTTCGGCCCCCGGGGCGTCTGATGTGCGCAGGCGCGAGCACAGCTCCTGGACGGTGATGTGGACGAGTCCGACGGAGCGGTCGACCGCCGTGGCAGCCACGAGCGTCCGGTCCGTCGCGCGCAACACGACCGTCACGAGTTCATCGCCGTGCTCGACCTGACAGATCAGGACGAGCTCGTCTCCGAGGGCTTCGAGTGGGTCGATGAACGGTACGAGGTTCGGCTCCTGCTTCGAGGAGGACTGCCGGATGACCGCTGCGAACGAGCGTGCGGACACGTCGGAGACGAGCACATCCGTGTCCGGCCCGACAGTGGCGAGGACCTCGACGACACGGTCCGGGAGCTCCACGGTCGATTCATCGGTGACCGCTCGGAGATGGTGGATCGAGATGGCCGGGGGCGCGTCCGTCACCGTCGGATCTCCGCGGACGACGGGCCCTGTCGGTACCGGACCTCGCCGTCGGGCAGGACGTCGATGTCGACCCGTGCGCGGCCCGGTTCGCTGTAGTGCCAGGACGGACCTCGGCGGTTCGACCAGCCCTCGAGCAACGCACCCGAGGCGAACCGGATGGTGATTCGCCCGCCCGTGACTGCACCGTCCGAGACGACCTTGTTGTGCAGGGCAAGGAGGTCGAGCAGGGACGGTTTGTCGCCGGGATCGAGGAACGCGTGCTCCCCGTCAGAGCTCAGCGCGAAGTCGGTCTCGAACCGGAGCGAAGCACCGCTCGAGAAGCGGATCGTCACGTCTGGTCCGATGCTGATGAGGTCGACGGTGTCGCCGGCGATGTCCAGCGCGAAGGGCTGGCGCGGAACGCCGCTCATCCTCGATCTCCTTCCGTGCCCGTGCCCGTGCTTCCGGTCGGCGGCTCGGTGCGGGCCGGGCGACCCTTCGGCCCGGAGACCTGCCAGGACTCGAACTCGGCATCGGGACCGGCGACGAGGGTGTCCCCGCCGTCGAAGATCAGCGTCAGTACGCCGTTCTCGGTCGAACTCCGAACGAGCTCGGCACCGAACAGCCGCAGGACCGGGAGCAGTGAGTCCTTGCGGTCGGGATCGACGACCGCGGTGCTTCCGGACCGGTCGGTGACGGTGCACTCGGATTCGAGCTGGACGCGGTAGCCGTTGCCGAACCCCAGCTCGAGCCGGAAGTCGACGCCGATGAGGTCGAGCGTGCCCGCGCGCTCGACGGTCATCGCGTCCCCGGTGGGGTCAGCGGTGTCAGCGACCATGATCGTTCCCTTGTACGGATTGCTGTTCAGGAGCTGCCCTCGCTGAGTCTGCTCGAGCAGATCGAGGTTCTCCGAAGAGTTCCCATGACGTCGGAGTGGGGCGGTACCGGAGGTCGTCGTACACCGGCCGCCACGGTTCCAAGCCGTGGTGGGCACGAACCGCTTTCTCCACGACCATCGGGGAGTCGACGGTCAGATGCGGAACACGGCGGGCCTCGTCAGCCGTCGCCCTCCTCATCCTCGACCTGTCGAAGTTCGTGACGTGCACCCCGTCGTAGTCCTCCGATCCGTGGCTGAACGCGGGCAGGAACCGGCGTTGGTCGGGAATGCTGTTGCCCACGATCTGCCACATGCCCGGTCGGAATCGCGCATCGAACGTCATCCGCGCGAGAATGGGAGTCGCTGCGGTCACCTCGCTGAGGTGGAGGCTCTGCACTGAGCTGACGGGCGCGACGAGGCCGAAGATGATGATGTAGAGCGCCTTCGTGTACTTGCCGATCACCTGTCCGAGCACCACCTTGCTGTCGTTGAGCGGCACGGTGAACACGTCACCGACCGCAACTGGGTAGATCTGTTGCTGTGAACTCAACCTGGTCCTCTCAGGTGTCGGTTGCACACGTCACAATTGCGATCGCGGGGGTGCTTCGCCCCAAACTTCGGCGGGCGGCTCGAGCCTGACGGGTGATGCTGTCCACGGATGGGGGAGCCATCCCCGCGTGGATCGGTGGACTCTAGAGAGCACGTTTCGTTCTCGTGGGCCGGTTGCTCTGTTTCTGCTCAAGGCTCGCGACCGTGCGGTGTTCACGGTGGCATTTCGGTCGAAGGCCCGGTGGTGCGGGTGGTCATCGCCGGCACTCGCGTTCCCGGCCCGAATGCCCGGGCAAATCCGTCCCGAATCTCGACCCGATTTGTGTCGATGATGATCGTCCACAACGAGCCGTCACTCATGTCGAGGCGGATGACTGCTCTGTCGATATCACCGACTTCGGATGGGTTGAATCCGACGAACTCGCCATCGATGAACTGCTGCGTGGTTTCGGTGAGTCGCATGAACGAGGCATTGTCGAGCACCGGATTGGGCAAGTGGGGCGCGCTCGAGAGCTGCTCCAGTTCGGCAACGTCCAGTCCGGGATCTCTCGACACGTTCACGAATATGTCCTCGGCCGTCCATGAAAGCTGCGGCAGATGAAGGGAGGACACGACGTCGGCGAGGTCGAACCATTCGCTATCGCCCTGTTCAGATTCACGGGTATAAAGTCGCAGCATAGGATCCGATTCAACCTCGCCTTGTCCTCCGGTTGAAGACGCTGGCCATCATTCGTCAAATAGCAGTTGTTGAGCGCTGGGAATGTTTCTTGGCATCGAATCCGTGAACCATGGAAGCTCTAGACTGTCAATCCTCCCGTTCTTCGTCCAAATGAGAACTTCGCCGACAACCTCAGAAGATTCATCTGCATAAGAGGCTTCGATCGGAAGGGGCTGGTCCGGCAAACTGACGGCGGGTGAGTCGTCAAGGTCTATCTGCCAGATCCGTGGACCAGTCGCTCGGAATCCTCGAATTGCTCGCGCTTGGTCCTGCAATGGTCCTGATTCAGGTAGGAGTAGGTGATCCAAGCAAGTGCGGATGAGATCGTGCAGACGTGATTCGTCTTCTGTCTTCATGTTGTCCCAATCTTCAAGCTCGTAGGGCGGTTCGCGAGTCTGCCGGAGCTTGCCGACCAAATCGTTCACTTCGTCGAGGAGCGCGGGCGAGAGCTCATCTCGTGGGCGTGCGCGTCTGCCTCGGTCTTGTAGATCTCGCCCCATGCGATGCTCGGAGGCATGACATGGACAGGCAGATCGACGTCAGGGAGACAGATCTGCACGAAGTGCGGGAAAGTGGGGAAGGTCCAGAGGTCTTCGTCTTCGAAGCGACTCCAGAGCAACAGCTCCTCGACGCCCAGCGGGTGGCCGAGCTCCTGACCGTTCAGCGGCGGATCGCAGCTGACCATCAGCGCATGGTGACCGTTCGGTAGCTCGATCGGTCGTTCCACTTCGCACCGGAAGACAGACGAGAACCGCTTGCTGTCCATGGACGAGAGAAAGAAGACTTCTTGCATGTCAGAACTCCGGATTGATGCCGCTGACGCGATCGAGCTGGATCGCGCCCTTCTCGATGCCGTTCGGGATGATGTACTCGTCAATTCCGCCTCGGTTGCCGTCCAAGGGAAGAGCTGCCCTCGTCTTCACCACCGCGCTGGGGTCGCGCAACGTCCCTTCGAGCAGGAACCGCCCCGAGTTCACGCTGTAATCGGGCTCAGTCTTCCCTGAAGGTAGTCCTGCGACGTCGCGGTAGTTGGCAACAGAACCAGGGTGGGACGGCGACCATGAGGCACCGGTCGCCTGAGCATCTCCGCCGTAGACACGGTAGATCTTCTGACCTTCGAAGGGCGTCGGGAGCTCGTCGCCGAGCTTGTTCACCGCTGTCGGCAGGTGCACCTTCGACATCGTGCCGCCGGTGGCCGCCGACGTCGCCGCACCCTCGGCAGCGTTCCGGAGCAGGCCACCGGGGGTCACCGGCTGGCCGCTCACCGCGTAGTTCGCGACGTTCTCGGCCGCACCTTCAGCTGCGTTCTTGACCAGCTGCTTGCCGATCAGGGCTCCGGCACCACCACCGACGGCACCGAAGGCCCCGCTGACGGCGACCTGGCCCCAGTTCACCTCGCCGGTGGTGGCCTTCTGGATGATGGTGTCGGCACCGGCGCTGATGAGCATCGCGCCGACCGGACCACCCACCCCGGTGGCGAAGAGCACCCCTCCGGCGACGACCATGGCACCGCCGGCGACGTACTCCCAGTTGTCCGCGAACCAGTCACCGGTGGCTGCAGCGGCGCGCGCGAGCGGACCCTGCTCGGCCGCCGCGTAGGCCTCGAGCTCGGCGTCGGTGACCGGCGCGAGTCCGAGTGGATCGACGGCGTGCAGGGGGTCGTTGCCGGCGAACGAGTACGGGTTGCCGGCCCAGGCTGCTCCGGCGGGCGCGGTGACCGGGTCGACGGACAGGAAACCGCGCGACGACGGGTCGTAGGCGCGGGCACCCATCCACTCCAGGCCGGCGACCTGCAGCGAACCGTCGGCGCCGAGTGCGATGCCGCCGGGCAGGCCGGAGCCGCCGAGGTCGACGAGCGTCTGCCACGGGTCGGCGTCGTCGGCTGCTCTCGTGGTGCGCCGACCGCTGGTGGTCCAACCGTCGTCGACCCCCGTCAGGCCGCCGGGAGCGTGGATCACCGGCTCGTCACCGACGGCCAGGAGCGTCGGCGCGAACGCGGCGGTGTCCCAGTCGATCTGGACGCCGTCGACATCGGCGAGTTCACCGAGGGCGTCGACGTGCAGGTCGGTCGTGGTGCTGCCTGCCGCGGTGGTCTCCGCCACCCCGGTGAGGTGACTCTGCGGGGTCCAGCCGTACGTGGTCGTCACGCCGTCGCCTCGGAGCGCCTGCACCCGACGACCAGCGCCGTCGTAGGCGTACTCCACCTCGGGCGACCCGTCCACGGCGTCGACGCCGATCAGCTGACCGGCGGCGTCGTGCCGGAACCGTCGGGCCCCGGAGTCCGTCCGTTCCTCGGCCAGACGACCAGCGACGTCGTAGACCCAGTCGGTGCGACGGGCTTCCTGGACGGACGCCACCAGCTGCGCGGCATCGTCGTGCTCGTAGGTGGTGCTCCCACCGGGTCCGTCGACCCGGGTGATGCGCCCGTCGGCGTCGCGTTCGATCGTGCTGGCGTGCGTGCCGTCCGCGTCGATGCGCGTGTGCCGGACCACCTGTCCGTTCGCGTACTCCCAGGTCTGCAGCTGATCGCCGCCGCGGGCCTGCAGGAGCCGCCCCGCCGCGTCGTGCTCGTACCGGACCTCGCCGAATGCGGAGTGGTCGACGCGGACGACCCGTCCGGTGTCGTCGTGCTCGTACCGGGTCGTGGACCCGTCAGGGGACTGCACCGAGGTGCGGAGTCCGTCGGCATCGTGGGTCCACCGGGTCTCGCGCGCGCCGGTGGCACGGCGGACGAGCTGGCCCAGTCGGCTGAACTCGAGGACGTGGGTGGCGGGGGAGTCGGGACGGGTCTCGTCGGTGATCGTCACCGTGCGAGCACGCGCATCGCGGTCGATGCGGCCGATCAACCGGTCACCGGCGTACTGCGCGGATTCACGACCGGCCGCGTCGTACTCCCACCGAAGGACGCTCCCGTCCGGGTCGGTCTGGGTGAGCTGGCGCCCGGCCGCATCGTAGGTCGCCGTCGTCGTGCGACCGAGCTGATCGGTGGACGAGGCCACCTTGTCGAGCTGCGTGTACGTGCGGAGAGTCACCCCACCCAGCGGATCGACGGTGCGGACGAGGCGCCCACGCTGGTCGTACTCGTACCGGGTGGTGCCGCCGAGCCCGTTCACCGCGGCGATGAGTTGTCCGGCGGCGTCGTAGCGGAAGGTCCGCTGGCCGAAACGGGTGTCGCGCGCCGACACGACCCGACCCACGCGGTCGTACCGGTACCGGGCGGTGCCGACCCCGGGCACGTCGGCGTGGACGACCCGACCCTGGCGGTCGTACTCGGTCCGGGCGACCTCGCCGGTCGGCAGAGTGCGCGCGACGACCCGTGAATCGGCGTCGTAGGTCAGCGTGGTGGGTGCGCCGGCGGGGTCGATCGCGCTGACCGGGCGGCCGCACGCGTCGTACTCGTACCGGGTGGTGCGGCCCGCCGGAGTGGTCACACCGACGACTCGTCCGGCCAGGTCACGCTCGATCCTGGTGAGTCCACCGTCCGCGTCGACGAGTTCGACCGGTCGGCCGCAGGCGTCGTACGTCGTGAGTTCGGCGGAGGCGTCTGTGTGCTCGAGCCGGGTCGGGCGCCCGAACTCGTCGGTCGTGACGGACACGGCATCGAAGGCGTCCCGGACCGTGGAGACGCCGTCAGCGCGCGAGCGCCCCACCTCGGTGCGGACACCGGTGGGGTCGACCGTCGCGCCGAGGGCTCCGACCGCGTCGTGCTCGCGTGTCCAGGTGCCGCCGGCCGGGTCGACCACGGCTTCGAGTCGGGAGAGCGCGTCGTGCACGAACGCCCACTCGGCACCGTCGGGCAGGGTCATCGACGAGACGTTGCCGATGGCGTCGAAGTCCTTCGTCACGACGCGACCGAGGGGATCCGTGGTGGACACGATCTCGCCGTGCTGGCCGTAGGCGACCTCGGTGCGGGCACCGGTCGGATCGATCGTCGCCGTGACCCGACCGCCGTCGCCGTGCTCGAACCGCCACAGCCCGCCGTCCGGGTCCTCACGCGCGGTGAGCAGGCCGGCGGCGTCGTAGCGGTACCGGGTCCGGTTGCCGAGCGGTGTGACCGCCTCGATGATCCGGCCACCGGGGTCGCGGATCAGACGTGCGGTGTCACCGACGGCGTTCTCGACGCCGACGACCTCGCCGGAGGCGTCGTGGTGGAAGACGACGACGACGCCCGTCGGATCGGTGGTCCGGACCAACAGGCCGTCCCGCCACTCGAGCACGGTGCGACCGCCGACGGGGTCGACGATGGTCGACGGGTTCCGGTCGTCGCCCGCGTACTCGTACTCGACGACCCCGCCGTTCGCGGTGACCACCGTGGTCATGCGGTCCTGCTCGTCGTACCCGAAGGTCAGGTCGGCGCCCTCCGGTGTCACGGTCCGGACGCGCCGTCCCCGCTCGTCGTACCCGTGGACGGTCACCTGCCCGTCGCGCTCGGTCACCGAGACGAGGTTGCCGTGCGGGTCGTACGACATCGACTGACGCCGCCCGTCGGTGTCGATGATCCCGACGACCCGGCCCTTGCGGTCGGCGATCCACGTGTTGGTGTGGTCGCCGTCGACGTCGGAGACCGAGGTGACGCGGCCCGGCAGGTACGCGAACCGCACGCGCCGTCCGAACGGCGTGCGCTGCTCGACGACACGGCCACGGGCGTCGTAGGTGTTCTCGCACTCGACCACACCCGTGGCAGCGGTCACGCGGTCGATCAGCCCGTCGTCGTTCCAGCGGTACCGACGGCTGCCGACGGCGTCCGTCGCACGGACGAGTCGACGAGCATCGTCGTAGTGGTACTCCACGCGGCGTCCGTCGGAGGCGCTCGTCGACGCCACGCGGTCGCCCCCGTGCTCGACGTCGATGAACCGTCCGAACACGTGCGACAGGCGGGTGATGCGGTCCTGCTGGTCACGCCGCACGGTCACCGTGGTGCCGGCTCCGCGACCGAAGTTCGACCACAGCCCGGACCGCGTGAACGCCCAGCGACCACCGGCGTTGTCCTGGACGACGAGGGCGTCCCCCTCGGCCCGGAGCCACAGGTCCTCGCCGACCGCGCGGTCCCAGCCGTCGCCCTGCCGCGGGAAGTCGACCTGCCGGCCGTCGTCGAGCACGACCGACGCGGCGTCGTCGGTGATCTCCAGCCGGGTGTCGAGGATCGAGGACCACCCGAGCCCGAACACCCCGGCACGGCCGTCGAGCGAGTTGTACATCCGGGTGAGCCGGAGCAACGCCGCCTGCCCGGCGAACGACAGGTCGGTCTCGGGCTCCAGGAAGTTGCCCGTGGCGGTGTTGACGGGATCGTCGGCGAACCCGTTCGTCGGGGGCGTCCCCATCGCCGAGAACGGTCCGATGGTGAAGTCGTCACGTCCGGCGTCGATGCCCGCCGCGGACAGGGCCGCCGCGATCGCCGCGTCCGACAGCGTCGCGGGCCCGGCACCACCACCGGCGGCTTCGAACTGCGCGGCGACGGTGCCCGCCCAGTCGGCGTCCTGCCCGTTCGCGGTGAGCCAGTCGTTGACGGCGGTCAGCAGCGACTGGGCGTTCAGCGTGCCCCAGCAGGGGTTGCACTCGGCCTCGTAGTCGCTCAGGGCGTTGCGGAACGTGGAGACGGCACCCGACAGGTCGGAGTCGAGCGTGCGGGTGTTCGCCTCGAAGGAGCGGAGGTCTTCGGGGACGGCCGACGACGTCCCACCGCTGGTCCCACCACCCGCGGGGATCTCGCGCCCCTTGACGCTGACCTCGTCCGCCTGCAGCCGCGGCTCCGGTTCCGGCTCCGGGGGCTTCGGGTCGTCACCGCCGCCGAACCACGTCGAGATCTCGTGTCCGGCGCCGACGAAGAAGTTCTCCTCGCGTTCACGCTTGCGGGCGTCCCACGCCTTCGCCTGCTTCCGCCGGTCGTCCTCGTCCTTCGCGGCGTCGCGGAGTTCCTGCACGAACCCCGACAGGCTCTGCAACGACTCGACGAGCTTCGTCGCGCTGCGCGCACCGATGTCGGCGTTGTCCGCGAAGACCTCGGAGAAGTACCCCCGGAACTCCGCAGTCGCGGTCGTCACCGACGACGACCGCGATCCGGCCTGGCCGCCGATCGACGACGCGAGCGCCGTCGAAGCCGATTTGAGCGTGTCCGCCGCGCTGTACGAGTAGCCGGTCGGATCGTTCCCGTGGATCTTCGCCATCGTCAATTCCCCCCATGGTGCTGACCGGCCCATCCTGTCACGGCCGGCGACTGAAATGCCAGAGGACCGCATGCATCCGAAACGAGCAACGGACAGGAGGCGCGGTGCCACCTGGCACCGCGCCTCCTGTCCGTCAACGGGTCGCGTCTACGCGACCGCCGCCTGCACCTGACGCTGGACGCGTCCGAGCATGCCCACCATGCCGCGGATCCGCAGCGGGCTGACCGCCTCGGACAGACCGATGGTCAGCGGGTAGTCCGTCGGCACGGCGAGCACCTGCTCGACGGTCAGGCCGGACAGTCCCTGCGCCAGGATCGAGGCGAAGCCGCGGGTGGTCGGCGCCTCGCGCGGGGCGGTGGCGTGCATCCGGACCACGTCCGGGGCATCGCCGTCCTCGCCCACCGTCACGGTGATGAAGACGGGGGACTGGCACTCCTCGACGCGTTCGAGCTCGTCCTCGTGCCCCTGCAGGCGTTCGGGCAGTGCGGGCAGCTCGTTCGAGAACTCGAGCAGGAGCTGCAGGCGGTCCTTCTGGCCCAGGGCGAGGAAGTCGTCGCGGATCTCGGCGAGGGTGGCGGGGAGTGGTGCGTCGGTGCTGGCGTTCATCGGTTCGGAACAGTACCCGGCTCGGATCCCTGCACGATGGGGACGCGGACGGCGCTGCCCCACTCGGTCCACGAGCCGTCGTAGTTGCGGACGTTGTCGTAGCCGAGCAGGTGCTGCAGGACGAACCAGGTGTGGCTCGAGCGCTCACCGATGCGGCAGTAGGCGATGACCTCGTCGGCGTCACCGATGCCGGCACCGTCGCGGTAGACGGCGTCGAGCTCGTCGCGTGACTTGAAGGTGCCGTCGGGGGCTGCGGCCGTCGCCCAGGGGATGTTCACGGCGGTGGGGACGTGGCCGCCGCGCAGCGCGCCCTCTTCGGGGTAGTCGGGCGCCGTCGTGCGCTCCCCGCTGTACTCCGGGGCGCTGCGGACGTCGATGAGCGGCTTGCCGAGGTGCGCGAGGACGTCGTCCTTGAACGCGCGGACGGGCTCGTCGTGGCGCTCGACGACGGGGTACTCGACGGGCGTGACCGGGGTCTCGTCGGTGGTCAGGGCGCGGTCCTCGGCGATCCACTTGCCGCGACCACCGTCGAGCAGGCGGACGTCTTCGTGGCCGAACAGGGTGAACACCCAGAGGGCGTACGCCGCCCACCAGTTGTTCTTGTCGCCGTATATCACGACCGTGGTGTCGCGGCCGATGCCCTTGCCGCCGAGGAGCTCGGCGAAGGCGGCACCGTCGATGTAGTCGCGCTGCACCGGGTCGTTGAGGTCGGTGTGCCAGTCGATCTTCACGGCGCCCGGGATGTGCCCCGTCTCGTAGAGCAGGACGTCCTCGTCGGACTCGACGACCACCAGGTCGGGCGCGCCGGCCCCGGCGTCGAGTTGCTCCTGCAGCCAGTCGGTGGAGACGAGGCGCTCCGGGTGCGCGTAGGCGGCGAACTTCTCGGACGGGTCGACCGGTGCGGTCATCGGGGGTACCTCCAGGGGGTGCGGGGGAGCGTGGTGCTGGGGAGCGTGCTGCTGGCGCCGGACTAGGATCGGGCGTCGGTGCCTGTGGGCAACGGTACGCGGACGTACCGTGCCCCTGACGCAACGTGACACCCCACGACATGCTTCCCGGAAGGGTTCCCCGATTGCCCGCTCACCTCGTCGACCGTGATCCCCGGGTGACCCCGCAGCAGATGGCCGCGGCGCTCGTGCCCCCGCCCCAGTTCACGGACGCGTCGTTCGACTCGTACCGGCCGGACCCGGACTACGACTCGCAGGCCTCGGTCCGCGATGCCGTCGCCGCGTTCGTGGCCGCCGGTCCCGTGGACGCCCCGCGGCGCGGGCTGTTCGGGCGCCGGAAGCAGTCGGCGGAACCCGCGGCGAAGTCCGGCGTGTACTTGGACGGCGGGTTCGGCGTGGGCAAGACCCACCTGCTCGCAGCCGCCTACCACGCGGCCACCGGCCGGAAGACGTTCGGCACCTTCATCGAGTACACCGCGCTCGTGGGCGCCCTGGGGTTCCAGGGGACGGTCGACCTGCTCCGCGGCACCGCACTGGTGTGCATCGACGAGTTCGAGCTCGACGACCCGGGCGACACGATGGTGATGACCCGGCTCATCAAGGAACTGACCGAGACCGGCACCCGCTTCGCCGCGACGTCGAACACGCCACCGGGAGCCCTGGGCGAGGGACGCTTCGCCGCGCAGGACTTCCTGCGCGAGATCCAGGCGATGTCGGACCGCTTCGACACGATGCGCATCGACGGCCTCGACTACCGCCGACGTGCCGTGGACGAGTCGGCGCAGGTGGTGTCCGACGTGCCCGCCGCGCTGCCGTCCGGCTCCGTGACGCTCGACGACTTCGGCGCGGTGGTCGCACACCTGGGTTCCGTGCACCCCTCGAAGTACGTCGCGCTGGTCGAGGACCTCGACGCCGTCGGACTCACCGACGTCCGGGCGTTCACCGACCAGACCGACGCGCTGCGCTGGGTCGCCCTGGTGGACCGGCTGTACGACGCGCAGGTGCGGATCGTCGCCTCGGGCACCCCGCTCGACCAGGTGTACCCCGACGCGATGCTCGAGGGCGGCTACCGCAAGAAGTACCTGCGCGCGGCGTCCCGCGTGGTGGCGCTCACCCGCGCCTGAGGACCCCTCGCCGTCAGACCGATCTGTCCACGGCGGTCTCCTGCCCCTCGCGCAGGGGACATCGGGCCGGCGGAAACACGACGTTTACAAACGGCGCGGTCGCGTTACATCCGCGAAACAGTTCGTGCTCCCTCGTGAAACCTCGCCTCGCCAGACTCGGTGACACCCGAGGCGGTCCAAGAGCCGCTCGTGCAATCGAGAGGTGAACAGATGCTTGATCAGGGCCAGACAGGCTTCATCATGATCATGGCTGCGCTGGTGTTGTTCATGACACCCGGCCTGGCCTTCTTCTACGGCGGTTTGGTGAAGGCGAAGTCCGTCATCAGCATGATGATGATGTCCTTCGGTGCGATCGCGCTCGTCGGCGTCCTCTGGGTGCTGTACGGCTACGCGATCGCCTTCGCCAACACGGGGCCGCACACGGCCGTCAGCGGCGTGGTCGGGTTCTTCAGCATCGACTGGAACCAGATCGGCCTCGGCCAGGCGTTCGAACAGTCCCAGGCCACCACGCTCGCCGCCACCTACCCCGACCTCGCGTTCGTCGGCTTCCAGGCGACGTTCGCGATCATCACCGTCGCGCTCATCTCCGGCGCCATCGCCGACCGCGCCAAGTTCGGCGCGTGGATGGTCTTCGCCGGCATCTGGGTCACGGTCGTCTACTTCCCGGTCGCCTCGTGGGTCTTCAACCTGACCTCCGGCTGGGCCGCCACGTGGGGCGTCATCGACTTCGCCGGTGGCACCGCGGTGCACATCAACGCCGGTGCGGCGGGTCTCGCCCTGGCGATCGTCCTCGGCAAGCGTGTCGGCTTCGCCAAGGGCGCGCACAAGCCGCACAACCCGCCCTTCGTCCTGCTCGGCGCCGCCATCCTGTGGTTCGGCTGGTTCGGCTTCAACGCCGGCTCCGCCGGTGCCGCGAACGGCGTCGCGTCGCTCGCCTGGATCAACACGCTCGCCGCTCCCGCAGCCGCGGTCCTCGGCTGGCTGCTCGTCGAGAAGCTCAAGGACGGCAAGGCGACCTCCGTCGGTGCCGCCTCGGGAGCCGTCACCGGCCTCGTCGCGATCACCCCGGCCTGCGCCAACCTCACCCCGGGCTGGGGCATCCTGCTCGGCTTCCTCGCCGGCATCGTCTGCTGCTTCGCCATCGACTGGAAGTACCGCCTGGGCTTCGACGACTCGCTCGACGTGGTCGGCGTCCACCTGGTCGGCGGCATCTTCGGCACGCTGTTCCTCGGCTTCTTCGCCAACGACACCGGCCTGATCTACTCCGGCTCGTTCGAGCAGCTCGGCAAGCAGGCGGCTGCAGCGGGTGCCGTCGGCGCGTACTCGTTCGTCCTGGCCTTCGTCATCGGTTGGATCATCGAGAAGACGATGGGCTTCCGCGTCAAGACCGAGGACGAGGTCGCGGGCATCGACACCGCGGTCCACGGCGAAGAGGGCTACGTCCTCTACGAGCAGACCGACGACAGCCCGGTCAGCGTCCGCTAGACACGCTCCACCACCGCACGACGACGGGCCCCGCGCACACAGCAGCGCGGGGCCCGTCGTCGTGTGCGGGACCATCCCCGGCCGGTAGGGTTCCGGCGTGGACGACGTCACCCTCGCGCACCCGCTCGTCGACGCGGTCGGGCCCGGCTTCGTCGTCTCCGAGACCGGCGCCGCGATCGTGTCGCTCTCCTCCGCCCGGATGGGGCTCGTGCTCGAGACACGGGCCGCCGACCTCGCGTTCGTGCTGCTCACCCCGCCCACCAGCCGCCTCACCCCGGCGATGCTCGCGATGCTCCGGCGCACGAGCAGCGCGTGGGTCGTCCGCGAGGGCGACCGCTACCGCGCCGCCGGCTCCACCGAGGTCGTCGACGACGTCGCGACCGCGATGTTCGCCCCGCAGGCCTCCCAGCGCACCACCCGGCTCGGCGCCGACGAGGTCCCCTGGGTCGAGCTGATCGTGTCCGTCCACCACCCCGCCACCGAGCAGGCCGGCATCGGTCGCACCGCTGAGCTCCTGCTCGAGGGACTCGCCGGCAGTGCGCCCACGGCCTGGGGCACGGTCGAGCCGGCCACGCTCGCCTGGAGCGTCGGCGCCGTCACCGACTTCGCCCGCGGGCGCGCGCCCCGTCCGACCCGGCTCGTCGCCGTCGCCCCGGTCGACGGCGGGTTCGCTGCGGTGCAACTCCGCATCGAACGGTCCGCGACGGGCGTCACCGAGGAGACACGGTTGGCACTGCCACGGCCGGGAGGCACGGTGCCGGTCCACGGGAACGACTCGCCTCCGGTGGACGGTCCGGTCGTCGACGTCCTGGCCGACCTCGCGCGTCGACAGCGAGTGCTGCTCGGCACGGCCTGGCGATCGGGCGGGCACCCGGACGCGACCCTCGCCGCTCGGCAGCGCGGCATGCCCGTCCCCCTCGGAGCGGTCGTGGGTGCCGCCGCCGTGCGGGACCTCGGCGTCGACACCGGTTCGGTGCCGGTGGGTGCCACGCCGGTCGGGACGCCGCGCGTGCCGTCGCTGCTGCTCGACTTCTCGCCGCCGACCGCAGGGCTGACCGGGGGCGCCGAGGTGGAGGCCCGCTGGCGGCGGCTCGCCGAGCTCGGCACCGCGCTCGGCCCCCGTGCCGTCGAACTGCTCGGGTTCGGGGCAGACCGATGAGCGCCGAGTGGACGATCCTCAGCGCCGACCACGTGGACGCTGCAGCCGTGCTGACCGGGGCTGCTGCGGTCGACCCGACGCTCGGCATCCGCCAGCTCTGGCTGGGCGATGCGCTACAGCTCGTGTCGGACGACGGAGTGGTGCTCCTCACGCTCTTCCAGTCCCGCCGGCTCGACAGCGTCACCGACGCGGAGCGGCTGCTCGCCGGACCCTTGTCGGTGGCGGGTGATCGGCTATGGTGGACCGAGATCCACACGGCCGCGCAACCCCCGTTCCGGGGGACGGCCGAGCGGATCGTGCACAGCATCGCGGACGCCGCCGGGGGAACGGCTGCGTCCCGAGCCGTGCACTGACCACGCGATCGCTCTGACCGAGCGGGACGACGACCAGGGGGAGCCATGGGGAACGGCTGGCAGATCGAGCCCGCGGGCGTGCAGACGACGCTCACCGACACCGAGACCGCGGCGACGAACCTCTCGACCGCGTTCGACGGTCTCGCCGACGCGCACGCGGCGCTCACGACCGCCGTCGGCGACGACCAGGCGGTTGCCGGCGCCGTCGCGGCACTCATCGAGAGCCACTCGGCCCTCCTGACCCGCGTGGGCAACCACATCACCGCCGGTCTGGCCGGCGCTGCCACCGCGACCCTCGCCTACTACCACGGTGACGAGGAGATGGCCGCGACGGCGCAGACCAACGCGATCCGGGCCTCCAGTACCGGTGATTTCTCGGCCTTCGACCTGGGTGGTGACCAGTGAGCGGCCAGTGCCGCGCCGACGGCCTGATCGACCCGGACGCGATCCCCGGCGCGAACATCGACGCGGCGAAGGTCGAGACCGCCGGCACGGCGTTCTCGACGTCGGCCACCGACGTCGAGACGCGCGGCGGCGAGGTGAAGACCGCCTGGGCGAAGCTCGGCAGCAGCTACACCACGCCGGACTCCACCGAACTGCTCGCGGTCATGGACGGCGTCGAGACCGACACCGCCGCACTCGCCGCGACCCTGCAGAAGGCGTCGACGTTCATCGGCGACTACGCGACCGCGGTCGCGCCCATCGCGAAGCGGCTCGTCGAGCTGAAGGCCGAGGCCGCGACGTTCGTCGAGAAGGCGCTGAAGGGCAAGACCGTCGGCCCGTGGGACCCCGAGCACCCGGCCAACCAGGGCATCGTCGGGCTCGTCCAGAACTTCGGCGAGGTGCTCGACGACGTGCACCTGCCGTGGGACCAGTACACGCCGTACGTCGACGAGAACAACGAGCTGCTCACCAAGGTCGCCGAGCAGGAGACGAAGCTCTCCGCCGCGTCCGCTGAGTGTGTCAACGCGATCAACGGGCTGCGCACCGACATGTGCCTGGCCCCGGTGCGGGCCGTCGACTACACGGCCGCCGTCAAGGCGAACGAACCGATGCCGTGGGGGAGCACCGGGCGCGGTGACCAGTCGTGCCAAGAATCGTTCGACTCCGGCGTGTACGACGCCGCGAAGGGCACGGTCGAGGGACTCGGCGGACTGATCGGGTACAACTCGCAGACCGGCGAGTGGGGCGACGGCGACTGGGCGGCGCAGTCCTGGAAGGGCTTCGCGGAGTCCCTCGGACTGATCGTCCTGCTTGGCAGCCCGCCGCTGCTGATCGCCGCGGCGCTCCCCAAGGGCGTCCTGCCGGATGTCGTCGGCGACACCGCCCGCAGCATCATGGATCAGCAGAAGACCCTCGTCGAGGGCTTCGTCGGGTCGCCGGAGGACTGGCGGGACGACCCCGCGCACGCCGCCGGTGGTGCCGCGTTCAACATCGGCACGCTGTTCATCCCCGGCGCGGGCGAGGTCGGCGCCGGCGCGAAGGTCGCGGCGCTCGGGTCGCGGCTCGCGGTGCTCGGGGCCGACGGCAGCAAGCTCGCGCTCATCGGGTCCAAGGTCGCTGCCACCGGCACCACGATCGTGCGGGTCGGGGATGCGCTGTCGAGCCTGCCGGGCAAGGCGTTGTCGGGAGTCTCGGACCTGCTGGCGCGGGGGCGTGGCGGGTTCGCGGATGCGCTCCGAGGGCTCGGGGACAAGATCCCGACCGTGAAGGTCAGCGTCGAGCACGCCATGGCGACGCCGGACGGGTTCGGAGTGGGGCTCGGGCGGCCGCACATCGAGGTGGGAAACCCGGGGTCGGGTGGGCACTGGTTGCACTCGGTGGCGGATCGGGTGGATGGGCGATCCTCGAGTCACATCGGAGATTCTGCATCAGGAGCGTCTGTCGGTCCTGCGCACGTTGGTACATCCGCACCGTCACGCGATTCGTGGGAGACCTCCTACCCGTCAGAGCGTCACGACCCGCACGAAGTGCGTCACGTGTCCTACATCGACGACGCGCTCCGTGAGAAGAACCTGCAGCCCTCGACGCGCTACGTCATGACGGACCGTTCGTTCGTGCTCGATACGGATGCGTTGGGTCGCACCGTCCACGCAGATTCGATCGTCAGCGAGATCGTGCCGCAAGGTGAGCGTGTCCGATCCTCCTCCGAGCAACTCCTCGCTGGGCGTGCGGATCGACTACCTGGAGACCACGGCGGGCACGTCGTGGCGACGGCGCACGGTGGTTCACCGTTCGGGGCCAATCTGGTCGCTCAGCATGGTGGGACGGTGAACCTGAGGGCTTTCGCGAAGATCGAGCGCGACATCCGTCGGATGCTCAAGGCTGATCCCGACTCTCCGATTCGCATGGAAACGGACATTGTCTACGACGCTGCCTCCCATCGACCGTCGCAATTCCGAATCACCTGGGGTAAGCTTGGTGAAGAGCCCGAGGTGCAAATCATCGGTAACAACAACTTCTTAAGTTTTTGACACGGAGGCCGATTCTTGGGATCGATTGAAGCTGAACTCGCTGCGCAGAATGAAGTAGCTGCGCTGACGATGCGAACGCTTGGTGAAGGTTGGGCGACCTGTCATGACGTTTTCGTCGAGGTCGCGAACACCCAGCAGCTCAACGGCATTCTTTCGACTTTTGACGGTCAGTCTGTGCAGCGTCCCACGCCCGCAATCGAGCTCTATGGTGCTTGGTCGCGGCTTCGCGGCGTCATGGCCGGTGCCGACCGCGGAGCATGGTTGACGGGTCACCTGAAGGTGTCGAGCGACGGTCGTTACAGCATGGATTTCGAGTGGGATGAGCGCCCTGTCTGGCCGAGCAGTGTGGGTACGGGTGGGGCAGTTCAGCAGGGCCGAGACATCGAGCGCTCCGCGTTGCTTGCTGATCTCCTTCGGTACCCGCGAACTCCGGAGATGACGCCGCGATGGCTCGAGGAATTGCAGTCGCTGCCGGGTCCGGAATTCCGAGACGCCGTGTGGCCGAGCGCGATGCTGAAGATGCAGGAGAATTCCGACTGGATGGTCATCGCTGAAGGCGTGAAGCGGCTTCTACGTGAAGCGATCCTCGACGATGAACTCGACCTGCTGGATGACGATGAGGTTGCCGATGGCCTCCTCCAGGACGTCTTAAACCAAGTCGATGTGGGCCGGCTTCGATCCATCGTGTCGGTGATTCCGAGCGAGGGAACCACTCAAGATCACGTGTGGAGTGGAATCGACCCTTCTGTCAACGCGGGCCAGGCACTGATTGAGTATCCGCAGCTATCACCGCAGATCGCCCAATTCCGCGACGCGCTCGAGGGGCTGGTCGGGTTCGAGCGCAGCGTGGTGCGTTTGCCCGGCGTGGATGGGGGATCGCTCTCCGGGGGTGGATCGTGACTGAAGACCGGCAGCAGATCCTCGCGCTCGACGTCACGCCCGATGACGCGCAGGCCACGGCGGAGCGTCTTCGCAAGAGGTTCCGAGACCGCCGGTTCGCTCCACGAAGCACGTGGAGTCGCAGTCCCCGCTGACTTGCTCGGTCCGGGCTTCGTAGCGACGCCGTACGGTTCCGAGCTCCCCGGGTGCAACCCGCTGTGATGCTTCATCGATCATGGGTAGAGACCCAATGCCGAAGAACGGTCACGGCGAGTTCCGGCTGACTGCCGACGATCTCAATAGAGTTCTCGGTGAGACGCTCGATGCGAACAAGGGCTCCGTGGGTGGGTGGTTGGCGGGACCCGACAAGGTTAAAGCGTTCACCGCGACGTTCCGGGACCCGATTGGTCGGTACTACCTCCATGAAGTCGTCGATAGCCACACGGTCACAGTGATCCTCAGACGCGACGCTTCTGCACCGCAGGGCTTCTTCATCAAGACCGCAGTCCTAACGCCTCCGGAGGTGTGATAGATGGCTGACATCGAAGATCTAGGTACAGTGGAAATTCGTCGAACCTTTCCTGCGCTTTCGTCTCTTCTCCCTGCAATTTTCTACCCCACCTGGGAGATGGACTATCGTGATGCTTCTGAAGCATTCGATGATGCTCTTGAAGGAGTTTCTGTGCAGTCCGCGACTGATGTACGAGCAGAGATCAACTCAGTACTCAGTACCGACATGGACGATGCGGCTGTGTCGGCTCTCATCCTCAAGCTGAACGCCAGCGTCGACCCGATGGCCCACACCGGCTTGGGCGGGCGGGCGTTCCTCAAGAAAATCGCGAACGAAGTCGTAACTCACGTGTTCCGGTCGTCGGCCTAGCGACATCCGTTTCAGCCGCGGTAACAACAACTGCTTGCGTTCGCTCCCGGGGACCAGCCGGTGATCGGACACGTCGAACTGCAGTCTGACCACGCCACCGCGACGTGGGAACTGGTGAAGCGCAACAATGCCGGGATGGCCGAGCAGCAGTACTTTACGGGTATTCAACCAGCGAGTGACGGCACGGTCCCCGAGCTGGTCATCCGCACCGAACACGGCCGATAGACCGCGCTCGACGGCTTCCGCGTCGAGGACGGTCAGCGGTTCTTCGTGGACACGACGGGCGACTACCCGATTTCATGAAGGAAGATCAAGGAGTGATTCAGTTCCGTTCGGTGGTGAGCACCACAGTTCGCTCGACTCGCCGCCGACTACGATGGACTGGTCGTGGAATGCCGGCCTCTACCGGATGAGTTTGCAGGATGGTGAGCAGCGTCATCGACGTTTCGGGTTGGCAGATGAAAGTGCAGTGGGCGGCGCGGCAGCAGTCCGCTGACGAGATCGCGGATCTCGCATCGCAGAGTCGCGATCGGTTCGTCCGAGCGTTCCCGGAGTTCGAGGGAGCTTGGAAGGTGAGCAGCGAGGTCGGCTCGGTCGACTACAGGGACAGCGGAGCGCCCGAACTCGTGCGATCGAGCGTGCTGCGTGTCGACGGTGAGCCGGATCCGGCTCGGGGGGTCAGCTTCTTGTTGCTCTCGCCAGTGGTTGACGGCACCTATGCGGCCATCCGCGTGCGTGCCGGTGCCACACATCAAACGCGACGGGTGGCACCGAACTCGGTCTCAGTGGACTTTTCTTCCGAGGAATTCGGCGAGCCTGTGACCCAGAGCACGTCGGATCCGAGTTTCAAAGCATTCGTTGACCTCGCAAAGTCTCTCGAGGTGCTCTGGGAGGCAGAGGGCATCAAGGTTTCCGACCGTGCGCCTGAGGACTGAAAGGTTGAACTCAGTGGAAGATCTGCACGGCTTGCAGAATCGCCTTGCGCTCTTGACCTTCGACCGCATGCCGAGCGCATGGTCGCGCGCGACTTCAGTCTTTGTGAACGTCGGTGTCTCGTCGCGACTGCAGCGGGCGGTGCTCACCGCGAGCGGAATGACTTTCGGCCCTCCCGCCGACCTGGCGGAGTGGCAAGCCTGGAAGGATCTTCGAGCCTTCATGTCTGACGCGGACCATGGCGCTTGGTTCACGGGGCGACTCCAGGTCGAGAGCTCCGGAGCCTATCGGTTCGATTTCGACTGGGACACTGAGCCGCAGTGGCCTGTCCAGGTCGACCTCGATGGCAGCATCGTGCAATCTGAGCGCGTCGAGACCACGCAGTTTCGCGAAGATCTCAAGCAGTACCCGCGGGATGCCAAGACCACGCCGGAGTGGCTCGTCCAGCGCCTCGCAGCCAATCCGCTTCGTTTCGTGGATGCTTGGCAGCCAGTGCTCGCGCCGCTCGCGAGCAGCGAGAACTGGATGATCGTTCGAGACATGATCCGCGACGCCATCCAGGCCGGTAGCGATGACGACGGTGTTGCAGTGGAAGCAGATCAAGTTGCTGAGGTCGTCTCCAGCGAACTCGCCGGCTCGACGCATGTCGGGCAGGTCTTGCGCCTCTGTCGTGAGGCGTCCGAGGGCGGACTGATCGAGTTCAGACCGGGGTCGACTGCGGATGCAGCGGAGCCAACGAGCGCGGCGCTCGACGATGACGAGGTCGTCCGGGTCAATGTCGAGGCCCTGATGCGTCCGCTCGTAGCTCTTGCCAGTCAAGAACTCCTCAACGTGCAGTCGGCATCCTGATCAGCGGGCGGCCGAGCTTCGAGTGTTGACGCCGAGCCCGACGGGACGGATTCCGTCTCCCTGGGGACGATCTCAACCGTTTGATCGGCCGCACCCGGGACAGCTGAGTCGACAAGACCTCGAACCGGTTGAACATGGAGCCCAAGCCCAAGCCCAAGCCCAAGCCCAAGCCCAAGCCCAAGCCCAAACCCAAACCCAGGATCTTCACATCACCGCGACGTTCGATCAGGCGATCGGACGGCGGTTCGGTGATGGGGTCTTCGCAGACGAGGAGCAGATGTGGATGCAGTTGTTGTGGGACAAGAACAGTTCAGGCGGTTTCGTGGTCCGGACCGCGTACCCGACACGGCTCGGAGGGTGACATGACTGGATTGACCGAGATCGGGTACGAGAACTACTCCGAAGCGATTCCTCTCCTTGGGGGCTTCCTGGAGAACCTCTACCAATACTGGTGGGACGACTACTCGTCCGTTGCCGACTACGTCGACTTCTACATCGACGGGTTCAGCCGCGAAGAGCTTGCTGGAATGTCGAAGGAGTTCGTCTCGCTGGGTGCTGACGGCGCCGAGGGTCGGGAGGTGGACGCATTTCTTCGTCGGATGAACGCGAACTACCGCCTTGGTTCCGGGTCAGGTCGGGCGTTGTTGCGCGAAGTTGGCAAGCGAGTAGAGGAGCTCGCCGACGGCGCGGTTCCAAAGGTCTTCGACTGAATGGTGAGCACTCGGACTCGACCGAGTTCCGAACAGGACCTCCCCTTCGTACTGGCGACGTTCTCAGGCATTGAGCTGTCCGTTGCCATCACGGCGCTCCGACGGTCACGGGGGCGGCGAGGAGCGCTACCGCCCTCCGCGTGAGCGCCGGGACGACAGGGCCTCGCCAGTTTCGAGATGAGGTCACCGCTGGCGGTGCACATAAGCCCATCGGTTCGCGAATGATCCACGGACCTCGGTCAGCAGCCGCCGCGCGAGGGCAATGCCGTCGTACCCGAAACACTCGATCGTGATTCCTGGGTTCCCGAACACGACACTGCTCGCCACGTTCATGTCGCCGGCGAGGGCGACTGCTCCACACTGGCCGCACGTGAACACCGGTTCTGGGCCGGACATCCAGTCGCCGAGGTGCGAGACGTCCTCGTCGGCGATTTCGCTGTCGCACTGCCAGCAGCGCGGACCTTCCATGTCGCTGACCGCGTCCCACATCGAGTCCTCGACGGAGCAGAGGATCGCGCTTGACGGTGCGCTGCTCCACGTCGACTCACGGAACGAGTCCGCGTGCGCACCGAGAGCATCCGGCCCGTTCGCGGACGCCGATCGGACGCTCCAGCCGGACGCGCGGAGCCAATCGTTCACGTCGGCAGCCATTCGTCGCTGATCACGCTCGGCGATGTCGAGGGCGACGATGAGTTCGGTGTGTTCACTCATGGTTCGATCCTCGCAGACGGCTCGTCCCCGGCAGATTGGAAGCATGACCACGACGTCGAACATCCTCACCAACCTCCGCCCCGTCGGCGGTACCGCCCTCCAGGCCGACCACCCCCGCACCGTGTACCGGGCGAACACCGAACCGGTGGGGCCGGACGCCTACCCGCCCGGTCTCGCCGAAGTGATCGACCTCCGCCGGGTCGACGAGACCGCCGCCGTGCCGCATCCGCTCGCGGCGTCGCCCGGCTACCGAGGTGTCCCGATGTTCGATCCGTCGTCGGACCTGGAGTCGGCAGCCGAGGCCATCGCCCTCGAGGACCAGTACATCGACTGGCTCGACCGGCACCGCACCGGGATCGCCGAAGCACTTCGCGCCGTCGCGGCGACCGACGGTGACGTGCTGGTGTGCTGCTCGGCCGGGAAGGACCGCACCGGGATCGTCAGCGCGCTGCTCGCACGGCACTGGGGCGCGGACATCGACGCGATCGGTGAGGACTACGCCATGAGTGCGGAGCGGCTCGTCGACCGCTTCGCGCGGGAACGCGCAGCGAGCGCCGACCCCGAGGCCACCGCGATCGCGCAACGGTGCGTGCCGGCGATCATGACCACGGTCATCGACCACGTCGAGCGTCGCTGGGGTTCGGTCGATGCGTACCTGCGGGCGATCGGCCTGCAGGACGACGAGATCGCGCGCCTCTGATCGCGACGCTGGTCGCGTTCTGGACGTGACCACGCACTGGAGGCGCGGTGCGGGTCCGACCCGCACCGCGCCTCCAGGCAGATGGTCGCGTCAGCGACCCGTTGGTTCCGTCGGCGACGTCACCAGGCGTAGTCCTCCGGCGAGGTCTTGTGCCCCGGGAAGATCTCGTCGAGCCGGTCCAGCGCACGCTGGTCGAGGCGGATGTCGACGGCCCGGACCGCGGACTCCCACTGCTCCATCGTGCGCGGGCCGGTGATCGGCGCGGTGACGCCGGGCTGGTGCAGCAGCCACGCGAGGGCGAGCTCGCCGGGAGTGTGGCCGAGCTCCTTCGCGAAGGACTCGTAGGCCTGGAGCTGGTCACGGTGCGAGTCGACGTACTCGGCGCTGCGGCCGGAGAGGCGACGCGAGCTGTTCTCGGTCTTCTCGATCACGCCGCCGAGGAGGCCGCCCTGCAACGGGGACCACGGGATCACGCCGAGGCCGTAGTGGCGGGCGGCGGGCAGGACCTCGCGCTCGACGTCCCGGACGACGAGGTTGTAGATCGACTGCTCGCTGACGAGGCCGAGGAAGTTGCGGTGCTTCGCGGCCTCCTGCGCCTGGGCGATGTGCCAGCCGGCGAAGTTCGACGAGCCGACGTAGAGCACCTTGCCCTGGGCGACCGCGAGTTCCATGGCCTGCCAGATCTCGTCCCACGGGGTGTCCCGGTCGACGTGGTGCATCTGGTACAGGTCGATGTGGTCGGTCTGCAGGCGGCGCAGCGAAGCGTCGAGCGACTGGCGGATGTTGTACGCCGAGAGCTTGCCGCCGTTCGGCCAGTCGATCATCTCGCCGTAGACCTTGGTGGCAAGGACCGTCTTCTCGCGACGTCCGCCGCCCTTGGCGAACCAGCGGCCGATGATCTCCTCGGTGGCGCCCTTGCCCACCGAGCCGCCGTAGCCGTTGGCGGTGTCGAAGAAGTTGACGCCGAGCTCGTGGGCCCGGTCCATGATCGCGTGCGAGTCGTCCTCGCTGGTCTCCGGGCCGAAGTTCATCGTGCCGAGCACGGCGCGCGAGACCGACAGCCCTGTCCGTCCGAGGTGTGTGTAGTCCATGAGACGGGTCTACTCGTGACGCGCTGCGGACGCCAGGCCCTGGGAGTACCGGTCGAGGGGTTGGGAGTAGTCAGGGGGTACCACTCGAGAGGAGCAGTCATGCCAGCCAAGGACGAGATCCCCAGCACCCTGCAGCGGTCACCGGAGCACGCGCAGGAGGTCTTCGAGAAGACACTGGACTCGGCGAACGAGACGTACGGCCCGGGCGAGCGGGCGCACCGCACGGCGTTCGCCGCCGTGAAGCACGAGTACGAGAAGGTCGGCGACCACTGGGAGGAGAAGGAGTCCTTCGGGCCGTCCGACTCCGGCGCCGCTGGCTCCCGCGGTTCCGGATCGCGTTCTTCGGGGAAGACCGAGGGCGGCGTCGACGCGAACGCCTCGAAGGCGCATCTGATGGACGTCGCGAAGCGGCTCGACGTCAGCGGCCGCTCGAAGATGACCAAGGACGAGCTGGTCGACGCGATCGGCAAGGCGAACGACCGCGCGACTGCAGCGGCGCGGAAGTGACCGCGGGTGCGGTGCTCTCCATTCCCCGATCGGCATGCGGCGGTGGAGTGAGGGGGTAACGTGCCGACGATGAACATCCCAGCACTCCGCGGCAGCCGGATCCTCGGGTTCGGACACCACCAGCCCGAACGCGTCCTGACCAACGATGAGCTCTCGACGATGGTCGACACGAACGACGAGTGGATCCGCACCCGCACCGGGATCCAGACGCGTCGGATCGCCGGGCCCGACGACACCGTGACGTCGATGGCGATCGAGGCCGGACGCCGCGCCCTCGCCGACGCCGGGGTGTCACCCTCGGCCGTCGGACTCGTCATCGTCGCCTCCACCACCCACCAGGACCGCGCGCCGTACACGGCAGGTCGGGTCGCCGCCGCTCTCGGCATGACGAACGGTCCGGCGCCGATCGACATCAACACCGCGTGCAGCGGGTTCGAGTACGCGCTCGGGCTCGCCGACCAGTCCATCCGCACCGGTTCGGCCGACGTCGCGCTCGTCATCGGGTCCGAGGTGCTGTCCGGCATCGCCGACTGGACCGACCGGTCGACCTGCGTGCTCGTCGGTGACGGGGCCGGTGCCGCCGTGCTCGGGGTCGCCGAGACGCCCGAGATCGGCCCGGTGTCGTGGGGGAGCGTGCCGCACCTGCTCGACGCCGTCCGTGTCGAGGGGTCGCCCGGGCGGTTCAACCAGGAGGGCCGTTCGATCTACCGGTGGGCCATCACCGAGGCCGAGGGGCACGCCCGCAAGGTCGTCGAGGCCGCCGGGCTCTCGATGGACGACATCGAGGTGTTCGCGTTCCACCAGGCGAACCTGCGGATCATCGAGCCGCTCGTCACCGCGCTCGGCGGCGAGTCGAAGTTCGTCATCCGCGACGTCGTCGAGTCCGGGAACACCTCGGCCGCGAGTGTGCCGCTCGGGCTGTCGAAGGCGTGGGAGCGTGGCGATCTGCCAGAGGGGGTGCCGGCGCTGCTGTTCGGGTTCGGTGGTGGGTTCGCCCACGCCGGGCAGGTCGTGACGACGCCGGTGCGGTCCTTCTGAGGCGCAGTTGCACGAACGGCCCGGGCTCGGCTGCTGAGCAACCGTGCCCGGGCCCTGCTCGGTCGTCCCGCTAGCGCTTCGAGCGGGGGGCGTCCTGGCCCGGCTCGGTCCAGAGGTCCTGGTCGTTGCCCGCGCCGCGCTTCCACGGCAGCGCGCGCCGGGTCTTCTCGGCAGTCGGCGTGACCGTCAACACGATCGGGAACTCCGCCGGCGGCATGCCGAACCCCGTCCGC
This sequence comes from Curtobacterium sp. MCBA15_005, assembly GCF_001864855.1. Taxonomy (NCBI): domain Bacteria; kingdom Bacillati; phylum Actinomycetota; class Actinomycetes; order Micrococcales; family Microbacteriaceae; genus Curtobacterium; species Curtobacterium sp. MCBA15_005. Next base: position 174,735 of record NZ_MJGL01000003.1, read on the forward strand.
GACGCCTGGATCACCTTGCGCCCCAGGGCGTGGTTCCCCAGACCGCCGACGGCCGCTCCGATGCCGAACGGGAGCGCGCGGCCGAGGACCGAGCCGCCCTGTCGGATGGCGAAGCGCTTGATGAACTGGTCACGGACCTGTCCGCCGATGCCGTTGACGACCTGCTTCGGCAGCGAGGACGTCACCATCTCGCCCCAGAACGCCGTCCGGGCCTGACCGCCAGCGGCCTGTCCGGCGAGCTGCTTGATGAGCTGCGTGCCCGGTGCGCCGAGGATCATCGCCATCACCAGCGTGCGGGCGCGCTCCGGGTCGTCCAGCGCGATGCCGTGCACCTCGGTCACCGACTGTGCGAACAGCGCGGTGGTCTCGAGGAACCCGACCGTCTCGGCGCCGCTCAGTCCGAGCGCAGCGGCCATCCCGACCCCGGGGATCACCGCACTCGCACCGACCGCGGCACCGCCGGTCGTGACGGCGGCAAGGTACTGCCGCTCGAGGATCTGGATCACCTCGGCGGGTGTCGCGTCGGGCTTGCGGCGACGGATCGCGTTGACGTGCGCGACCACGACGGGACGTTGCACGCTGATGACCCGATCGAGCCACTTGGCCCAGCCCGAGGGCTGGACCTGCTGCGTTCGGGGGTCGGAAGAGGTGGGGGAGACCGGTGCGGTCGGCAGGGGCACGATCGACTGGTCCTTCGGGGCACGGGCCATGCGTTCACCGTACGCCGGGCACGTGAGAGGCTCGCTGGGTGGACACCGATCCGGGGCAGGGACCCCTCGACGCCGCCCGTCGTGCGGCCGGGTTCCTGACCGTCCGGCAGGTGGCCGCCCTCGCGCCCGAGGTCCGGGTGCTCGATCCCGCGTCCGTCCTGATCGGGGTGGGCGTGTCGGTCCTGCCCGGCGTGGAGCTGTACCCGTCCACGACGCTCGAGACCCGTCACGGTGGGGTGATCACGCTGGCCGCCGGTGCCCGCCTGGGCCCCGGACCCGTGACCGTCGTCGCGTCGGCGTCGGCCGTGCACATCGGCGAGGGTGCCGAACTCGGCCCGGGCCCGGTGACCATCGTGGCTGACGGGTCCGACGTCGTCATCGGTGGTCGGGCTCGCCTGACGGCAGGGTGTCTCGTCGAGGGGCCGGCGCGGATCGGCGAGGGCGCGCAGGTGCTCGGGCCGGTCTCGTTGCGAGACGTCGAACTGGCGGACGGCGGCGACCACCGGGAGCCCGACCCCGACCACCGCGGCGGGGTGGTCAAGGGCACCGGGCCGGTCCGTGGTGTGCGCGTGGGACTCGGTGAGGTCGTGGTCGGTGGGGTGGCGCACGCCGGTGAAGCGTCCGGTCGGCCGCGGATCGAGCGTCAGCGCACGTACCACCCGGACGCGCCGCGTCGTCCGCGCTGATCGTCGAACACGCAGCCTCAGCACGGCACACCCGCGCGCCGGAGGGCAGCCCGCACCCGGTCGGGCTGCATCAGGTCGGACCACGAGAGCCGGACGACCACACGGACCTCGGGGAACGACCGGATGAAGTCCTCACGACGTTTCTCGCGCCAGTGCGCGTCCGCGGTGGATCGCCCGTCGATCAGCGCCGGGTCCTCGTACTTCGCGCGGCCGTCGACCTCGACCACGACGCCCTGGTCGGGGAACCAGAAGTCCACGATCGCCGTGGCCGATCCGGCCCGGGCGAACACGTGCTGCTGCACCGGCTCCGGCACCCCGATCTCGCGGAAGCGCACGCGGCACACTGACTCCGCCGGTGACCCCGACAGCGCCGAGCCCATCCCCACGGCGATCCCCGCCTTGTCGTGGCCCGTGGGCCCCGTCGCGGCGAGTTCGTCGAGCAGGACCTCGGGCAGGAGATGCCGATCGTGGAGCGCCTGGTCGATCATCGGCAGCGCGAACTCGAGGGTGGACGAACCCGCGATGTCGACGAGGGTCCGTGCCAATGACGTGACGGGCGCTCCGTCGATCTCCGCGGGGGTGGTCGCGGGCAGGCCGGCCCACCGTGCGTCCGGCGTCGGCTCGCGGACGAGCGGTCCGGGATGGAGCCGCAGATGTGCTGACGTGTCGGAGCGTTCGCGGCGCGGATCGACCACGTCGACCTTCGTCGGTGGGGCATGGACGAAGGGGAGTCCGTGCACGGCAGCCGCAGCCGAGCGCGCGAAGGCCCTCGGCGCGTGGATCATCGGCGCGGTTGCGCGCACCAGGAGCAACAGGTGGCCCTCGGGCCGGAGTCCGACGACCGACGACGGGGAGACCAGGACCCCGGGACGTACCGCGACCAACTCGCCCCGACGGACACGGCGTTGCAGGGTCCGGCGTTCGGCGCTGGGCTTGCCGGTCGTGCGGATGAGGGGGATGGTGCGTGCGCGGTCGTCCATGGATCAACCATCGATCGCCGGGACCGACCACGGGGCGACGGTGAGCCGATCTGTGGATGACGAGCCGCGCCTCCAGGCTGTGGAGGGATGAGGCGGAAGCAACTTGCGACGATGTCGATGTCGATGTCGTACGACGGCGACTCGGTCGCTGTCACGCGTGCGCAACAGTTGCAGACGCGGAGGTGCGACAGCACCGATGTCGTACGACGTCGACAGCGTCGTTCCGCGTCGACCGGCCCCGGCCCGGCCCGAAGCCCCCCACCTACACCCGCGCGAGCTCCGCCCGCAGCGGCAGGTCCTGCTCCTCGAGGATGACCTGCGCGCCCACGGCCGTCCGGGCGTTCACGACGATCGGCGCGAGCAGGTTCACCGTGGTGCCGGACGCTCCGGGGTTCGCGACCACGAGCAGCATCGCATCGGCCGGGTCGGTCAACCCGAGCCCGGCGGCCTGCTCGTCGGTGAGCTCCGGCGCGTACGACGGCAGGTGCACCGCGGCGTCGAGCAGGAACAGCCGTGCGTCGTCGCCGACGAGCGTGAACAGCCCCTCGGCGCCGTCGACCGGCGAGAGCTCGAAGGCCGCGGCGGGAGCGAGCCCGAACGGCGGGACGGCGAAGGTCAGGGAGATGCTCATCGGAGGTAGTCCATCAGGGTCGGCTGCAGGACCTTCGCGGTGACGGCGAGGGCTGCCTGGTAGTTGGTCTGCTGCACCTGCAGGTCGAGGACGGCCTTCGCGAGGTCGACGTCCTCGATGTCGGCGCGGCGGCTCTCGAGCGAGACGGTCGCGGACTTCAGCGAGTCCTGCGCCGCGAGTGCAGCGGCGTGCCGGACGCCGACGTCGGCCTGGGCGCCGCGGACGGTCCCGAGCGCCGTGTCGACGTCCCCGATGCGAGCGTTCACGTTCACCCCGTTCTGCAGGTCGCTGACGATGGAGTCGATCATGCCGAACACCGAGTCGTCGCCGGAGCCGAAGACCGCGGCGCCGGAGGTGTCGACCCGCACCGTGGTGCCGTCGCCGACCCGACGCGACACGTCGGTGCCCGAGGCCGCCCAGCCCGTCGCGGGGTGGTAGGCGACAGCGGCGGTCGACGAGCCCGCGAACACCGAACGGGTGCCGTAGGTCGTGTTGGCGCGTGCCTCGAGGTCGGCCTTGAGCGACCGGAACTGCGTGACGAACGCGTCGCGGTCGGTGTCGCTCATGGTGCCGGAGTTCGCGGCCCGCACCGTGAGGTCGCGGACGTTGTTGAGCACCGAGTACACGCCGGACAGCGCACTGTCGGTGGTCGCGAGCCACGCCGCGGCGTCGTTCGCGTTCCGCGAGTACTGCGCGGCTGCGGCCTGCTCCTTGCGCACCTGCATCGACGACGCGGTGCCGACCGGGTCGTCCGAGGGCTTCTGGATCGCACGCAGCGTCGTGGCCTGGTCGGTGAGCTCGGCGACCCGCGCGGCACCGGCCTGCAGCCGGGCCGAGGCGGCCGCCATCGACATCTGGGTGGTCACACGGGTGATCACGATCAGCCCCTCCCGACGAGTCCGACGCGGTTGATGATGGTGTCGAGCATCTCGTCGACCGCGGTCAGGACGCGCGCCGCGCCCTGGTACGCGTGCTGGTAGCTCAGCAGGTTGACGTTCTCCTCGTCGAGGTCGACGCCGGCGCTGGACTGCTGCTGGTTGCGCGCGTTGGTGAGCGCGAGTCCGGTCATCGTCGATTCCGACGTGGCCGACCTGGAGGCGGTGCCCACCCCCGCCACGAACGTCGCCCAGACCTGGTCGGCGCCGTCCGACGACGCCCCGAGTCGCGCGAGCGCGTCGGCGAACGAGTCGTCGAGTTCCCCCGCCGCGTTCCGCGTCGCCAGCCCACCGGCGTCCGTGGGGACGACGCCGAGTGCCTGGGCGGCGGGGACGCCGGCCGCCAGGGAGAAGAAGGGGGCGCCGGTGGTGCCGGCCGGGGTGGTCCCGGCGGCGTGCAGGGCGTTCACGGTCGTGGCGAGCCGCGTGGCCACGGCGTCGTAGGACGCGGAGGCCTCGGCGAGTGCGCCGCCCGTGCCGGTGCCGGACGCGGGTGCGAGGACCGCGAGGGCGCCACCGATCGACCCGCCGCCCAGTCCGACCGCCCCGGCCGTGCCGGTGGTCCAGGTCAGGGTGACCGCGGTGCCGTCGGCGAGACGTTCGCCGCCACCGAGGGCGACCGAGCGGGCGTCGGTGCCCTGCACGAGCGGGTTGCCGCCGAGGAGCACGTCGACCGTGCCGTCGGCGTTCGTCCGGGTGGTGCCGCCGGCGAGCGTGGCGATCTGCTGCGTGAGCTGGTCGCGCTGGTCGAGCAGCTCGTTGGCGTTGCCGCCCGAGGCGAGCGCGGTGCGGATCTGGCCGTTCAGGTCGGCGACCTGCTCCGCGGCGCCGTTCAGCTGGGCGACCTGCCCGGTCAGGGTGCCGCGCACCGAGGACCACTGCGCGTCGACGGCCTTCGAGCCGGCAGCCAGGGCGGCGACGACGGTGCCGGCGGCCCCGAGCACGGCACTGGCGGCACCCGGGTCGTCGGGGTGGCTGGCGAGCTCGCTCCAGGACGACCAGAACGCGTCGAGCTTGGCGCTCAGGCCGTCCTTGCCGGGCTCGTGCAACCCGGTCTCGAGGGCGGAGAGCGCCGTGGCGCGGGCATCGGCGTAGGCCGACGAACCGGCGGCGACGCGGACACCGGCGTCGAGCGTCAGGGACGCCAGGCGGGCGATGCCGTCGACCGAGACGCCCTGGCCGGCGAGGGCCGCGGTGCCCCGCATGAACCCGGTCTGGGTCGCGGGGATCGAGTTCTGCGTGACGCGCTGCCGCGTGTAGCCCGCGGTGCCGGCGTTCGCGATGTTCTGGCCGGTGACGTCGATGCCGGCACGGGCGGCTGCGAGGCCGGAGTAGGCGGTCGCGAGGGATCCGAAGGTGCTGACCACGGTGTTACAGCGTCCCCTCGAACAGGCGGGCGCCGTCCTGGCCTGGGCCGGACGTGCCACTGGCGTCGTAGGTGGCGGCGCCGGTGACGGTCCCCGCCAGGGTCTCCTCGGTGGCCTGGGCGGCGGCACGGAGGAACCGGTCGTTCTCGTCGCGCAGGGCACCGATCTGGGTGGTCAGTTCGACCATCGCAGTGAGGTGTGACGACAAGATCTCGCCCCACGGCCCGTTCGGTGCCGCGGCGACGACGTCGCGCAGGGGAGCGTCGGCGGCCACGCCCCACTCCTCGGCGACCTCGGCGCTCTGCGCGGCACGCTCGAGACCGGTGCTGCGGAGCCGGTCGAGGACCTGCTCGACCTCACGGCTGGCGTGCGACACCCAGCGGGAGCGGCCCGCGGTGAGCAGGAGCTGTTCCTCCTCGAGCTTGAAGGTGAGCAGTTCGAGCAGCTCGCGTTCGCGCCAGAGCACGGCGGACAGGTCGTTCACGCTCATCAGCTCCTCCCAGGTGGTGGTTCGTCGGGGTGGTCCCCGGTCCGTCATCCTGCGGACACCCGGACCTATCGACTCCGTGACCGCGACCGTAAGCCCCGGCGGCCGAGTGCCGTCCCCCGTACTCGTCGACTCTGTGACCCGATGACCCCCGTCGGGGGACAAGAACGGGCGTTCCCGACCCCGGGTCCCCCCAAATGCCGACCCGAAACGGGGCCTGACACCCCCGCACTGGGGACGGTTGTGCACCTGTTCAGCGCATTGCCAGCCGATACATTCAGAACGCACCCCGGGGGACACCCGGAACCGCTCGGGAACGATGCGGGGTGCACCGCTCGGAGGGACCCGGGCGGGTCTTCGGCGTACGCACCGGCCATCCGAGGCCGGCGTCCGTCGCGCCCACGGACGGGTGAGCCGACACACGTCAGGTCGACCAGGGGAACAGCATGGACCGCACCGAACGCAACGCGATGATCGTGGAGCACCTCCCGCTCGTGGGCTACATCGTGGCCGACGTCCGCTCCCGGGCGACGCACCTGGACCGCGACGACCTCGCCGCCGTCGGATCGCTCGCACTCGTCGCAGCCGCCGAGGCCTTCGACCCCACCCTCGGCGTGCCGTTCGGCGCCTACGCCCGCACCCGGATCGCCGGTGCGCTGGCCGACGACATGCGTTCGGCCGACTGGGCCTCCCGCGGCACCCGGAAGCGGATCCGCGAGACCCTGGCAACGCAGGAGGCCCTGTCCGCACGCCTCGGTCGGAGCGTCGGTGCCCAGGAGATCGCCGATGCCATGGGCGTCGACAAGCAGACCGCCGTCGACGCGATGAGCGACGCCGCCCGGACCGTCGCGCCGCTGGACGAGACCGTGCACGACCTCGTCCCCGCGGACCTGCCGCTCCCCGGGGACGGCCTGCTCGAGACCGAGAAGCGCCGGTACCTCCGCGCCGCGGTCGAGGCCCTGCCGGAGCGGATGCGCTTCATCGTCGAGGCCGTGTACTTCGGCGACCGCTCGGTCACCGACGTCGCCGCCGAGCTCGGCATCACGCACTCGGCCGTCTCGCAGCAGCGCTCCGAGGCGATGCGCCTGCTCCACGACGGTCTCGCCGCCCACTACGGCGACGGCACCACCGTCGAGCCCGCGAGCCGCACCACCGCGGCCCGCCGCAGCGCCTACCTCGCCCGTGTCGCCACGAACGCCGCCGCCGGTGTCGCCCGTGCCGTGCACGACGCCGCGTCCGGCCCGGCCGTCGCGGCGAGTTGAGACGTCGGCGGAAAGTTCTCCGCCGATCCCCTAACGACTCCCGGCAACCGGCCGAGAGTCATCCATGTCAGCCCACGGACGGGCCGACGCACGACCCACATTCACGGAGGAAACCACCATGGGTATGTCCATCAACACCAACCTCTCGGCACTCAACACGTACCGGAACCTCAACGCGACGCAGAACGACCTGTCGAAGTCCCTCGAGAAGCTCTCGACCGGCCTCCGCATCAACCGTGCTGCCGACGACGCTGCCGGTCTGTCGATCTCCGAGGGGCTGAAGTCCCAGGTCGGTGGCCTCACGGTCGCCGCCCGCAACGCGCAGGACGGCATCTCCGTCGTGCAGACCGCTGAAGGTGGCCTCACCGAGACCCACTCGATCCTCCAGCGCATGCGCGACCTGGCTGTCCAGGCCGGCAACGACTCGAACAACGAGGACTCGCGGAAGGCGATCACGACCGAGGTCGGTCAGCTCCAGGAGGAGCTGCAGCGCATCTCGGACTCGACCAACTTCAACGGGATCAAGCTGCTCGACGGCAAGGCCTCCACCACGGCTGCCGGTCCCGGTACCGGCAAGCTGACCTTCCAGGTCGGCGCGGACGGCTCCGACGCCAGCAAGATCGACGTCGACCTCACCGGCGCGGACGTCTCGAAGGTCGCCACGGCGGTCAAGGCGCTCGACTTCACCACGGGCGACAACGCTCGCCTCGCGGTGACCGAGCTCGACGCGCAGATCAAGTCGGTCTCGGAGGCTCGTTCCAACCTCGGTGCGGTCCAGAACCGCTTCGACCACGCCATCAACGTGACGAACGTGGCCAAGGAGAACCTCACCGCTGCCGGTTCGCGCATCACCGACGTCGACATGGCGCAGGAGATGGTCAAGTACACGCGCGACAACATCCTCAGCCAGGCCGGCACCTCGATGCTCGCGCAGGCGAACCAGAGCACCCAGGGCGTGCTCTCGCTCCTGCGCTAGCCATCACGACGTCCGTCCTCCGGGCCCGATCGGGTGTCCCGGAGGACGGACGCCACCATCCTGACCACCTCCACGACGCCAGGGAGTGTCGACGATGTCCTCGTCCGTGTCCTCGAGCAGCAGCCTCGCGATCGACGGTCTGGTCAGCGGTCTCAAGACGACCGACCTCATCAACTCGCTGATGAGCGTCGAGGGGGTCCCGCAGACCCTGCTCAAGAACAAGCTCATCACCACCAACTCGTTCATCTCGTCACTGCAGACGCTCAACGGGTTGATCCAGGGGCTCGCCACGAAGGCCACGGATGCCGCGAAGGCCTCGTCGCTCGACCTCTTTGCCGCGACGAGCACCGCGCCGACCGTCACCGCCGTCACCGGTACCGGGGCGACCGCCGGCTCCATCAGCTTCACCGTCGGTTCGACCGCCTCGGCACAGGTCGGGGTCACGGCCGCGATGTCGACGTGGTCGACCGGTGCGCAGCCGATCACGATCGTCGGCGCGGACGGCAAGTCGACCACCGTGACGCCGGCGTCCGGTTCGCTCGACGACGCCGTGTCCGCCCTGAACAAGTCCGGTGCGGGCGTCACCGCGACGAAGGTCTCCGCCGGCACCGACGCCGACGGCAGCAAGCTCTACCGCCTGCAGCTCACGTCCGCCACGACCGGGGCGGCCGGCGGCTTCCGGGTGTACCGGGGCGGCGCCGACGACGTGGCAGCGGGCACCGCGACGAACGTCCTCACCGAGACCGGTGCCGCCGTCGTCACCACGGCGACCGACGCCAGCGTCACGCTCTGGGCCGGCACCGCCGCCGCGCAGACGGTCACGAGCGCGACGAACACCTTCACCGGGCTCGTCCCCGGGCTCGACGTCACCGTGTCGAAGGCCACCACCGAACCCGTCACCGTGACGGTCGCGCAGGACACCACCAAGGCCCAGTCCGTGGCCTCCGGGCTCGTCGACGCGATGAACGCGGTCGCCGCCTACTACAAGACGAACACCGCGGTGTCGAGCTCGACCAGCGCGACGTCCGGCACCACGACGACGAAGGCCGGCGTCCTGCTCGGCGACGGTGCGTCCCGCGACGCCGTGCAGCGGCTCACGAGCACGATGTCCGCCCCGGTCGACGGCAAGTCGCCGTCGACGATCGGGATCGTGATCACGAGGGACGGCAGCTTCACCTTCGACCCGGAGGTCTTCCAGAAGGCACTCGCCGCCGATCCGAAGGCCACCCAGGCGATGCTCTCCGGCGTCGCCGCGAACGTCGGTGCCGCGGCCAGCGCCGCCTCCGACAAGTACGACGGCTCAATCACCACGTCCATCACCGGGCAGCAGGCCGTCGCCAAGGACCTCAACACCCAGATCGACAGCTGGACCGACCGGCTGACGAGGCGCCGGGCCGCGCTGCAGACCCTCTACTCATCCCTCGAGACCAGCCTCAGCAAGCTCCAGTCGCAGTCGAGCTGGCTCGCCGGCCAGCTGGCCTCGACGTCGAGCTGACGGGAACGACCATGACCTTCGACTTCCAGGCAGCCGCCTTCCGCCAGGCCGCCCAGCCGCGCACCGTCACCGACCAGCGTCGTGCCCAGTACACGAACGAGGCCGTGCTGTCGGCGACGCCGGCCCAGCTCGTGACGATGCTCTACGACCGGCTGCTGCTCGACCTGCACCGTGCCGAGGCCGCGCAGGTCGCCGCCGACTGGGAGGCGGCCCGCGAGCAGCTCCTGCACGCCCAGGCGATCGTCGGTGAGCTCTCCAGCACACTCCGGATCGACGTCTGGGACGGCGGCGAGGGTCTGCTCGCCGTCTACAACTACGCCTCCACCTCGCTCATCACGGCGAACGTGCACCGCGACGTGCAGGCCACCCGCGACTGCATCCGGATCCTCGAGCCGCTGCGTCAGTCGTGGCACGAGGCAGCCGCGTCGCTGCCCGCGACGCCCACCACGCAGCAGCCGACCGGGGGAGCCCTCGGTGTCGCCTGAGCCGTCCGCAGAGCTGTCGCCTGAGCAGCCGGACGGACGAGCCGCATGGGAGGCCCTGCTCACCTCCCTGGAGCACGACGCCGCCGGGCAGGCGGCCGACTCCACGGCCGTGGCCGGGTGGTCGGAGCCGGCCGGGCTGGGACCGCTGCCGCGGGACCTGGTGGGACGGGCCTCCCGGCTGCTCGCCGCGCAGCGGGACCGGATGACGGTGCTCGAGGCGGACCGCCGCTCGACGCTGGAGCACCTCGGTGCCCTGCGCGCCGTCGACGCCACGCGCGAGCCCCGCGGCTCCGTGTACCTCGACGCTTCCGCCTGACCCGCGCCCCGAGCGACGATGTCGTCGTCGTACGACGGCGACCCTGTCGCTTCCGCGCCCGTGCAACTGCCGGCGTGCGCAACTGGCGGCGTCTGCACGGAGCGACGATGTCGTCGTCGTACGACGTCGGCTCCGTCGCTTCCGAGCGCGTGCAACTGGTGGCGCGTGCACGGGGCGACGATGTCGATGTCGTACGACGTCGACGGTGTCGCTCCCGTGCGCGTGCAACTGTCAGCGCGCGCAACGGGCGACACCGCACACCGACGCCGCACCCGCACCCACCGCCCCCCGTTCGGGGCGACGCCTAACGCGGCGGACGACGGACTCCGATAGCGCCACTCGAGCACGGATCGCTCACCAGTTCGGCCAGGGATCGGCCACCACCGCACGGCGACGTCGCACCGACGACGCCTGACGAGGGGACCCTTCGTGTTCGATTCCGTGACGAGCGTCGCGCTGCAGAGCGCACTCGACGGTCTGTCGATGCGCCAGAAGGTGATCGCGAACAACATCGCGAACATCAACACGACGAACTACCACGCCGAGAAGGTCCAGTTCGAGGACGCCCTGGCGAAGTCGATCGTGGACGGCGACGGTGCCACCACGCCGACGATGGCGCGCAGCCTCGAGCCGACGAACACGAACGGCAACAACGTCAACCTCGACGAGGAGACGCTGTCGAACATCGACACCGTGCTGCGGTACCAGTTCGCCACGCAGGCGATGAACTCCGAGCTCACCAGCGTCCGTGCGGCGATGCGGACGAACTCGTGACGACCTTCGACGCGATCGGCATCGCGAGCACCGGCCTGACCGTGCACCGGAAGTGGCTCGACGCCGTCTCGGACAACATCGCCAACGCGAACACCGTGAAGTCGATGGACGACACCGCGTTCCAAGCGCGCTACGTCGAGGTGCAGGAGGGCAACGGCGTCTCCGGCGCCTACGTCAAGGGCGCGGCGTTCGGCAGCGCCGCCGGCCGTGTGACCTACGACCCGGACAACCCGCTCGCGAACGAGGAGGGCTACGTCCGCATGCCCGACATCGACCTCGGCACGCAGATGGCGGACCTCATCATGGCCCAGCGCGGCTACCAGGCGAACGCCGCCGTGGTCGACCGTGCCAAGACCGCCTACGAGGCGGCACTGCAGATCGGGAAGAACTGATGCCCATCGACGCCGTGAACGGTGTGACCACCAACGCGATGACGAACGCCCTGACGAGTGTCTCGGGGACGTCCAGCGACAGCACGAACGCCACCGCAGCCGCCGGCGCGACGACCGACGGCAGCGGGTTCGCCGCGAGCCTCGGCAACGCCGTCGACGGGCTGCAGTCGCTGCAGAGCGACTCGAAGACCCTCGCGCTCAAGGCCGTGACCGGCAACCTCGACGACATCCACGACGCCACGATCGCCGCCACCCGCGCGCAGGTCACGCTCGAGCTCGTCTCCGCCGTCCGCAACAAGGGCGTCGACGCCTTCAACGAGATCATGAGGATGCAGGCCTGATGCCCGTCGCCGTCAAGAACGTCTTCGCGCGCCTCAGCGCCTACGTGAAGGGCTTCTCCGCCGCCCAGCGCACCATCGCGATCCTGGCGATCGCGGCGCTCGTGCTCGGCGGGATCGCCCTCGCGTCCTGGCTCGGCAAGGCGTCCTACGCCCCGCTCTTCACCGGGCTCGCCGCGGCCGACGCGAGCTCCATCACGGACCAGCTGCAGACCGACGGTGTGCCGTTCCAGCTCACCGACGGCGGCGCGACGATCCTCGTGCCGCAGGCGCAGGTGTACTCGGAGCGGCTCAAGGCGGCGTCGAACGGCCTGCCGTCGTCGAACGAGGGTGGCTACTCGCTGCTCGACAAGATGGGCGTGACGAGCTCGGAGTTCCAGCAGGACGTCACCTACAAGCGCGCGATGGAGGGCGAGCTCGCCAAGACCATCGGTGCGATGGACGGCGTGCAGACCGCCACCGTGCAGCTCGCGATCCCGGAGAAGTCGGTGTTCGTCTCCGAGGAGAAGGACCCGACCGCGTCGGTGTTCATCGCGACCGAGAACGGCACGCAGCTGAGCACCGACCAGGTGCAGGCCATCGTGCACCTGACGAGCGCCTCGGTCGAGGGCATGCAGCCCACCGACGTCTCGGTCGTCGATGCGAAGGGCCAGACCCTGTCCGCCGTCGGCACCGGCGCGACCGGCAGCGGCGCCGACCAGGCTGCGGACTACGACGCGGCGACGAGCAAGAAGATCCAGGACCTGCTCGACACCACGCTCGGCGTCGGCAACGCGACCGTCGTGGTCTCCGGCACCATGAACCAGGAGTCCGGCACCCGGACGTCCGAGAGCTACACGTCTCCCACGTCGGGCCCGGTCGCGCTGAACGAGTCGAGCACCACCGAGGAGTACGGCGCCGGCGCCGGCGCCGGGTCCGGCGCGACCGGGGTCCTCGGTCCGGACAACATCGCCGTCCCGAACGGCACCGCGACGAGCGGCACCGGCGACGACGGGTACAAGAACGAATCGGCGACGAAGAACAACGCCGTCGACCACACCACCGAGACCACGCAGATCCCCTCGGGCGGGCTCGACCGGCAGACCATCTCGGTCGCGCTGAACTCGAAGGCCGACGCCGTGCAGAACGCGAACCTGCAGAGCATCAACGACCTGGTGTCCGCCGCCGCGGGTGTCGACCAGAACCGTGGCGACCAGGTCAAGGTCGCGATGATGGACTTCGACACGAGCGCCTCCGACCAGGCCGCGAAGGCCCTCGAGGCCCAGCAGAAGGCCGACCAGCAGGAAGCACTGTGGTCGTCGATCCGCACCGCGGGCATCGTGATCGGCATCGTCCTCGCCGTCATCGCGATCATGTTCTTCGTCGCCCGCCGCAACCGGAAGCAGGAGCGCGAGGCCGTCGACCTCGGCGAGCTCGACGCCTTCGCCGGCGAGACGTTCCAGCTGCCCCTCGCGATGGACGGCGTCGACGACCGGGCGACGCTCGGTGCCGGTGACGCCCCGACCGCGGTGCTGTCGGCGATGCCCGGCGGGGACGCCCCCACCGAGGTGCTGACGACCGAGGAGATCACCGCCGAGCGCCGCCGTCAGGACATCTCCGCCCTGGCCGAGCGCGACCCGAAGCGCACCGCCGAGCTCCTGCGCGGGCTCCTCGACGACCGGGCACCGGTGTGAGCGCGCTGATGCCGAGCCCCGGCGGCGGTTCCGGTCCGAGCGACCGTGCCCTGACCGGTGCGCAGAAGGTCGCGCTCATCCTCATGCAGATGGAGACCGACCGCGCCGCCGAGGTGATGAAGCAGTTCACCGAGATGGAGGCCGAGGAGATCTCCGCCGAGATCGTCCGGATGCGCCGCGTCGAGGACACCGTCGTCGACCAGACGCTGTCGGAGTTCCACCGGATCACGATGAGCGGCCGGCTGCAGAAGCGCGGCGGCAAGGAGACCGCCCTCGGGCTGCTCGAGGCGTCGTTCGGTGCCGAGCGGGCCGCAGGCGTGATGGACCGTCTGGCCTCGAACCTCGCCGGCCAGTCGTTCGACTTCCTCGACGACGCCGAACCCGGCCAGGTCATCTCCCTGCTCGAGGGCGAGCTGCCGCAGACGATCGCGCTCGTGCTCGCCCACCTGGGCCCCGGGCAGGCCAGTGCCGTGCTCGCCGGGATCGACGAGCGCGTCCGCACCGACGTCGCACAGGCCTTCGCGACCATGGGCAGTGCGACCCCCGAGGCCGTCGGCATCGTCGCCGGTGTGCTGCGCCAGCGCGCCGGGGCCGTCGTGTCGCCGCGCGAGAGCGTCGAGGTCGTCGGTGGCATCGCACCCCTGGTCGACATCATCAACCGCTCGGACGTCGCGACCGAGAAGGCCGTGCTCGAGGGGCTCGAAGCCCGCGACCCGGAGCTCGCCGAGGACATCCGCTCCCGCATGCTGACCTTCGAGGACATCGTGAAGCTCGAGTCCCGCGACATCCAGCAGGTGCTGCGCGGCATCGACTCGAAGATCCTCGCGACCGCCATGAAGGGCGCAGCCGGACCCGTCGTCGAGACCATCCGCGCGAACGTGTCCGAGCGCAACCGCGAACTCCTCGACGACGAACTGCAGGCCATGGGCCCGGTCCGCGTCTCGCAGGTCGAGGAAGCCCGTGCCGAGGTCGTCCGCTCCGTGCGCGAGCTCGAGGCCCAGGGCGTCGTCACCGTGCACCGCGCCGAGGAGGACGAGCTCGTTGACTGACACCGTCGTGCACCGCGTCGCGTTCCCGGTGCTCGCCGACCCCGCCGGACGCGAGCGCGCGTCGAGCGCGGACGTCCGCGGGCACGCGGCCGGGTACACCGCCGGCCTGCGGGCCGCTCAGGCCGAGACCGACGCCCTGCGCAACCGACTCGAGGCCGAGCACGCCGCGCGCGTCACCGCGCTGCAGGCCGACACGGCACGCCGGATCGCGGTCCTCGATGCCGCCACGAACGCCATGCTCTCCACGGTCGCACCCGTCCTGGCGGACGCCGAGGCGTCGGTCGCGAGCGCGGCAGTCGACCTGGCCGAGGCGATCGTCGGGAACGTGGTCCGCGCCTCCAGGCTCGCACACGACGCGACCGTCGCCGTCGGTCCGGACGGACAGGGCAGCCGGGAGGCCCGGATCGCGTCCGGCGCGGAGGCCACCGTCCGGCGGGCGCTCGCGTCCGTGGACCGCGCGGTCCCGGTGGCCGTCCGGCTGAGCCCGGCGGACACCGCGCGCGTCGCCGGCCTCGACCTGCCGGTGCCGGTCGTCGCCGACGGCGCCCTGCGCGACGGCGACGCCGTCGTCGACCTGCCGGACGGCATGCTCGATGCGCGCATCGCCACGGCGCTCGACCGCGCCCGCACGGCCCTCGGTGTCGACGCGACGGGAGTCGACCGGTGACCGCCACGCTGCTCCGTCCGCGCGGTCTCGACGAGGCGCTCCTGCGTGCCGCACCCCAGCGGGTCGGTGTCGTCACGAGCGCCGTCGGCCTGGGGCTGACGATCGCCGGGCTCGACGCCCGCGTCGGCGAGGTCGTCACGGTCGGCGCCGAGGACGGCGAACAGACCGCGGTCGAGGTCGTCGCCACCGATGCCTCGGGCGTCCGCTGCATGCCGCTCGGCCGTCTGACCGGCGTGACCGCGGGCACGCCGGCGCGTCCGACCGGCCGCCCGGTGCTCGTGCCGACCGGATCCGGTCTGTTCGGCCGCGTGCTCGACGGACTCGGCCGACCGATCGACGACCGCGGCCCGCTCCAGGGCCCCGGCGGCGAACCGGTGACCTGGGTCCCGCTCGACCACGACACCCCGAGCGCGATGGCCCGGACCCGCATCGACACCCCGATGCAGCTCGGCGTCCGTGTGCTCGACACCCTGACCACCGTCGGCCGCGGGCAGCGCATGGGCCTGTTCGCCGGCTCCGGCGTGGGCAAGTCGTCGCTGCTGTCGATGATCGCGCGCGGGAGCGACGCGGCCGTCAACGTCATCGCCCTGGTGGGGGAGCGCGGCCGCGAGGTGCGCGAGTTCCTGGAGGACGACCTGGGACCCGAGGGGCTCGCCCGCTCGATCGTCGTCGTGTCGACCTCCGACGAGCCGGCGCTCATGCGCCTGCGTGCCGCGTTCGTGGCCACCCGCATCGCCGAGTCGTTCCGCGACGCCGGCCAGGACGTCGTGCTCATGATGGACTCGCTCACCCGCGTCGCGATGGCGCAGCGTGAGATCGGGCTGTCGGTGGGGGAACCGCCGGCCACCCGGGGCTACCCGCCGTCGACGTTCTCGGTGCTCGCGGGACTGCTCGAGCGCGCCGGGACCGACCGCGTCGGCAGCATCACGGGCATGTACACCGTGCTGGTCGACGGCGACGACCACAACGAGCCGATCGCCGACGCGGCCCGCAGCATCCTCGACGGCCACGTCGTGCTCGACCGCAAGCTCGCGATCACCGGGCACTTCCCGTCGGTCGACGCCCTCGGCTCGGTGTCCCGCGTCGCCTCGAAGGTCACCCGACCCGAGCAGCGTGCCGCCGCCACCGTGCTGCGGAAGGTCATGGCCGCCCGTGCCGGCGCCCAGGACCTGCTCGACGTCGGTGCGTACCAGCGCGGGTCGAACCCGCTCGTGGACGCCGCCGTCGACCACCAGGGATCGATCGACGCGTTCCTGCGCCAGGGCATGGACGAGCGGGCGACCGCCGACGCGTCCTGGCAGCGCCTCGGCGGCCTCGTGCAGCAGCTGGGGGTGTCGTGATGGCCCGCCGCTTCCCGCTCGCCGGACTCCTGCGCCTGCGTCACACCGAACAGGACCGTGCCGCCGCCACGCTGGCCACCGCGAACGAGCGCGTCCGTGACGCAGCCGACGCCCGGATCGCCGCACGCCGGAGCCTCGCCGACAGCGAGGACGCCCAGCCCATCCAGGACGCCGCCACCCTGAGCGCCGTCGCCGCAGCACGTGCCGCGACCCGCGGGATGCTCGAGGAGCTCGACGCCGTGGTGCAGAACCGCCGTGCCGACGCCGACCGGGCACAGCATGACTACACCGCCGCCCGTCGCGCCGCCGTCGGCCTCGAGAAGCTCGAGGGCAAGCACACCGAGCAGCAGGCGGCCGAGGAACTCCGGACCGAACAGAACGCCCTCGACGAGATCGCGGCACGACGCCGCACGGAAGGTGGTGCCCGATGAGCGTCGAAGCGGTGCTCTCCCGGATCTCGGAGATCCGGTCCCAGATCGACACGCTGCGCGGCGGGACGGCCACGGCTGCCCCGAGCGCCTCCACCACCGGTGGTGCCGCGGGGTCCTCGGCCTTCGCCGACGCCCTCGCCACCGCCGACGGCACGACCGGCGCGGCGACCGCTGCCGGTGCGACCGCCGCAGCCTCCGCGACGGGCACCCGTGCCCCCGCGACCTCGGTCGACGCCGGGGCCGGAACCCTCGCCACCGGCAGCGGCGCGACCGGCGCCGACGTGGTGGCCGACGCGAAGAAGTACCTCGGTGTGCCGTACGTGTTCGGCGGGGAGACGACCGCGGGCATGGACTGCTCGGGCCTGGTGCAGACGGTCTTCAAGGACCTCGGGGTCACGATGCCCCGGGTCGTGCCGGACCAGGCGAAGATGGGCGTCGAGGTCGGCTCCCTGAAGGACGCGCAGCCCGGCGACCTGATCATCCCGAAGGGCGAGGGCCACGTCGTCATCTACGTCGGCGACGGCAAGGTGCTGCACGCGCCGCGCCCCGGCAAGGACGTCCGGATCGTCGACAACTGGTACTCCCAGGGCGACATCGCGACCATCCGCCGGATCGTCCCCGCACAGGCGGCCCCGGCGGCCGTCGCCGCGCCGACCGCCTCGACAGCGCGTTCCGCGACCGACCTGCAGACCGCCGCGCTGCTGTCCATGATGCAGTCCGGGAGCGCCGCATGAGCCTGACCATCGCCCCCCAGCCGTCCGTGGCCACCGCACCGGGCTCCACCCGGGGTGCTTCGTCCGACCCCGCTGCTGCCGGGTCCTTCGGCGCGGCACTGACCGCCGCCGTCGCGACCGAGCGGCGCCCAGGAGACGGTGCCGCCGGGCGGGACGACACCGACGGCCGCACGGCGGACGGCTCGGCCGCGACGCCGAGCACCGCCGCCACGCCGTCCGCGTCCGCGTCCGCGTCGGACCAGTCGGTGCTCGCGACCGGTTCCCCGTCGGTCGACGCGCAGGCGCTGCTCGCCGCCGGACTCGTGACCGTGGCCGCACCGACCGCTCCGGCGGGCCTCACGAGTGGCCCGGAGGACCAGTCGGCCACCGGCGCCGCCGAGACGCCCGCTGGCGACCAGCACGTCGCCGTGGCCACGGGGGTGACCTCCGGAACGACCGCGACACCGGCGTCGGTCAACGAGCACACCTCGACGCCGGTCCCGTCGACCCCGGCGCCGACCACCGCCTCCGCCACGGCGGCCCCGCAGCAGACACCGGCATCGGGCGGTGCACGCCAGAACGCTGCCGGAGCGACGACGGGCACGGCGACCAAAGCCACGACGACCCCCGCCGTGCCGCCCGCCGGCACCGCGTCTCCGGCCGCCGCCGCGACGATCGTCGCGGGCGCCACCCCCGCGACCACCACAGCCGCGACGACCGCTGTCTCGACGACCACCGCCGCGACCGACGTCGCGACCACCGCCCCGACGGCCGCTGCCGCGATCGTGGCCCCCGCCGCGACCCGCACCGCCGACGGCGACACCGCCACCGTGGCCCCGGGCCAGGCGCCGGTCGTCACGGCCGCCCCGGTGGCCGGCACCGGCTCCCGAGCCGGCCACGGGACGGAGCAGCAGGCGTCGACGCCGGGTGATCCGGGCCTCCCGGCCGTCGCCCCCAGCCGCGGTGGCGAGACGCCGTTCGTCATGTCGACGACGCCGACCACCGCGGCCGCCGCGGCGACCGCGCCGGCCCCGGCCCCGCTCGCCCAGCAGCTGGCGCGACCGGTGTTCTCGCTCGCACAGGCCGGCCCCGGCGAGCACGTCGTCACCGTGCAGGTCGTACCGGACAGCCTCGGCCCGGTCACGGTCCGCGCGCACGTCACCGCGCACGGCATGCACGTCGAGCTGTTCGCCGCGTCGGACGCCGGCCGTGAGGCCGTCCGCCAGGTCCTGCCGGACCTGCGGCGGGACGCGGCCGGCACCGGTGTGAGCACCACGCTCGACCTGTCGTCGCAGAACCAGCCGCAGGACGCGCCGGGTCGCGACGAGCGTCCGGCCGCGCGTGCCCTGCCTGGCGAACCCGGCCTGGAGGCGCGGGTCACCCCGCGCGCGCAGCCCACCGCCCACACGCCCTCCATCCGCACCGCGGGACTCGACGTCCTCGCCTGATCCGGCTCACGAACAGGAACTCACCATGCCCATCGACGGCATCACCGGCAGCGTGGACCCGACCGCGCAGGCAGCGGCCCTGGCCGCCAACTCGACGGCCCAGAAGTCCCAGACGATGGACTCCGAGGTCTTCATGAAGCTGCTCGTCACGCAGCTGCGCAACCAGGACCCGTCCTCGCCGATGGACACCAACCAGATGATCAGCCAACAGACGCAGCTCGCGATGATGGAGCAGATCACCAACCAGACCACGACGGGGAACGAGAACTTCTCGCTCCAGATGCGCATCGCCGCAGCGAACCTCGTCGGCAAGCAGGTCAGCTACACCGACGCCGACTCGGGCAAGTCCGTCACCGGGGCCGCCTCGGCCGTGTCGTACGCGAAGAGCGTTCCCACGGTCACCGTGAACGGGAAGGAGGTCGCTCTCGACGTGATCTCCGGCATCACCACCACCGCTCCGGCTTCCTGACGCCCGCTCGTTCCTTCCTCGTTCTTCCTCGTACTCCCTCGTTCTTCCTCGCTCTTCCTGCCTCTCCGAAAGGACGCACCATGCTCCGCTCGCTCTACTCCGGGATCTCCGGCCTCCGCTCCCACCAGCAGATGCTCGACGTCACCGGCAACAACATCGCCAACGTCAACACCGTCGGTTTCAAGTCGTCGACCACCGTGTTCCAGGACACCCTGTCGCAGATGACGCAGGGTGCCGGCGGACCGCAGACCGGCATCGGCGGCACGAACCCGGCCCAGATCGGCCTGGGCGTGCAGGTCGCCGGAGTCTCCACGAACTTCTCGCAGGGCTCGGCGCAGGCCACCGGCAAGGCGACCGACCTGATGATCTCGGGCGACGGCTTCTTCGTCACCCGCCTGGGCAACGACACCGTCTACACCCGCGCCGGAGCGTTCGACTTCGACGCGGACGGCCGCCTGGTCACCGCCGACGGCAAGATCGTGCAGGGCTACCCGGCCACGAACGGCGTCGTCAACGAGAACGGCCAGCTGTCCGACATCACGCTGCCGCTCGAAGCAGCGGCCCCGGCGGTCCGCACCACCGCCGCCACCGTCGCCGGCAACATGCCGTCCGAGACCGCGGTCGGCCAGACCATCACGCGCGAGGCCACCGTGTACGACGCCTCGGGTGCCAAGCACACGATGTCGCTCGCCTACACGCGCACCGCCGACGGCTGGGACGTCACCGGGCGCAACGGCCAGGGCACCACGGCGACGACCTCGCTGACCTTCGGCACCGACGGCAAGCTGACCGCCGGCGGCACCCTCGCCGTCGGTGGCATCCGGGTCGACATGGGCGACCTGACCGGGTTCGCCTCGCTCAACACCGCGGCGATCGGCTCGCAGAACGGCCGCGAGGCCGGCGCGCTGCAGGGCTACTCGATCTCGAAGGACGGCACCGTCACCGGCACGTTCTCGAACGGCGCGTCGCTCGCGCTCGGCCGCATCGCCCTCGCCACGTTCGCCAACCCGGCCGGCCTCGAGAAGACCGGGGCGTCGGGCTACCGCGCCACCGCGAACTCGGGCGGTGCGACGGTCGGCGGTCCCGGCTCGGCGGGCGTCGGTTCGCTCGCTGCGGGGACGCTCGAGATGTCGAACGTCGACCTGTCGCAGGAGTTCACGAACCTGATCGTGGCGCAGCGTGGGTTCCAGGCGAACGCTCGCATCATCACCACCTCGGACGAGGTGCTGCAGGAGCTCACCAACCTGAAGCGCTAGGCGCGGGGCTCGCGTCGCGGGCGCTTGCGTCGCCGGGCGCTTGGTGAGCAGGAATGGTCGGGTGCTGAAGGGGGACTCGACCGTTCCTGCTCACCATCGTCCGTGGTGCGGGGAGTTCGGCGACGGTCCGTGACGAAACGGCGCGTCGTGACGTCTCATCGGTGCGATGCGCGAGAACCCCGACACCGACCACCAGTCCGACCACCGCTGCTGCAGCATCTTCGACCGCTGGCGGTGTGATCGACCACGCGGCCACGACGGCGTGCACGAGTCGCGTGCTCCCGGCAGCCGCACGAGCTGGAACGACGCGCTGACGGGGCGTCGACTCTCGGACGTCTGAGCCGGAGCGGTGTCCGGGTGCGGCACGCGTCGTCCGGAGCGGTGGCGTCCAGGGCACGGCACGCGTATGGTCAGCAGATGCTGACCATTGCCTCGCGGCACGACGTGCTGAACCGTCTCGGGCGGGCGCTCTCCGACCCCACGCGTGCGCGGATCCTGCTCCGGCTGCTCGACGAACCCGGCTACCCGGCGCGCCTCGCCGAGGAACTCGAGCTGACGCGGACGAACGTGTCGAACCACCTGGCGTGCCTGCGCGGCTGCGGGATCGTCGTCGCCGTCCCCGAGGGCCGTCGGACCCGCTACGAGATCGCCGACCGCAACCTCACCCGTGCGCTCGAGTCCCTGGTCGACGTGGTGCTGGAGGTGGACGTCGCCGACGACGACGGATGCGAGGTCGAGCGGTGACCACGACCGCGGTGTCGCTCGCACCGGCTCGTGTTGGCGCGCTCCGGCGACGGGTCAGGTGGATCGTCGCGGCGACCATCGCCTACAACGTGATCGAGGCCGTCGTGGCGATCGCCGCCGGTTCAGTGGCGTCCTCCACCGCGCTGATCGGCTTCGGGCTCGACTCGATCGTCGAGGTCCTGTCGGCAGCGGCCGTCGCGTGGCAGTTCGCCGGGCGTGACCCAGAGGCCCGGGAACGAACGGCACTGCGAGTGATCGCGGTCTCGTTCCTCGGGCTCGCCGTCGTGGTGAGTGTCGATGCCGTCCTGACCTTCACGGGCCTCCGGTCGCCGGAGCACAGTCCGGTCGGCATCGGCCTGGCCGCGGTGAGCCTGGCGGTCATGCCGTTCCTGAGCTTCGTCGAACGGCGGACCGGACGCGAACTCGGCTCGGCGTCGGCGATCGCCGACTCGAAGCAGACGCTGATCTGCAGCTACCTGTCGGCGGCGGTGCTGCTCGGCCTGCTGGCGAACAGCCTGTTCGGCTGGTGGTGGGCCGATCCGCTCGCAGGACTCGTCGTGGTCGTGTTCGCCGTGCGCGAGGGTCTCGAAGCCTGGCGCGGTGACGCGTGCAAGCAGCCGGTGTCGGCACTGACCGGGGAGCGCGAGCGCGAGGGTTGCCACTGCTGCTGAACGGAGTCTGCCTGTGGCCGGCGGTTCAGCCGGCTTCGGACTCGCTGACGTGGCTGACCGCGTCACCGACGATGTGGGCGATGTGCTCGTCGTGCAGCGAGTAGACGGCGTTCCGCCCGATGCGCTCGACCTGCACGATGCCCGCGAGCCGCAGCGTGCGGAGGTGCTGGGACACCAGGGGCTGCGACAGCTCGGTCGCTTCGGCGAGGGAGCCGACGTCGGAAGGCTGGGGAATCAGCGCGGACAGGATCCGGAGTCGGGCGGGCGAGGACAGCGCCTTGAAGAGTTCGGCTGCTGCTTCGATCCCGTCTGACATGGACTCATGTAAGCGCACGCGCATACGTGCATGCAACACGACGGCCCCGGCGCGGTGCGTCGGGGCCGTCGTGCAGGTCCGTCGATCGGTGCTGATCACGGGCCTGCGCTGATCAGGAGATCAGTGCTCGTCGTAGTGGTCGCCGTGCTGGGCGTGCTTGTGTCCGTCGTGGACGAAGTCGACGTGGTCCTCGTGCTGGACCGTCTCGTGGCCGCAGCCGTCCTGGTGGGTGTGCTCGGCGACGGTGTGCTCTGCGCTGTTCTCGTGCTCGGCCATGGTGACCTCCTGCTGATCGTCGGTTGGGATGCCCTCAGCGTAGATCACATATGCAGAAGTAGCAATACATTTATAGATGAGAACCGGTGTCAACTCCGGGACCGAGCTCGCTCAGCGCTCGATCGCCGTCGACGACCACTGCGACGGTGGGTCGATCCCGTCGGGCACCAGAGTGGCGGAGTCACCGCGTGCCGCGTTCACCTGCGCCTGTGTGAGGAACACCGCCGTGGACAGGTCCGCTCCGTCGACCCGTGCATCCCGCAGGTCGACGCCGAGCAGGTCGACTCCGGACAGGTCGGCACCGCGCAGGTCCGCCGCGATCAGCGTGGCTCCCCGCAGGTCGGCCCCGCGCAGCGAGCGTGCGCGGAGGTCGGAACCGGCGAGGTCCGCCCCCGGTCGCAGCAGGCCGTCCGGTGCGTCGTCCGCACCGGCGATGTACCGGCCCCGTACCTCGGCGCTCACCTCGACGAGGACATCGCGCACTCGAGCGTGCAGTGGCTCCACGTCCAGCGCGAGGAGCATCGGCCGGCCAGCGTCGAGGCTTCGCCGGATCTCCTCCGCGAGGAGGGCAGCGTCGCCTGCTGAGTCCGGGGTCACCGCGCGGTCCTGTGCCTCGGCGAGGTGCCAGAGCATCTCGTGCAACCTGCGGACGATCGGGAACACCCGGAACATCTCCGCGCGGGAGTCCGGGTGGTCACGCCAACTGACCCCGTCGTAGAGGGTCTGGGACACGTACTGGCCAGCACCGGAGCAGTCGAAGACGGTGCAGCCCCGGAACCCGCGCGGCCGCAGCGCCTGGTGGATGGAGCAGGAGAAGTCGTCAGCGAGGTTGCCGCAAGGGGTGCCGGCGGGTTTGTCGATCGGGAAGTCGGCGGAGCGCTGGAACCCGAAGGCGGTGCAGCAGAGCGCGAAGCAGCTGCCGCAGTCCGCGCGCAGGGCGGACCGGTCGGTGGTCGTCATGGAGTGGTCTTCCTCTGGTGGTCTGGATGGTGTGCCGGGTGCGGGGGAACTCCTGGTGGAGTTCCCCCTCCGGGCGCACGAGACCACCCCCGCGCGTCGGCGGGGCGAACCGGTGGTGCTGGGTGACCGGTGGGTCACCGAGAGAGACGGAGGATCACTGCGGCCAGGCTAGCGTTGCCGGTGCGGCGGGAACGGGAATCGGGCGTACCCGGTCAGAACGACAGACCGGGTACGCCCGTTTCGACCAGGTGTGCCCGGAGTCGCCCTACGACGACGTGGGCGGTGACGCCACCGATTCGATGCCGTCCAGCCGCGCCTCTTCCGCGTCGTACCCGGCGCGCACCTGACGCAGCACCAGGTCGTCGATCTCGTCGGCGTCGCGCAGGCGCAACAGGGTCCTCGCCTTGTGCTGGACGAGTGCGAGCTCGAGGGCGACCGCGTTGTCGTGCCGCTGCAGCGCGGGGTGGTCGTCGTCGTCCCCTTCGCGGGCCTCGATCACGTCGAGGTGCGCCTCGTAGTCCTTCCGCAGGCGATCGACGGTCGCACGATCGGCTCCGGTCGACCGCGCGAGGCGGGGGAGCGCATCGAGCGCCTCCTCGATCGCGGTGCGTTCGGCGTAGCGACGTTCCTCGCTGACGGACTCGTCCTCGGGCAGCGCGGCGCGACGCAGGACGGCCGGCAGCACGAGGGCCTGGCCGACGATCGTGACGATGACCACGCCGGCGGTGACGAAGACGATGAGGTCCCGCTCGGGGAAATCGCCACCGGACTCCAGGGTGCGCGGCACGGCGACGGCCATGGCGAGCGACACCGCGCCCCGGAACCCGGCGAACCCGCTGACGAGCCGGTCGCGGTGCCCTTCGCGGGGTTTCCCGCCGGTGCGTCGGGTGACGAGCCAGATGGTCCCGCCCGCGGCGTTCAGGAACGCGAACCGCACGATCACGAGCAGCACCGCGACGGCGAAGACGATGCCGGTCCCGCGCAGCAGGTCGGCCGGGTCGAGTGCACGTGCGGCGACCATCGCCTCGATGCCGACCAGGACGAACAGCGCGCCGTTGAGCAGGAAGGTCAGGAACGACCAGAACGCGCGCACCTGCTGGCGGGTCTCGGCGCGGTCGAGCTTGGGGCCGACCTGGCTGACGACGATGCCGGCCGCCACGACGGCGAGCACGCCGGAGGCGCCGATGGCCTCGGCGGCCAGGAAGGCTGCGAAGGGCACGAGCAGGGTGACGAGGTTCTCGAGCACGACGGTGTCGACGCGCCGCAGCACCATCGTCCCGATCCAGGCGGCGGCGAGCCCGGCGGCGACCCCGCCGATGTAGGACAGGACGAGCATGCCGGACACGCCCCAGAACGTGAGCTCCTGCGTGCCGACGGTGACGGCCACCGCGATGCCGTAGACGACGAGGGTGGTGCCGTCGTTCACCAGGCTCTCGGCGCGGAGCACCGTGACGTTCCGCCGCGGCAGCATCTTCGTGAGGACGCCGACCGCGGTCGCGTCCGTCGGGGCGACCGCGGCGCCGAGCACCCAGGCCGGCCCCCACGGCATCCCGAGCAGGTGCAGCAGCACGGCGACGGCACCGGCGGTCACCACGACGAGCAGGGTGCCCATCAGGACGATGCCGCGCAGGTTCTTCCGGATCTCGCGGAGCGACGTCGTCAGGCTCTCCCAGTAGAGCAGCGCCGGCAGGAACAGCAGCAGCACGGCCTCGGCAGGGAGCTCGACGTCCGCGAACTCCGGCACGAGCCCGAGCAGCGCGCCGAAGACCAGGAGCAGCACGGGTGGTGCGATCCGGATCCGGTCGGCCACGGCCGCCGTCAGTGCGATGGCGAGGCCGAGCACGACCACCAGTTCCGGTCCCAGCACGTGCACTCCGATCGTCGTCCGACCCGCCAGTCAACGCCGATCCACGGTGGATCCTTCCAGAACAGCCGGACGACGCGCCGCACCACACCCGGACGACGCGCCGCACCGCGCCGCACGACGCGTCACGAGCCGACGAGTCAAACCGCCCGCGGCCGCCGCACCACCCGCCGCCACCACGCGCGCCACGGCAGGGAGCTCACCAGCGCCGACCCGATCACGACGGTCCCGAACCACCCCACGACGACGCCCGGGATCGGCACGAGCAGACTCGCCCACAGCAGCACCGACAGCACCCCGAGCACGTACGCCGCCCCGGCCTTCAGGTACCGCAGCCGCTTGAGCCCCGCAGCCTGGTCGACCCGCGAGGTCAGGCGGGCCAGGAACACCGCGCCCACCCCGATCGCCCCGATGGCGACGGCGGCCTGTTCGAGGGCCCCGAGCCCGTCCGATCCGAGCGGCCCGGACCCCGACAGGCTGTACACGCCGTCGAGGATCTCGAACAGCATGAACACGACGAGCCCCCGCTCGAACACGACGGTCGACGCGTACAGGTGGATGCGCCAGGCTCCGCGGCCGACCCCGATCGACGCCGTGTCCGACCCGCCGCCGACGGGGCCGCTGCGCAGCGCCCACGACGCGGTCCGCTTCGACACGAGGTACGCGGCGATGCCGGCCACCCCGCCGAGTGCGACCGGCAGCAGCGCACCGGCGGCCCACCCGGAACGCGACCCGACGAGCACGGAGGTCACCACGACCCCGGTCGCAGCGGTGACCAGCGACCAGACGCGGGGTCGCGCGACGGAGGCGAGCCGCGCCTCCAGGCTGCCCAGCCACGACCTGCGGGACGCGCGGTCGGTGTTGAACAGGTACTCGGCGAAGACCTGCCAGATGAACGCGGCGCCGAAGGCGGCGAGTGCGGGACGCACCTCGGCCAGGTGCGCGGAGAACGAGCCGGGTGCGAAGACGGCTTCCTCCACCGAGCTCGCCGGGTCGGTCGCGTCACCGACCGCGACGGCGGCCGGCGGCAGGAGCAGGCGCATCGCGAGCACGCCCGCGACGATGCCGAGCGACAGGAACAGCCGCCGGGCGGGGGAGTGCAGTCGGCCGGCGATGCCGGCCATCGGCACGGACGAGTCCGCGGCCATCGCGATCTCGAGGAACGCGAGGGCCACGAAGGCGAGCGCTGCGGCGGGGCCGAGCACCAGCCAGGCCGCCGCGGCGGCCGCGACGGTGATGAGCAGGGGGACGGTCAGGAGTGATCTCGTGGCCATCTGCCCATCCAGCACGGTCGGCCTGGGCGGCGCATGGAGCGCTCCTGGGCATCGGCCTGGAGGCCCGTGGGGACTCCGCCACTCGGGTGACGGCCCGTCCCCACTTGCGGGGACGGGCCGTCGGGTCGCGCGGGAACGAAAAACACCGGTGTTCGCGTGTTGAACCGCGGTCTGCGCGTGTTCAACCGGCGAACACCGGTGTCTTGCGGGGGTTCAGCGTCAGTCGTGGAACGTCTCGATGGACGCACCGAGCGAGTTGAGCCGCTCCTGCAGCTGCTCGTAGCCACGGGCGATGATGCCGACGTTGCGCAGGACGCTCTCGCCCTTCGCCGCGAGCATCGCCAGCAGGATCACCACGGCAGGCCGCAGTGCTGGCGGGCAGCTGATCTCGGCCCCGGAGAAGTGCGTCGGGCCGGTGACGTCGAGGCGGTGCGGGTCACGCAGGGTGACGCTCGCGCCCAGGCGAGTGAGGTCGAGCAGGTGGATCGCCCGTCCCTCGTACACCCAGTCGTGCACGAGCGTGGTGCCCTCGGCCATGGCCGCGATGACGACGAAGAACGGCAGGTTGTCGATGTTCAGGCCGGGGAACGGCATCGCGTGGATCTTGTCGATCGGCGCGTGCAGCTCGGACGGGTGCACCGTGATGTCGACGAGGCGGGTACGGCCGTTGGCGGCTGCGTACTCCTCGCTGACGTCGAAGCGCAGGCCCATCTCGGCCAGGGTCGCGAGCTCGATCTCCAGGAACTCGATCGGCGCACGCGTCACGGTGAGGGTCGACGCGGTGACGATGCCGGCGGTCAGCAGGCTCATCGCCTCGACCGGGTCCTCGCTCGGCCAGTAGTCCACGACCTCGTCGATCTTGCTCTTGCCGGTGATGCGGAGCGTGGTGGTGCCGATGCCCTCGATCTGCACCCCGAGCAGCTCGAGGAAGAAGCAGAGGTCCTGCACCATGTAATTGGGGCTGGCGTTCCGGATGACGGTCTCGCCGTCGCGGGCCGCGGCGGCCAGGATCGCGTTCTCGGTCACGGTGTCGCCGCGCTCGGTGAGCACGACCGACTTGGTGGGGACGGCCTGGTTCGCGACGTCGACCTCGTACCAGCCGGAGGTCGCCTCGACGTCCACGCCGAACGGACGCAGCGCGATGAGGTGCGGCTCGACCGTGCGGGTGCCGAGGTCGCAGCCGCCGGCGTAGGGCAGGCGGAAGGACTCGTACCGGCCGCTGAGCGGGCCGAGGAACATGAGCACGCTGCGGGTGCGGCGGGCGGCGTCGGCGTCGATCGCGTCGAGGTGCAGGTCGTCGGGGGCGACGATCTCGAGGGTCTCGCCGTCCTCCGACCAGGTGACGCTCGCGCCGAGGCTGCGGAGCACGTCGATGATGCGGTCGACCTCGACGATCCGGGCGACCTTGTGCAGACGGGTCACGCCGCGGTTGAGCAGCGAGGCGCAGAGCAGCGCCACGGCGGCGTTCTTGCTCGAGTTCACCGCGATGGAGCCGCTGAGCTTCCGGCCGCCCTGCACGCGCAGGTGGGCCCGCTGCGGGGCACCGCCGATCGAGACGATCTGCTGGTCGAGGGCGTCGCTGATGCGGGTGAGCATCTCGAGGGACAGGTTCTGCCCGCCCTGCTCGATGCGGTTGATCGCGCTCTGGCTGGTGCCGACGCGTTCGGCGAGCTGGGCCTGCGTCATGCTGCGGCCCTTGCGGGCGCCCCGGATCAGGGCGCCGACCTCACGGAGGGGTGCTGCGGTCGCCGGAGATGCCGGCGAGACGACGGTGGTGGTGTCGGTCATGCGCGCCACGCTAACACGCTCATGAGATAAACCGATGGAAGATCGACACCCGTTGCCCGTCCTGAGGTCTCGAATACGTCACAGTTGGGAATTTCGGGGGACGAACGCTCAGGCATCGGTCAGGCGGCCGTCGACGACGGTGACCAGGCGGTCGAGCGCGTCGCGGTGGACGAGATCGTGCGTGACGAGCATCGTCGCCGTGCCCTGCTCGTGCGTGAGGCGCGCGATCAGCGCCATGATCTCGGCGCCTCGCTCCTGGTCGAGCGCGCTGGTGGGTTCGTCGACGAGCAGGACGGACGGGGTGTTCACCAGGGCTCGGGCGATTGCGACCCGTTGCCGCTGGCCGCCGGAGAGCTGCGCGGGTCGCTTGCCGCGGTGCTCGGCGAGACCGACCGCTGCCAGCAGCGCATCGGCGCGGGTGCGCACCGCGGTCCGGTCTCGGTGGCCGCCGCCGAGCTCCGCCATGACGAGCAGCTGTTCGCGAGCGGTGAGCGACTCGATGAGGTTCGACTGCTGGAACACGATGCCGACCTGTCCGCGGCGGAGCGTCGTCGCCTCGTTCCGGCTCAGGGTCGCTGCGTCGACGTCGTTGATCCACACGTGCCCGGAGTCCGGGCGGATCAGGGTCGCCGCGACCGCGAGGAGTGAGGACTTCCCGGAGCCGGAGGGCCCGGTGAGGCCCGTGACGACCCCGCTCGGAGCGGTCAGGGACACGCGGTCCACCGCCGTGATGCGGGAGTCGCCGTCGGGGAAGGTGAGGGTGACGTCGTCGAGGGTGATCATCGGTTGCTCCCGAGTGCGGTGAGGGGGTCGGCCTTGGTGACAGTGCGGAGTGCGACGGCGGCACCGGCGAGGCCGAGGACGACCATCACGGCGGCCGGCAGCAGCGTGGTGAGCGGGCTGAGCAGGAACGGCAGGACACCGTTCGCGAGCGTCCCCAGGACCGACACGAGACCGATCCCGACCCCGACGCCCGCGGCCAGGACGACGAGTGCCTGGCCGAGGGCATCGCCCACGAGCGACGCGTCGGAGGCACCGAGGGCCTTCAGGACGGCGATGTCGTCGGCACGCTGCAGCGTCCACACGGTGAAGAACGCCCCGACGACGAGCGCGGAGACACCGAAGAGCATCACGATCATGAGTCCGAGGGACCCGACCTCCGACTTGAACGTCTCGATCGCGGTGAGGCTGGCGAGCGGTGACACGGCGACGGTGCGCGTGCGGTCCGCCGTACTGCCCCAGTCCGGCGTTCCGGAGACGGCGAGCACGGTCGCTTCGCCGTCCCCGCCGAGGCGCCGGTCGGTCGACGCCCACGCCGTCGGGGAGAGCGCGACGACGGGGGTGTGGCTGTACCAGGCGTCTCCGCCGACGGTGGCGACCCGGTAGGTCGTCCCGGTGATCGTGACGGCGTCCCCGACGGCGACGTCGAGGTCCTTCGCTGCGCCGGCGGACAGACCCACCGTGTCGTCGGACCTCGGAGCCAGGTCGGTGACCGTCGACGCGGGGGCTCCCCGTGGGACGCCGAACAGGGCGACGGCGACCGCTGGTGCGGCTTCGGCGTGCACGGCGGCGCGCCCCTGCGCGATCCCGATCGGCGTGACCTGCTCGACGCCGGAGGACTCCCGCCACGCGGACACCGTCGCGGCGTCGATCGTCGACTGCGAGAACGATGGTTGCCCGGTCGAGGGCCCCTGCAGGACGAGCCGGTTCCCGGGGAGGCCGAGGACTGCGGACACGTTCTGCGCGGCGAGGCCGCCGGTCAGGCCAGCGAGGAAGCCGACGAGGAGGGTGATCAACGACACCACGGACCCGATGAGCACGAACCTGCCACGGGCGGATCGGAGGTCGCGCCAAGCGACGAACACGATGGTTCCTTCCCGACGGCAGGGGCGCTCCCTGCCGTCCAGACGAGCCTCGCCGTCGCGGGTCCAAGTGCCATCGCCGGGAGGTTGACTGCTCTTGTCCAACTTCTGGTTGATGTCCGGTGGGTCGTGCCCGCCGTACGCTGCAACGGACATGGCACACAGCACCCTCACGCCCGTGTTCGTCGGACTCCGCACCGGACTGCACGTGCTGTTCGCCGCGCTCGTCGCACTCGTCGTCGTCCGGGTCCTCGTCGTCCGCGACCCGACCATGTGGGCGGCGATCGCCCTGGTGGCCGGGTTCGCGGTCCTGTACCTGCTCGGTGCCGGTGTCGCCGCCGCGCCGGAGGCACGCCGAGCCGTGGTGGGAGCGGCCTGGATCACCGCCTTGACCGTCGTGTGGGTGGCGTTGCTCGTCCTGGTGCCGGAAGCGGCGTACCTGGTGTTCCCGTTGTTCTTCCTCTACCTGCACGTCCTGCCCCGGATCGTCGGGCCGGCCGCCGTGGTCGCAGCGACCCTGATCGCGGTCGTCGCCCTGGGCCTGCACGGCGGCTTCACCGTGGGCGGGGTGATCGGGCCCCTCGTCGGTGCCGGGGTCGCGTTGCTCATCGGCCTGGGCTACCGGGCGCTCGCCCGCGAGTCCGTCGAGCGGGAGGCGCTGCTGGCAGAACTCCTCGCCACCCGCGACCGACTCGCCGCGACCGAACGGCAGCAGGGCGTCCTCACCGAACGCGCCCGCCTGGCACGCGAGATCCACGACACCGTCGCGCAGGACCTCTCCAGCATCCAGATGCTCCTCCACGCCGCCGAAGCAGCCGACGGCAGCCGGCCGGGCATCGAGCACATCCGCCTCGCACGCGCCACAGCGGCCGACGGCCTCGCCGACACGCGGCGCTTCATCCGGGAGCTCGCACCGCCGTCCCTCGATGCCGGCCTCCCCGCGGCACTGCGCCGCCTCAGCGACCAGTGGCACCGCGAGGGGCTCGGCATCACCGTGACGGCCGCACCCGAAGCGTCGGAGTTGACGATGGACGTGCAGACCGCTCTGCTGCGCATCGCCCAGGGGGCCGTCGCGAACGTCGCCCAGCACGCCGGTGCCACGACCGTCGACATCACCCTCGACGTCAGCGCGACGCACGCGTCCCTACGGGTGCAGGACGACGGCTGCGGCTTCGACCCTGACCGTGTCGGCACCCGCTCCGGCACGTCCGACGCGTTCGGGCTCCGCGCGATGGGTGAACGTGTCGACCAGCTGGGTGGCCGTCTCACCATCGACAGCGCACCCGGGGACGGCACGACCATCACCGCGACCGTGGAGGTCGGTCGCCCGTGATCCGACTCGTCATCGCGGATGACCACCCCGTCGTCCGCGCCGGCCTGCGCGCACTCCTCGACGGGGCGGTCGACATCGACGTCGTCGGGGAGGCCGCGACACCCGACGAAGCCGCCGCGCTCGTGTCGTCCTTGGACCCCGACCTCGTGCTCATGGACCTGCAGTTCGGGCAGGACCGCACCGGTGCCGACGCCACCCGGCAGATCCGGTCGACCGACGCCGCGCCGTACGTCCTCGTCCTCACCAACTACGACAGCGACGGCGACATCCTGGGCGCCGTCGAAGCGGGGGCCAGCGGGTACCTGCTCAAGGACACGCCACCCGACGAACTGCTCGCCGCGGTGCGCGCCGCAGCCGCCGGTGAGAGCGCCCTCGCGCCGGCGGTCGCCAGCCGCCTGATGGCACGGATGC
Organism: Curtobacterium sp. MCBA15_005; assembly: GCF_001864855.1. Taxonomy (NCBI): domain Bacteria; kingdom Bacillati; phylum Actinomycetota; class Actinomycetes; order Micrococcales; family Microbacteriaceae; genus Curtobacterium; species Curtobacterium sp. MCBA15_005. The sequence goes on from NZ_MJGL01000003.1 coordinate 207,114, forward strand.
GTGCGCCACGGGTCAGCCTGTCCGCTCGCGAGATCGAGGTCCTCCGGCTCGTCGCCGAGGGCGCCTCGAACGTCGACGTGGCAGCACGCCTGCACATCACCGACGCCACCGTGAAGTCACACCTGGTCCACGTGTTCTCCAAGCTCGGCGTCGGATCCCGGACCGCCGCGGTGTCCGAGGCCCGGGCGCTCGGCATCCTCCGCTGACGGAGCCGATGAGAGACCCTCGGTGCAGGCGAGGAATGTGCACGATCGCGCCCTGCTCTTCGAGAGCTGCCCGGAGTGGCTGCATGTGCTGCGGCTGGTGGTAGAAGCCGTGAACGAGGATCACTTCGGGGGCCGTCACGGCACTCAGCGAATCACCCTTAGCTCCGCTGTCCCGGTAGGCGATCGGCTGATGAGACCCCGTCTTGCCGACTGGTTGCAGTCGTCATAGACAACTCGTCGCGGTGGCAGTTTCTGCCTCCCGGGCGGTGGTCAGCTGGTGGGGACGACATCCCAGTGCTCTCGGATGAGGCCACCGTCGACGCGGAACAGGTCGGCAGCGAGGAGCGGGTCGCCGGGCTTCGCCCCGACCGCGCGGGAGAAGGTCCAGACGATGTCACCGTCGGAGAGCGAGATGACGGACTGCTGCGCCGGGAACTGGGCGCCGCTCCCGAACAGCTGCTTGAGGGCTGCTGTCCCGTTCGGAGCGACGGTGTTGTGCTGCAGGTACGCGGGGTCGAAGGCGCGGTCGAGGACGGACGCATCGTGGTCTCGGAAGAGTGTGTTGTACGCCGACACCGCGAGGACGCGGTTGCGTTCTTCCTGACGTTCCGACGGCGCGGTGGTCGGACGTGCCGGCCGGTACAGGTCGCTGAACATGGTGTTCGTGTTCCCGCTTGCGGGGGTGCCCGTCGGGATGGGCTGCTCGAGCGACCAGTGCTCGACGATCCGGCCGTGCTGGAGGCGGAACAGGTCGACGGCGGCATCACCGCGTCGTTCGTTGCGCGGGTCTGGTGCGATCTGCCAGTGCACGGCGACGAGGTTGCCGTCTGCTGCGGTGCGCTTGATCACTGCTCGAGCACCAGGGATGCGGGTACGGTCCGCCGAGAACTGGGCAAGGACACCCTTCGGTCCGGCAGTGGTTGCTGCGCCGTGCGTGACTGCGCTCGGGGACACGAACCGCGCCGCGACCTGCCGGGAGGATCTGCTGTCAGGTTCGGTGAAGGTGCGGGTGATGAGCGTCCGGACGATGCAGGCGTTGCGGTGTTCGGTGTTGGTGTTCTGCCGGTTCCCGGCGACCGTCACGGTCGGCTTCGGTTGGGTTGCGGGAGCGGCCGCTGCCGGCGTGGACACGACGAGACCGGTGAGGAGGGCGGCTCCGGCGATGGCCGCCGCGCCGCGGGCGATGCGGCTGCTTCGTGTGCGCGTGATCAGGTCGTTGGTCATGGTTGTGCTCCTGCTCGTGTGTGGTTGACGGGACTGGATGCGGGTCACTGCGCCGCGATGGCTGCGAGGCCCTCGGGGAGCGGGGTGGTCGGTCGGCCGATGAGAGCCTTGAGCTCCCCGCTGGTGTGGGCGAGGAGACCGTCGCGGATGCCCGCGTCGAGGGCCACCAAGAACGCGACTGTGCCCTCGTCGAGCCCCGCTCCCCGGAGGGAGACAGCGTGTTCGTCCGTGCTGAGGGCCTGGTAGTGCACCGGTGAACCGATCACGTCGGTGAGGGCATCGGCGAGCTCGGCATGGGTCCATGCGTAATCGCCGGAGAGTTCGAACACACGCCCGGCGGTCTCGTCATCGAGCGCGACGACCGCGGCTGCTTCAGCGAAGTCGCGTCGGCTGGCGCTGGCGACGCGGCCGTCTCCGACACTCGCCGTGATCACACCCGACTGCCGTGCGATGTCGAGCGTGGTCGCGTAGTTCTCGGTGTACCAACCGTTGCGGAGGATGGTGGCGGGGACGCCGGATGCGGCGATGGCCTCCTCCGTGGCCTTGTGCTCGGGAGCGAGGATCAACTCCGAGCGACCAGCGTCCAGGACGCTCGTGTAGATGATCCTGCTGGCGCCGGCCGCTGCGGAGGCGTCGATCACCGCGGTGTGCTGTGCGACGCGCTGCCCGACGGCATCGCTCGAGATCAGGACGACGCCGTCGCCGGCACCGATGACGTCAGCGATCGTGCTCGGACGGGTGTAGTCGAGCACGGCGGTCCGGACGCCCAGTGTCGCGAGGTCTGCGAGGCGAGTGATGTTGCGTGAGGTCGCGATGACCGACTCGGGGTCGGCCCCGCGTTCGATGAGAGCTTCGACGACGAGGCGGCCGAGCTGGCCGGAAGCGGCGGTGACGATGATGGACACGAGGTCTCCTTCTGCGATCTTCAGCGGGTGATCGCAGCATCGCAGGAAACTCTCCTGTACGAAGGTACGCACCTTTTTGTAAGGTACTTACATGGATGTCGGAATCGTGGAAGCCCCTGCACCGCCCGTGCAGGATCCGGATGCGTTCGCGCGCTTCCCAGCGGCGTGTCCTACGCGAGTTGTGCTCACCCACGTCACGAGTCGGTGGGGTGTCCTCGTGCTCCTCGCGCTCGAGCCGGGCAGCATGCGCTGGGGGGAACTTCGACGCACCATCGAGGGGATCAGCGAGAAGATGCTCGCCTCGACCCTGCGGACACTGGAGCACGACGGGATCGTGAACCGGGTCGCGCAGCCCACGATCCCGCCTCGAGTGGACTACTCGCTCACCGACAGCGGTAGCGAACTGGCAGCTCGACTCGTTCCCCTCATGGACTGGATAGTCGAGCACGCCGACGCCATCGTCGATCGGCCTTCCGGCGACTGACACCCCGCGGTCCTGAGCGGGATCTGTGTCACGCGGCCGCCGGGCTCACGACGGCGAATCGGCCGCGGCGCTGCGAGCGGAAGCGGACCAGTCAGCGACCCAGCCGGGCACAACGAGATCGTCCCCGTCGAGGAGAGCGCGGAGATCGTCGGTCACGACGGGGCCGTCGTGTCGCGTCAAGAACTTCGTCCGCACGACGGCGTGCGCGTGCAGGTTTCCGCGTCGAACGAAGATCTGCTCGGTGTAGCTGCCGTGATCGTCGGAACCGAGGTACCTCGTGCGGAGTTCGAAGCGCTGGCCGACTCGGAGGGGCCTCCGGTAGGTCACCGTTTGCTGCGCCACGACCGCTGCCCAGCCTTCGGCTCGGGTCCGATCGAAGATCCCGGTGCGTCGAAGCCACCGCAGTCTTCCGAGATCCATGATCGTGAGGTAGCGGCCGTTGTTCATGTGGCCGTACACATCGATGTCACCGACAGTCACACGGAAGATTGCGTTGTCGGTTCCGTGGATGTCGAAGTCTCGTCGGAAGCGCTGTCCGAAAAGCACCAGAAGAAGTCGGAAGTACAGGTTCACGGGGCTCCTCGCCGGCGAGTCGTGTCTTGACGGCGCTCGGTTCCGAAGCGCCCGCGGTCGCATGACCGCGGTCCTGCGGTCGCATCACGCCATACGACCGTATGTCGAAAAGAGGGTCCTGCTCGATGAGGGCATGCTCAGTGAGTGAGGCCTGTTGTGGCAGCCCCGCGATCAGCCTGACCGATGGGGTGCGGGGGCGGGTGCGTGCCGAGCCGAGCCGAGCCGAACGGCAGCATCGAACTCCTTGAGGTTCTGTAACGTGCAAAACCGTTTTGTACGTTACAGTAAGTCGCATGAGTGAATTGAGCTACGACGTTCTCGTGACCGACGGACCGGAGTGGGCTGGTGACGCACGGCTGCCTGACGGCCGCCCTCTGGTGTGGAACCCAGGCAGCACGATCCTGATCTCCGGGGCGGAGCACGCGGTGCTCGTTGACGCACCGTTCACCCACGAGCAGATCAAGGCGGTCGGTGACTGGGTCGAAGCGTCCGGCAAGACACTGACGCACATCTACGCAACCCACGGCCACGGTGACCACTGGTTCGGTGGACACGCCCTGGTGGAGCAGTTCCCGTCGGCGACGGTGCTCGCGACGAAGCAGACGATCGCGATGATGCACCAGGAGGCGACAACGGGCCGCGAACAGCTGTGGGACCAGATCTTCCCGGGGCTGATCCCGGAGGCACCTGTCATCGCGGAAGAGGTTGGCCCCGACGGGTTCGACCTCGAAGGTCATCGGCTGCTCCCCATCGAGGTCGGACACACCGACACCGACGGCACCACAGTGCTCCACGTCCCGGACTTGGACCTCGTCGTCGCTGGCGACAGCGTCTACAACGGGGTGCACCAGTACCTCCTGGAGGGGCCTGGTGGCGGCTTCGAGCACTGGCTCGCAGCGCTCGACGTCATCGAAGCACTCGGAGCCCATCACGTCGTGGCAGGCCACAAGAACCGGGCACTGGCGGACAGCCCCGAAACCATCGCCGAAACCCGGACGTACCTGCGCGACGTCATGGCGCTGCTCGATGACGGTGTCACCCCGGAGCGGTTCCTGCAGGAGATGACCACCCGCTACCCTCACCACCTCAATCTCAGCCCTGTCTGGTTCGGTGGTCTCACTCTCCTGGGGGGAGCGGCTTGATGCTCGAGGGCACCGCGACGACCCGGTACGAGGCGAACCCCGCACCGGGTGACCTCGCGCTCCTGCAGGACCTCGTCAACACCGTCAGCGTCGGCCCCGGGGCTGACCTCCTTGGATCCACCGACAGCGCAACGACCTGGCTGGCGTCGATCGGCACCGGCACCGGGGCCGGCGTCGACGTTGACTCCCTCGAACGCCTGCGTCGCCTACGGACAGCCCTCAGGCGACTGCTCGGTGACGGGCCCGCGGAACACCATCAGCCAGTGGATCTCGCCCTCCGCCTGCGCCTCGACGACGACGGCATCACCGTGCCGCACGGCGGCGGTGACTTCATCGAGGCGAAGGTCGCAGTCGCGCTGCTCGAAGGGCGCGCCACGGGTGCGCTCTCGCGGCTCAAGTTGTGCGCGAACCCGGACTGCCAGGTCGCGTTCTTCGATCAGTCGAAGAACGGGGCCGGCAAGTGGCATTCGTCGGCCCGTTGCGGCAACGCGGCCCGCGTCCGTGCGCACCGAGACAGGACCATCAGCCGAACCGAAGCGAACTCGTCAACCAGTTGATCCGCTCTAACTTGACACCCCGCAACACAACTCCGCAGACACAGCAGATCGGAACAAACGCATGACCTCCAAGACCTGGTTCATCACTGGCGCCGGCCGCGGCTTCGGCCGGCAGTTCACGGTTGCCGCCCTCGAACGCGGCGACCGCGTCGCAGCGACCGCTCGGGACCTCGCCGCACTCAACGACCTCGCCGCCACCCACGGCGACCGCCTCTTCGCCATCGCACTCGACGTCACCGACGCCGCCGCCGTCCACGCGGCGGTCGACACGGCGGCCGAACGCTTCGGCACGCTCGACGTCGTCGTGAACAACGCCGGGTACGGCCTGTTCGGGATGGTCGAGGAACTCAGCGAAACCGAACTCCGCCAGCAGTTCGACGTCAACTTCTTCGGCGCGTTCAACGTCACTCAGGCGGCGCTGCCCGTCCTGCGCGCTCAGGGAAGCGGCCACATCGTGCAGATCTCCACCATCGGCGGGGTCATCGCGTTCCCCGGCCTCGGCGGGTACAACGCCTCCAAGTGGGCACTCGAGGGCCTCTCGGACGCCCTCGCCCAGGAAGTAGCCCCGTTCGGGATCAACGTCACCCTGGTCGAACCGGGGCAGTACGGCACCGACTGGGCAGGATCGAGCGCTGTCAACGCCACCCCGAACTCGGCGTACGAGGACGCCCACCGCGCAGCCGAGGCGGCCGAAAGGAAGCGACCGGTCGAGTGGCTGGGCAAGCCCGAGGCCGTCGGCGCAGCCATGTTGGAGCTCGTCGACAACCCGACCCCGCCGCTCCGCGTCTTCTTCGGCGCCGCACCGACCGTTGTCGTCCCCCAGGTCTACGCCGCCCGACTGGCGGAGTGGGAGTCCTGGAAGGAGTTCTCCGTCCGAGCGAACGGCTGAGCCGCACCATGACCACCGCTCATCCCGGTCGTCAAGGAGCGCGAAGCGTCCGCCCGAGCAGGAGTCACCAAGAGAAGGCAGACATCGACATGACCGAAGTATCAGGACCGGGGCTCGTTGCCATCGCCGGCGCGACGGGGCGGGTCGGCAGGGTGATCGCCGACGGGCTTTCCGCTGCCGGCACCGCAGTACGTGCACTCAGTCGGACGCCCGCGGCGCAAAACGCCGGCGCCCAGGCCACGAGCGTCCACATCGACCACGCGAACCCGGAGTCGATCGCGTCCGCCGTCAACGGCGCCGACGTGCTGGTCATCAGCCTCGGCAGCTCCGACGACCAAGCCCACCAGGAAATCGCCCTCATCGACGCAGCCGCTCACGCCGGGGTCGAACACGTCGTCAAGGTCAGCTCGTGGAGCTGGCCCTCCCGCATGCACCCAATCGACTGGCATCTGCAGGTAGAGAACCATCTCGGCTCGGTCGACATCGGTTACAGCGTGCTGCGCCCCATGACCTTCAGCGCCGTCATCGGCGGTCAGGCCGGACTCATCAAGAGCAACCTGTGGGGAGGAGCAGCCGGCACGCTGCCCGCAAACCTCATCGACGTGCGCGACGTCGGAGACGTCGCAACACGCCTGATCCTGAACGGTGCAGCGAGCGGCTCGGTCCGCAGGGCCTACCACCTCACCGGACCCGACGGACTGAACATGGACGCCATCGCAGAGCTTATCTCGGAAGCAATCGGGCGCACCGTGACCTACACGCACCGAACCCCTGACGAACAGCGAGCCCTGCTGCTGTCACTCGGACTGCCGGAGATGGTCGTGGGACTCCTCGTGAGCATCGACGTCGAAGCCCTTGCGTCTGGCGCCAGCACCGAAAAGACGTCCACTGTGGAAGATCTGCTGGGCCGGCCTGCCCGCTCGATCCCGGACTGGGTCGCGGAAAACGCCGAGCTCTTCCGCTGATCTCGTCCGGTAGCCGATCGGCTATCGAGACGGTCCGCGTGGGCGGGATTCGCGGCGTGCTCGGCGTCGGCGAGCGGTTAGACAACACCGTTCGGTTCGCCGTTGAACTCCCAAGGGTCGTTCTGGATGCGCATGTTCACGAGATGGGGCTCGGGTAGGTCGTCCGGGATGCGGTGCTCATCGCTGGGGTGGCAGTAGAGCCATCGGCTTGCGTGGCCGATCGTGTGCTCGTTGAAGAAGCGCTCGTAGGCGGTCGTGCCTACAGGGACGAGTGTGTCTCGCAGGCCCTGGTGAACCTCCTCGACGGGGACCAGGCCTTGGAACGGCGTCGGGTCTCCCATGATGAGTCCAAGGTTCCGAGTCAAGGGCATCGCGATGCCCCAAGCGGTCATGTATCCGCCCCCTTCCCACTCGTTAGCGTCGGGCTGTGCGACCAAGCTCACCGGGGAGTCGGAGGTGACTAGCGACCTGCGATCGAATCGGACCAGCGTCCAAGGTCGTCCGATCAGGTATTTCAGAAGGCCGTCGGCGGTCTTCAGCATCTGTTCGGCGAACTCCCCATGACTGACTTGTACGGGCGGCCCCTCGGGGCGCATTGCTTCATCCCACAGCTGTTGCACTTTCTCCTCGGGGACGGTCCTTCCGTCGTGCTCGAGCCGAGCCTTGAACCGATCTCGTCCCCCGAAGCCAATCTCAAGCCGTGCGGCGAAAGCAGCGAGCGAGTCTGCCGTTCTTCGGTTCACCTGTGTCCGGGTTGCTTGCAACGCGATGAAGTACCCCAAGGCAGTGCGATCTGCGACGTCAAGTGGCCATCGGCCTTTCACGATGAGACGCAATACGGCGGCAGCGGCCCCCTCAACCTCGGACAGAGCCCGCTCGATTACATCGTCGCCCTCGGGATGCCCGGGGAGAGCGTAGAAGTCGGTCTCAACAGACGCATCGCGGACCGAATGCTTGTACCGGCGACGGCCAGGCAAAGCGATGGTGCGAAGCGTTTCACCGTCGGCGAAACCACGGAGGTAGAACTGCGGGACGGTGTGGTGCCGCCGCGCGGGGGGGAACCTGAGACATCTACTCATGCTGCCAGGAGGCGCCGACAGCACATGCGCTAGCAGATCGCCTATCGACACGTCGTCGGCACGCAGGTACGGGTCGAGCCGGGGAGGTGTTTCTCCCTAGTCCCGGCTCTATCCGCCGGGGCCAGAGGAGTGCGCTGTCCCCATCCAGGGACCGAGGCGCTGCAGTGGCTCACTGTCGACGAGCTCGCCGCTGAGCGTCGCCAGGCGATCAAGCAGTTGAACCTCCTCGATCACTCCGCGAGCGGGTTCTGAGCCGAGGCTGCGCTGCTGCGTACCCTCGCGCTGATCGGGCTGGTGCAGGACGAGCGACGGCACGATTGACCGAGCCGGCGGTCTAGGAGTCGAGTGCTGCCTGCGCTGCACGACAGGCGGGGCACCAATCAACGCCGTCTGTTGAGCAGTCCCACCCGTACGATTCCGCGTGGCCGCGCGCACCGTTGTCCCGCTCGCGGACACCAGCGCCCCGCACCGATCAGGGGTCGGTCAGGGTGCCCCGGACAATGGAGTCACCGGAGTGCGCCGGATCACCGTCGTCGGCCTCGGCCGAGACGTCCACGACCGGGAACTCCGCGGTGTCGACGCCGTCGGGCACCGTGAAGCGGCCCTGGTCGCCGTCGAGGTAGCCGACGCTCACCAGTCCGCCGAGGTCCGACCGCATCATCCAGACTTCGCGCAGCGGACCGGTGCCGGAGCGACCGCGCTCTCCGTGCAGGTCGACGAGCAGGGTCACCCGGCCGTCCTGGTCACGTTCGAGTTCGGCGCGGCCGGTCGTCCCCGACCAACCGGGCAGCGCTGCGAGCTCGGTGTTCGCCATGACGGTCTCGGTGTCGCCGCGGGGGAGTCCGGGGACGACCCCCGACGCCACACCGATGCCGAGGACGACGGCGAGGACACCGACGCCGGCGATCACCAGCGCCAGGACACGGCGACGACGCGGACGGGATCGGCGTGCCACGGCGTGGTGCTGCGCGTCGGACGGTGTCGCGACGGACGCGCGTTCGGCCGCTCGTCCGGGTTCGGTCGCCGGCGCCGCGGCCTGCTGCGGCGTCCGGGCGATCTCGGCCGCGATCCGGTCCCACACGTGCTCCGGGGGCGCGGCCAGCGTGACGTCCTCGGACGCCCGGGTCACCGCGGCGACCCGCTGCAGCGCGGCCACCTCGTCGCGGCACCGGTCGCAGGACGCCAGGTGCTCGGCGACGTCGTCGGTCGCGACCTGGTCGGAGACCGCGAGCATCGCCAGCGTCTCGTCGTCGACGTGCTTCATTCGATCACCTCCAGACGTGTTCGGAGCCGAGCCAGACTTCGGTGGATGTGGCTCTTGACGGTGCCCAGCGGCAGTTCGAGCCGTTCGGCGATCTCACGATGGCTGAGGTCGTCGTAGAACGCCAGTCGCATCACGCGCCGTGGGACCTCGTCGAGCCGCTCGAGCTCGCCGGCGACGAGTGCGCGTTCGGCCAGGTCGAAGGCCGGCTCCGGCGCCGGGGTGGTCTCCTCGACCACGTCCGGGTCGGCGGCGCTGGCGTGCCGTCGGCGCTCGTTCTGCGCGTCGGCGATGCAGTTCCGGGTGATGCCGACCAGCCACGCGCCGAGCGGGGCGCGGCCGGGGTCGTAGCTCGTGCTGCGCTGCCAGGCCTTCACGAAGACCTGCTGCGTGACGTCCTCCGCGGCGGCCGGGTCGGCCAGGGCGCGCAGGGCCAGCGAGTACACGAGTGACGACCACCGCTCGTAGACGGCTCGCAGGGCGTGCTCGCCCCCGGCGCGGAACGCGTCCGAGAGCTCGCTGTCGTCCGGGAGGATGGTCGTCACGTCTTCCTGTCGCTGGCGCGGTCGTCGTCGACCACGATCCGATCGTAGGGGGCGGATCGTCGCCACGGTCAGGCCGGGACCGCGGTCACGACGAGGTTGCTCTCGTAGTGTCCGGTGGCTGCGTCGAACGTCCCGCCGCAGGTCACCAGGACGAGCCGTCGGGGCCCGTCGTGACGGAACACCTCACCCCAGGGGAGTCCCTGCTTCTCGAGCATGCTGACGGAGTCGATCCGCCACGCGGTCTCGGCACCGTCCGCGTCGGTCAGGGTGACCCGGGTGCCGGACGGGGCGTCGCCGAGGCGGGAGAACGGACCGATGCCGTAGCCGACCGCGTCGACGTGGGCCGCGATGACGACGGTGCCCTCGGTGGACGACGGTGCGGCACCGAACCGGTACCAGCCCGCGGTGGCCGGGTCGGGCGGGAGCGCCATCGCGCCGTCCTCGTCGACCCCCTCCGGCCGGACCGGCGCGCTGATGCCGGCGTGGTCGACGGTGATGGTGGTCGGGGCGGGGGCGTCCCGGACCGGGGGGATCGTGGCGGCCTGCTGCGGCACCTCGGTCGAGAACGCCGACGGGACCGGTGTGGGGGTGGTGGTCGTCAGGACGGACGGCTGCCCGCCGGGGGTGGTCCCGGCCGACGAGCACCCGGTCAGGGCGGCGGCCGCCACGGCGACGACGAGCGTCACCGTGGCGGACCGCACGGGGCGTGGCACGTTCAGCGGCGGGTCGCTGTGTGCCGGCGGCGGAGCACCACGGCCCCGATCGCGGCAGCGGCGGCCAGTGCGGCCGCCGCTGCGCCGACCAGGGGCAGGGGGTCCTGGTCGTTCGTGGCCACGAGACCGGCGTTCCCGGCGGGGACGCCGTTCGGCGTGCCACCGAGGTCTGCGATCGTCTGCGTGGCGAGGGCGAGGTTGTCGTCGTCCAGGCTGCCCCAGGCGTAGACGATGGTCGACGAGCCCGCGGTGACCGCGACGTCCGCCGGGCCGATCACGGGGTCGGTGGTCCCGGTGGCGGCGACGGTCGCCGACACGGTGCCGGCCGGCAGCTCGAGTGCCTGCTCGTCGGGGTTCGACAGGTTCGGCACGACGGCCTTCCCACCGGCGAGGACGTCGACGGCCGGTGCGGCGGCGACGTGCCGGACGACCAGGCGTCCCTGGCCGGCCGCGACGGCCGAGGTGTCGTTGGTGAACACCGTGGCGGTCGGCGACCCGTCCGTGGCGTCGTGGGCGACGGCGGTGTAGTTGCCCCCGGCGTCGAACGAGACGTCCGCCGGGCCGATGATCGGCTTCGTCGCATCGGTGGCGTCCGAGGCGGTGATCGCGAGCTGGTGCGCACCGGCCGGCACCATCATGGGGCCGGCGAGGGTGCCCGGGGTGAAGTCGTCGATGGCACGTTCGCCGTCGAGGTAGACGTCGACGGTGACGTCCGGCACGGCGTGGAGGACCGAGAGCGTCGCCTCGCCGGTGGCGGCGGTCGCAGCGGTCGCGGGCAGTACGGCCGCAGCGGCGGCGAACAGGACACCGGCGCTGAGGCCGGTGGCGAGTGTCTTGCGCATGACGTGTCTCCTTCGGGCCTGTCCGGGCCGGTGCGGACGACGTCGTCCTCGACGTCGTACCCCCACTACCGCCGGAGCACCCCGATCGGATGCAGCGATTTCCTGGGGATCAGCTGAGACGGCCCGAACGCGTCGCTAACGCACCCGTCGTAACCGCCGATAGTCCTCCGTGCAGGCCCACGGACGGGCCCGCATCCCGCCCCACGGACGGCGGCGGGACGATCGAGAACCAGGACGGGCCATGATCGTCGTCACACGACTGAACGGCAGCGGATTCGCTGTGAACCCCGATCTCGTGGAGCGCATCCAGGAGACGCCGGACACGACGCTCATCATGGTCGACGGCGCGAAGTACATCGTGCGGGAGTCGATGGCCGACGTCATCGACCTGATCGCCGCGTACCGCGCACGCATCGTCGGCATGGCCTACGGCACCGACCAGGCCCCCCGCACGAACACCGGCCCGCAGCCGACGCTCGCCCCGGTCGCCGCGCTCCGCTCCACGCAGCACGGTCGCGCGCTGGACGGGGGTCGTTGACGTGGACATCGCAACGATCGTCGGCATCCTGCTCGCCTTCGGCGCCCTGTTCGGCATGGTCCAGATGGAGCACGTCGAGCTCGGTGGACTCTTCCTGCCCGCCCCGATGCTGCTCGTGTTCGGTGCCACCATCGGCTGCGGCATCGCGAGCACCACGCTGAAGGACGCGATCGCCAGCTTCAAGGCGGTCCCGAAGGCGTTCACCGGCAAGGTCACCCCGCCGGCGTCGGTCATCGACGACGTCGTCGGGCTCGCCGAGACCGCCCGCGCGAACGGCCTGCTCGCCCTCGAGCAGGAGGCCGACAAGCACGACGACCCGTTCATGAAGAAGGCGCTGCAGAACATCGCGGACGGCACCGACGGCGACGAGCTGCGGATCCTGCTCGAGGACGAGATCGAGTCGAACGCGGCCCCGACCCGGAGCGCGAGCGCGTTCTTCATGGGCCTCGGCGGCTTCGCCCCGACCGTCGGCATCATCGGCACCGTGGTCTCGCTGACCCACGTGCTCGCGAACCTCGGCAAGCCCGACGAGCTCGGACCGCTGATCGCCAGCGCGTTCGTCGCCACCCTGTGGGGCCTGCTGACCGCGAACTTCATGTGGCTGCCGATCGGCGGCAAGCTCCGCAAGCTCGCCCAGCTCGAGTCGGACCGCCAGACGCTCCTGATGGAGGGGCTGCTCGCGGTGCAGGCCGGCAGCCAGCCCCGTCTGCTCGGTGAGCGGCTGAAGGCCATGGTCCCGCCCGCCGCCCGCGCCGACACGGGTGGCAAGGCCGGCAAGGCGGGCAAGAAGGCCGACGCGGCCGACGACCAGCAGCTGGCGGCCTGACCGTGAGCGCCAACCCCCGGGGCCGCGGCCGCGGTCGCGCGAAGAAGTCCCACGACGAGGCCGAGCACCCCGACGAGCGCTGGATGGCGTCCTACATGGACATGATCACGGTGCTGATGTGCATGTTCCTCGTGCTCTTCGCGATGTCCACCGTCGATCAGGAGAAGTACATCCAGCTGAAGCAGTCGCTCGCCACCGGCTTCGGCGAGGTCGACTCGCAGAAGATCGACACCGCGAGCGGCACCGTCGTGACGAAGGACCAGGTCGAGGACGGCTCCGGCTACTCGACGGACAAGTCCCAGGCCGACCACTCGACCGCCTCGTCGGGCACGAAGGACACCAACGTCGACCCCGCGTCGACGGTGGTGCCGACGACGGCGACGAAGCAGGACCTCGCCGAGGCGAAGCGCGAGCTCGACGACCTGACGAAGCTCGAGCGTGCGATCCAGCACAACCTGGCGAAGGCGGGCCAGAGCGAGAACGTCCAGTTCACCGTGGACGCCCGCGGCCTGATCGTCCGGTTGATCGGCAGCGAGACGTACTTCGGCACGAACAGCGCGGACCTGTCCGACCAGGCGCGGTCGATCATGGACGCCATCGCGCCGGTGCTGAAGACCTCCGACCACGACGTCAGCGTCGAGGGGCACGCCGACCAGCGGAACTCGACGGCGCCGTACGCGACCAACTGGGAGCTCAGCGCGGCGCGGGCGACCGGGGTCCTGCGCGACCTGGTCGAGCGGGGCGGGATGCCCGGCGAGCACGTGCAGAGCGTCGGGTTCGGGTCGAGCCGGCCACTGGCGAAGGGCGGCACGGACCGGGACCTCGCCCTGAACCGCCGGGTCGACATCGTGGTCCTGTCGAACGCCGACCAGGACGTCAGCGCCCTCATGCCGGCGCTGGCGAAGGCACAGGACGGAGCGCAGCAGGGCTGAGACCCGCAGCGCGCGGAGCGCACCAGCGCTGACGCCACCGCCCCACTACGGGGTACAGCACTGACGGGTGCCCCACAGGTGACCGATAGACGCACCCGTGACCGAGACCCTGCCAGCGCCCGAGGTGTACGACTTCGCGCGCCCGTCGACGCTGGCCCGTGAGCACGCCCGGGTCCTCGAGCTCGCCTTCGAGACGTTCGCGCGCCAGTGGGGCACGCAGCTGACGGCGAAGGTCCGTGCGGTCAGCCAGGTCACCTGCGAGCAGGTGGAGATGACGACGTACGACGAGTACGCCGCGTCGCTGCCCGCGCTCACCGGCATGGTGCTGCTGCCGATCACCGGCCTGACCCCGAAGGGCGTGCTGCAGGTCCCGCTCGACGCCGCGCTGACGTGGGTGTCGCACGCGCTGGGCGCCTCGAAGCCGCTGCCGACGCCGGACCGCACCTTCACGCCCATCGAGCAGGCCCTGGTCCGCAAGATCGTCGAGGACGCCCTCGACGACCTCCGCTACTCGTTCGGCGGGCTGCTCGCGCAGGACGTCGCGGTCGGCGGGTTCCAGTTCAACAGCCAGTTCGCCCAGGCCGCGCAGAAGGGCGACCTGATGATCGTCGCCTCGTTCTCGATCCGGGTCGGCGACCGCATCGCCCCCGGCACGCTGGCCCTGCCGGCCGAGGCCGTCCTGCCGCAGCTCGGCGAGACCGCAGCGCACGTGTCGCCGGCCGACGCACGAGCCCTGCTGGACGCGCAGCTCGAGAGCGTGCCCGTGGGCGTCAGCCTGCGCTTCGCCCCGGCCGCGGTCCTGCCGACGCAGGTCCTGCGGCTCGCCGTCGGCGACGTCCTGCCGCTGCCGCACCCGCAGCACCGGCCCCTCACCATCGCGGTCGACGGCGAACCCGTCGGCACCGCCGCGGTCGGCGCGAACGGCTCGCGCCTCGCCGGCATCGTCGTCACCACCACGAGCACGGAGCAGCACTGATGACCGAAACGACCACCCTCCACACCGCAGCGGCCGAGTCGCTCGCGGCGCAGCTCCCGACGGCCGCCCCCTTGACCGCGGTGCTCCTGCCTGGAGGCGCGACACCGGTCGTGCTCGACGCGGCGACGGACGCCGTGGTCGCCTCGTTCGTCGGCGGCCTGTCGGCCGACCTGGCGCTCGTGCTCACCGACCTCGAGTCGATCACGGCCGCCGGAGGCACCGACCACGGCATCGTGGCCGTCACCGACGTGCTGCGTCCGTCGCTCGAGGCCGCGGCCGGGGTCCTCGGCGTCGGGGTGCTCGGCGAGGCGCACCGCGAGTCGGCCGCGTCACTGCTGGCCGACCCGGACACCGTCGTGTTCGAACTCACCGCCGGTGGCCTGCCCGCCGGGTGGTTCGGCATCCGGATCCGCGAGAACGGCACGGTGTCCGCGCCCGTCGTGGCGAACCTGCCCGCCGGCAACCTCGGCCGGATCAACAACGTCGAGATGACCCTGACGGTCGAGATCGGCCGCACCCGGATGTCGGTCCGCGACGTGCTCGGCATGGAGCCCGGCGCCGTCGTCGAGCTCGACCGCAGTGCCGGCGCCCCCGCCGACGTCCTGCTGAACGGCCGCCTCATCGCGCACGGCGAGGTCGTCGTCGTCGACCAGGACTACGCGGTCCGGATCACCCGCATCCTCGACGTCGCCGAGAGCGTCTGAGACCCGCACGTGGACACCCTCGTCGTCACCCTCCGCGTCGCGCTCTCGCTCGGCGTCGTGCTCGCCCTCATGTGGGTGCTGCACCGCGCGAGCCGCAAGCGCTTCTCGGGCAAGCCGTCGGGCCGTCGCGCCGCGACCGTCGAGGTCGTCGGTCGGCAGGGCATCGGTGGCAAGGCGAGCGTCGTCGTGGTCGACGTCGAGGGGGAGCGGCTCGTCCTCGGGGTGTCCGAGCACGGGGTCAACCTGCTCACCAGCGGGCAGGCGCCCGCGCCGGAACTCACCATCGTGACCGGACCGGTGGCGCTGCCGGTGCGTCCCGCCCCGTCGGCCGACGCGTTCGGTCGGGAACTCGCGCAGCAGTCGGACGCCACCACGGGCCTCCCGGCAGGCACGGACGACGTGACCCGGGCGACCGACGCGACCGGCGCCGTCGCGCCGCTGCCGATGCGCCCGCGCAACCGTCGCCCGCAGCGCGCCGTGCCGAGCGCCCAGCAGCTGCAGGGCTCGATCCTGTCGGTCGACACCTGGCGCCAGGCCGCGGCCGCGCTGCGGAACCGGCGGGCCGGGTGAGGGCGGCAGGGCCGCACCGGCTGGCACGGTCGGGTCGACTCGTCGCCCTCGTCCTGCTCGGCCTGGCGGTCGTGGCCGGGTTCCTGATGCTCACGACGACCGGTGCGCACGCCGCCGGTGTCGTCGAACCCACCGCCCCGGCGACCCCGACCGCCCCCGCGACCGGTGACTTCAGCGTCAGCGTGAACGGCCCGGACGGTACGCCGTCGTCCGCCGTGGTGACGCTCATCGGCATCACGCTCCTGAGCGTCGCGCCGGCGCTGATGCTCATGATGACGTCGTTCACGAAGATCTTCGTCGTGCTCGCGATGACCCGGAACGCGCTCGGGCTGCAGTCGATCCCGCCGAACCAGGTGATCGCCGGACTGGCACTGTTCCTGTCGCTGTTCGTGATGGCCCCGGTGCTCGGGCACATCAACGACGACGCCCTGCAGCCCTACCTGGCCGGCCACCTCGACTTCAACCAGGCCGTCGAGATCGGCACGAAGCCGCTCCGGACCTTCATGCTCCACCAGACCCGCGACGAGGACGTCGCCCTGATCACCCGTGCCGCCGGGCTCGACAACCCGAAGTCGATGGCGGACGTGCCGATGACAACCGTGATCCCGGCGTTCATCATCTCGGAGCTCCGCAGCGCGTTCATCATCGGGTTCGTCATCTTCATCCCGTTCCTGGTGATCGACCTCGTCGTCTCCGCGGCGCTGATGTCGATGGGCATGATGATGCTCCCGCCGGTCATGATCTCGCTGCCGTTCAAGATCCTGCTCTTCGTGCTGGTCGACGGCTGGGGCCTCATCATCACGTCGCTCATCGAGAGCTACCACGTTGTCTAGGGGGCACGCATGAACCAGCAGGCCGTCATCGACCTCGTGCTCCAGGCGCTCCTGGTGTCCGGCAAGCTCGCCGCGCCGGTGCTCATCACCTCGCTCGTCGTCGGCTTCGCGATCTCGCTGTTCCAGTCGGTGACGCAGATCCAGGAGGTCACGCTCTCGTTCGTGCCGAAGGCCGTCGCCGTCGCGATCGCCCTGGTGGTCTGCGGCAACTGGATGATCTCGGAGATGATCGCGTTCACGCACGTCGCCTTCGACATGATCCCGAAGCTGCTCGGGGCCGGCTGATGGAGCTCAGCATCGACGCCGACCGTCTGGAGGCGACCATGCTCGCCGGCGTGCGGCTCGTCGCGTTCTTCGTCATCGCGCCGCCGTTCTCGTACCGGGCGTTCCCCGGCACGGTCAAGGTGATCCTCGGGCTGGGGCTCGCCATCGGCGTTGCCCCGCGCGTCGCCGTCGGCTACGAGCAGCTCGCGACCGGCCCGTTCCTGCTGGCCCTGCTCACCCAGCTCGTCGTCGGGCTCTCGCTCGGGTTCCTGGTGTTCCTGGTGTTCGCCGCAGTGCAGTCGGCGGGTGCGCTCATCGACCTGTTCGGCGGGTTCACGCTCGCGCAGGCGTTCGACCCGCAGTCCCAGGTCAACGGCGCCCAGTTCACCCGCCTGTTCCAGATGACCGCCCTCGCGCTGCTCTTCACCTCGGGCGGCTACCAGCTCATCGTCGGCGGCCTGGTGCGGTCATTCGACGCCGTGCCGCTCACCGGCACATTCGCGGTGGACGGGCTCGCGTCGATGCTCGTGACCGCGATGTCACAGATGTTCCTCGCCACCCTGCAGATCGCCGGCCCGCTCGTCGTCGTGCTCTTCCTGGCCGACGTGGGACTCGGGCTGCTGACCCGGGTTGCACCGGCGCTCAACGCGTTCCAGATGGGCTTCCCGATCAAGATCGGCCTGACCGTCCTGTTCGCCGGCGCGCTCTTCATGGCCCTGCCCTCGGTGGTGTCGTCGCTGACCGGCGACGCCGTCGAGGCGATCACGGGACGGGGGTGACGACGTGTCCGACAGCGGAGAACGTTCCGAACAGGCAACCCAGCAGCGGATGCGCGAGGTCCACGAGAAGGGCCAGATCGGTCGCTCGCAGGACCTCGGCGCGTGGATCGGGATCGCCGTCGCGGCGCTCATGATCCCGGCCGCGATCGGCAACGCCGCGGCCGCCGGACAGGACCAGCTCCTCGCCGTGCAGCGCGTCATCGAGGACCCCGAGCTCGGTGCCGTGCAGGCCCTGCTCGCCGATGCCCTCGGTTCGATGGGTGCGACCCTCGGCCCGATGCTCGCGGTCGTCGCGGTCGCGGTGCTCGCCGCCGCCGTCACCCAGGGCGGGGTGCACTTCCGCAAGATGACGCCGCAGCCCGACCACTTCGATCCGATCGCCGGACTGAAGCGCGTGTTCGGCACCCAGGCGCTCTGGAACGGCGCGAAGGCGCTGCTGAAGACCGCCGTCGTCGGGCTCGTCCTCTGGTTCGCGGTGCAGGGGCTCATGCCGGTCCTGATGACGAGCGGCTCGCTGCCGCTGTCGGCCGTGCTCGAGGCCGCCGCCGCCGGGTCCGGCACCCTGCTGCGCGCCGCGATCGTCGCCGGGCTCGTCCTCGCAGCCCTCGACGTGTTCGTGGTGATCCGCCGCAACCGGAAGCGCACGATGATGACCAAGCGCGAGGTCAAGGACGAGAACAAGCGGAGCGACGGCGACCCGCTGGTGAAGTCGCAGCGCCGCTCCCGTCAGCTCGCGATGAGCCGCAACCGGATGATCCAGGCCATCGGCACCGCGGACGTCGTGATGACGAACCCGACCCACTACGCCGTCGCGATCAAGTACGAGCCGGGGAAGTCCGCGCCCCGGGTGGTGGCGAAGGGGGCCGGCCCGGTCGCCGACGTGATCCGCGCCCGTGCCGAGGAAGAGCGGGTGCCGATCGTCCGCGACGTCCCGCTCACCCGGGCACTGCACGCCACGTGCGAGCTCGGGCACGAGATCCCCGTCGACCTGTACACGCCCGTGGCCCGCGTCCTGTCCTTCGTGATGGCGCTCAAGGCGCGCGGCACCGCGGCCGGCACGCATGCGCCGCCGCGGCCGACCACCCCGGACGAGGTCGCGAGCGTCATCGACCCCGCCACCCTGACCGGGGACCTCCGCCCCCGCAGGCTCCGCACACCGCGCACCGCAGAGAACCAGACCGAAGGACTCCCCGCATGAACCGCAAGGACCTGCCGAAGCTCGTCGTCCCGGTGTTCATCGTCGGCATCATCCTGCTGCTGATCCTGCCGGTGCCGTCGTTCCTGCTCGACTTCCTGATCATCATCAACATCCTGCTGGCGCTGGTGATCCTGCTCACGACGCTGTTCGTGAAGAAGCCGCTCGACTTCTCGGTGTTCCCGTCCCTGCTGCTCGTCGCGACGCTGTTCCGGCTCGGCCTGAACGTCGCATCCACCCGGCTGGTGCTCGGCGAGGGGTTCGCCGGTGACGTCATCCAGGCGTTCGGCCACGTCGCCGTCTCCGGGTCGATCATCATCGGCGCGGTCATCTTCCTGATCCTCATCGTCATCCAGTTCGTCGTGGTGACGAAGGGTGCCGAGCGCGTCGCCGAGGTCGGGGCACGCTTCACCCTCGACGCGATGCCGGGCAAGCAGATGGCGATCGACGCCGACCTGAACGCCGGGCTGATCACCGACCAGGAAGCCAAGGAGCGCCGCGCCGCGGTGTCCGCCGAGGCCGACTTCTACGGCGCGATGGACGGTGCGTCGAAGTTCGTCAAGGGTGACGCGATCGCCGGCATCCTGATCATCATCATCAACCTGATCGGTGGCATCGCCATCGGCATGCTGCAGAACGGACTGTCCGCCACCGACGCCCTGTCGAAGTACGGCATCCTGACGATCGGCGACGGCCTGGTCACGCAGATCCCGGCGCTGTTGATGGCGGTGTCGACGGGCATGATCGTCACCCGGTCCGGCGCCGAGTCCGAGATGGGGTCCTCGGCCGCGACCCAGCTGTCGCAGTCGCGGAACGCCCTGATGATCGCCGGCGTCGCCGCGATCGCGATGGGGTTCATCCCGGGCATGCCGATCCTGCCCTTCCTGCTCGTCGGCGCGACCCTGCTCTTCACGGGCTGGCGCATCGGCCGGAACGCCGCCCGGGCCGAGGCCGATGCCGCCCAGCAGCAGGCACTCGCGGCGGCGGCACCGACCGGCGACACCCCGGAGGACCTGCTCGAGCAGATGCGCGTGCACGCCCTCGAGATCCTGCTCGCCCCCGACCTGGTCGACATGGTCTCCGGCGCCTCCGACGACCTGCTCGGCCGGGTGCGTGCCCTCCGCCGCAAGATCGCGATCGACATGGGGATCGTCGTCCCGCCGGTCCGCACCCGCGACTCGATCGACCTGCCGCCGTCGACGTACGCCATCCGGATCGCCGGCGTCGAAGCCGGTCGTGGCACCGCGCCCGCCCGCAGCGTCCTGGCGCTCGGCGACCACCTGGACGGCCTGCCCGGCACCTCGACCGTCGAGCCGGTGTTCGGCCTGACCGGCAAGTGGGTGCCCGCCGAGCTGCGGCACGCCGCCGAGATGACCGGCGCGACCGTGATCGACCGGGTCTCGGTGCTCGTCACCCACCTGCAGGCGGTCATCGGCGACAACGCCGCGCGCCTGCTCACCCGCGAGGACGTCAAGGTCCTGACCGAGGGCGTCAAGCAGGTCAACCCCGCCGCGGTCGAGGAACTCGTCCCCGGCATGCTCTCGATGGCCGAGCTGCAGCGGGTGCTGCAGGGCCTGCTCGCCGAGCGCGTGCCGATCAACGACCTCGGCCGGATCTGCGAGGCCCTCACGCTCCGCGCCAAGGTGTCGACCGACCCCGAGGGGCTCGTCGAGTCCGCCCGTGCGGCCCTCGGACCGGCCCTCGCCGCCCGGCACACCGACGCCGGCACGCTGCGCGTCATCATGATCGACCCGATGCTCGAGCAGTCGATGCTCGAGGGGCTCCGGCCGTCCGAGCAGGGCAGCCAGATCGTGCTCGACGCGCACCGCATCGAGCAGGTCCTGGGCTCCGTCCGCGACGCCGTGCGCTCCGTGGAGGACCAGGGGCTCTCTGCCGTCCTGGTCTGCGCCCCGCAGCTCCGCCCGGCCGTGCACCGCATGGTCGCCGCCCAGTCGAACGGGCTCCCGGTGCTGTCGTACCAGGAGGCCACCGCCGCGGGCTCCACCATCGAGACCGTGGGAGTGGTCCGTGCCGCCGACCCGATTGCAGCGTAGCGGCGCCACGCTCGAGTCCCTCCGCGACGCGGTCCGGACCGAGTTCGGCGCGGGTGCGCGGATTGTCGCGGCCGAACGCGTGACCACGCCGGGTTTCGGCGGGCTGTTCCGCAAGGCGCACGTCGAGGCCACCGTCGAGGTGCCGGAACCGGGGGACCAGCCCACCGCCCGGGTCGTCATCGCCGACTCGCCCGTGCAGCGCGTCGGCATCGCCGCGCTGCTCGCCGACGCCGAGGCAGCCGAGGCACGCATCGCCGGCACCGACGGCACCAGGGCGACGCGGGCCGACGCCTTCGCGTCGTTGCTCGACGGGTTCCAGGCGGACGGGATCACGCCGAGCGCCCCGCGCCCGACGCGTGCGCCGTCCGAGCCGGGCGCGCCCACCGGGGTCGACCCGCGCCTCCAGGCCGCCGTCGACGCGCAGACGGTGGCGGACGCGCAGGCGGTGGCCGTCGCGCAGCCGGTCGTCGAGACCCGGTCGGGAGGCCCGTCCCACGTCCTCGACGCGCCCTCGCCGGCACCGGTGGGCCGGCCCACCGCCCCGGCTGTGCGGTCCGCGGTCGGTGACCTGGTGCTCCTGGTCGGGCGGCCGAACGACGTCGACGCGGCCGCCGGGCTCTTCGCGGTGCGGCACGCGCTCCGGCCGACGGACGCCGCCGACCGCCGTGCGGCGATCCTGGCGCGGGCCGACGGTGTCCGCGACGGGCACGCCGTGCTCGCCGTCGCCGCGTGGGACGACCGGGCGACCGGCGACGCGCTGCAGGCCGACCAGGTGTGGGTCGTGGTCGACGTCGGGCGGAAGCCCGCGGACTCGGCCGCGATGGTGTCCGCGGTGGCCTCGCGACTGCCCGTGGTCGGCGTCGTGGCGATCGGTGCGGGGGAGACCGCCACGCCCGGGTCGGTGGACCTGCTGGGGCTCCCCGTCGTGTCGCTAGGCTGAACGGGTGCTGGTACTCACGCGGAAGGTCGGCGAGCGGATCCTCGTCGGCGACGACATCGTCATCACGGTGCTCGACTCCCGGGGCGACGGCGTCCGGATCGGCATCGACGCCCCGCGCGGCGTGAAGATCCAGCGCGAAGAGGTCGTGCGTGCGGTCGCCGAGGCGAACGCCGAGGCCGCCGCTGCCGGTGACGACGCCGAGGCGCAGCTGCGCGCGGCGCTCGGGGCCCGCGGTGGGGCTGCCGCGGGCGGCCAGGCTCCGCCGGAGCCGACCGACTCCTAGCGGCCGACACGGCCACGCCCGTCACGGGCGCGGCTGCACGCCCGTCACGGACGTGGCTGCACGTCCGTCACGGGCGCGGCCGCGTGTCCGTCACGGACGGGGCTTCTTCTCCTGTTCGGGCAGACGACCGGCGGCGGCCTCGGCGGCGAACCACGCGCGTGCCTCCTCCTGTCGGGCCTGCTCGGCACCGAGCGCGATCGGCGCCCGGACGTGACCGGGCTCGTAGCCGAAGGTCTCGATCAGCTGCGGCACGATGGGCCGGACCCGGGCGACGAGCCGGTCGATGTACGCCGACACCGCACGGGCACGCTGCGCCGACAGTCGGCCGTGCAGCAGGTACCAGTCCAGGTGCTGCTCGAGCAGGCCGAGCGCGAACAGGTCGCGCAGCCACACCAGCACGCGTCGGGTGTCGCCCTCGGTGACCTCGTCGAGCGCCTCGGTGAAGGCGTCCCACTGCATGAGCTCGGCGTGCGCCTTCGACGCCTCGATGAGCTCGTGCTGCGAGCGGTTCAGCAGTCGGGCGGCGCGGGCTCGGTCCTTGCCGGCCGACGCCAGACGCATGCCGATCTCGGCGACCATGGTGTCGACCCGACCGGCGAGCAGTTCGCGCTGCGTTCGGGGGTCCTGCAGGTCGGCGACGCTGGCGGCCAGGGACCCGCGGTCGGCCACGGTCTGGCCGAGGCGACGGATGCCGGAGGCGTCGGCCAGCTTCGACGCCGCGACGGCCGCCACGAACTTCGCGGTGGACGCCGGGTCCTTCGGGGCCTTCGCACGGAACTCGGTGAGCAGGCGCTTGCCGACGAGCTGCAGCAGCACGGTGTTGTCGCCCTCGAACGTCACGTAGACGTCGAGGTCGGCGCGGAGCCCGGTCAGACGGTTCTCGGCGAGGAACCCGGCACCGCCGCAGGCCTCGCGGGCCTCCTGCAGGGTGTCGAGCGCCGACCACGTCGACATCGACTTGAACGCCGCGGCCTGGGTCTCCAGGTCCTCCCGGCGCTCCGGGGTGTCCTCGCGCCCGCTGAAGACGTCGTCGAAGGTGCGCAGGAGCTTCTCGTGCGCAAACGACTGTGCGAACACCGTCGCCAGGCGCGGGATGAGACGGCGCTGGTGCCGGCCGTAGTCGAGCAGCACGCCCTCGGTGCCGTCACCGGTGGGGAACTGCCGGCGCTGCATCGCGTAGGTGAGCGCGATCTGCAGCGCGATCTTCTGGGCGACGACCGCGGCGCCGTCGAGCGACACCCGGCCCTGCACCAGGGTGCCGAGCATCGTGAAGAACCGGCGGCCGGGCGAGGCGATCGGTGACGAGTAGGTGCCGTCCGCGGCGACGTCGCCGTAGCGGTTCAGCAGGTTCGTGCGGGGGACCCGGACGTGGTCGAACGCGAGCCGGCCGTTGTCGATGCCGTTCAGGCCGCCCTTGGGGCCGTCGTCCTCACCGCTCACGCCGGGCAGGAACGCGCCCTCGGGGTCGCGGAGCGGGACGTAGAACGCGTGCACGCCGTGGTCGACACCGGCGGTCACGAGCTTCGCGAACACGACGGCGGCGTGCCCGTGCAGGGCAGCGTTGCCGATGTAGTCCTTCCACGCACCGCGGAACGGCGTGTGGATCTCGAACTCCTCGGTCGCGGGGTCGTACGTGGCCGTCGTGGCGATGCTCTGCACGTCCGAGCCGTGGCCGGTCTCGGTCATCGCGAAGCAGCCGGGGACCTCGAACGAGACGATGCCCGGCAGGAACTCGCGGTGGTTCGCCTCGGTGCCCAGGTGGTGCACGGCGGACCCGAACAGCCCCCACTGCACCCCGGCCTTGATCTGCATCGACGGGTCGGCGACGACGAG
This sequence comes from Curtobacterium sp. MCBA15_005, assembly GCF_001864855.1. Lineage (NCBI taxonomy): Bacteria > Bacillati > Actinomycetota > Actinomycetes > Micrococcales > Microbacteriaceae > Curtobacterium > Curtobacterium sp. MCBA15_005. The sequence goes on from NZ_MJGL01000003.1 coordinate 231,226, forward strand.
CTCCTCGAACGCGGCCAGGTTGCCGCCGTGGTTGCTCTGGCCGCCGAACTCGACGGGGTAGGGGCGCTGGATCGCACCGGCGTCGACCAGGGTCCGGAGCTGCTCGAGCACGCGTGCCCGGTGCTCGGGGATCGGCTGGCCCTCGATCTTCTGCATCGCGGGGTCGAGCGCGAGGCGCCGGGAGATCCGGCGGTCCTCGGCCCAGCGTCCGAGCAGGAGCTCCTGCACCAGCTCGACGTCGATGCGGACGTCGGTGTCCGTTCCGGCGGTCGGGGTGCCCGCTGCCGGGTCGCCGGCGGCGTCGGCGTTCGGCGCGGCGTGCTGCGCGTCGACGTCCGGCGCGGTGTCGTTGCCGCTGGCGGGGGTGGTGCGCTGGGCGGGTGCGGTGTCGACCATGGGCGGAGTCCTCCTGAACTGCGGTGTCCGTGTTGCACCGTCCACGCTAGACACCGGTGCCGACAGTGGCGGGAACGCCGTGCGGGCCGCACAACCGCGTGTCGTCGGTGCCGTCACGAGGTCGTGGGAACCCTCCAAAGACATGAGCCGTCTTCGACGATTGGGCGTGCCCACCCGGCCAGGGGCAGACTGGCCGCCATGTCACGTACCACCCCCGCGGACCGCGAAGGCCGTCCCGGACGCACCTTCTTCGGGCAACCGTTCGAGCTCTCGACACCGTTCGCCGTGGAGCTCTGGGAGCGGTTCTCGTTCTACGGGATGCAGGGCATCGTCCTCATCTACATGTACTACACGGTCACGCAGGGCGGCCTGGGGATCGACAAGGGCATCGCCACCGGCATCATGGGTGCCTACGGCGGCGCGGTCTACCTGTTCACGATCATCGGGGCGTGGATCGCCGACCGGCTGATCGGCGCGGACCGGACCCTGTTCGGCAGCGCGATCGTCGTGATGCTCGGGCACATCGCCCTCGCGCTCATCCCCGGGGTGGCCGGGGTCGGGGTCGGCCTCGTGCTCATCGCGCTGGGCTCCGGCGGGCTCAAGGCCACCGCCACCACGATCGTCGGCGGCCTCTACAGCCGCGAGGACCCGCGCCGCGACGCCGGCTTCTCGCTCTACTACCTCGGCGTGAACCTCGGGGCGTTCTTCGGACCGCTGCTCACCGGGCTGCTGCAGAGCTCGCTCGGCTTCCACTGGGGCTTCGGCCTGGCCGCCGTCGGCATGGCGGCGGGCCTGGTGCAGTACGCGATCAGGCGGGGGAAGCTGCCCGAGGTCGTCCGCCACGTGGCGAACCCCGTCGACCGCCGCCGCCTGCCGCTCATCGGTGCCGGCGTCGTCGTCGCGCTCGTCGTCATCGTCGTCGCCGTGCTGACCGGCCTGCTCAACGTCGGCAACCTGCCCACCGTCGTGGTCGCGGTCGTCGTGCTGGCCACCATCGGTTACTTCGTCGTGATCCTGTCGAGCGGCATCACCCGTGACGAGCGGTCTCGGGTCTTCGCGTTCATCCCGCTGTTCATCGGCAGCGCCGTGTTCTGGTCGCTCTACCAGCAGCAGTTCACCGTCGTGACGGTCTACTCCGACGAGCGCCTCGACCGTTCGCTGTTCGGCTGGGAGATGCCGGTGTCGTGGGTGCAGTCGATCAACCCGGTCTTCATCATCGTGCTGTCCGGCGTCTTCGCGGCGCTGTGGACCAAGCTCGGCGACCGCCAGCCGTCCACCCCGACGAAGTTCGCCCTCGGCACCGGGATCATGGGGCTCGCGTTCCTGCTCTTCCTGCCGTTCACCGGCTCGGGCGAGAACGGCACACCGCTGCTCGCGCTCGTCGGCATCCTGCTGGTCTTCACGCTCGCCGAGCTGCTGCTCTCGCCCGTCGGCCAGTCCGTCGCCACGAAGCTCGCGCCGCCGAAGTTCCAGACGCAGATGGTCGCGTTGTTCTTCCTGTCGGTGTCGCTCGGCACCGCCGTCACCGGGGTGCTGTCCCGCTACTACGACCCGGCGAACGAGGCCCCGTACTTCACGATCCTCGGTCTGGTCGCCGTCGTGGTGGGCGTGGTCCTGCTGCTCCTGGCCAAGCCGGTGCTGCGGCTCATGCGCGGCATCCGGTAACCTGAGCGGAGCCACACGCCGACGCAACCAAGGAGTCACCACCCATGCTCGAACTCATCGCAGGGATCATCATCGGCGTCGGCGTCCTCGGTGGCGTCGGGTGCTGCATGGCCGTCGCGGCCATGATGAAGAGCAGCTCTGAGGAGTACTGAGTCCCTGACCCGGACTACTCGCCGCTGTCGGTCGTGACCGGCACCAGCTGACGACTCAGGACGGTCGCGCGCTCGAAGGGGCCGCGGCCGTCCTTCGTGTACACGGGCTCCTCGAACGCGACGGTCCACGTGCGCTGTGTCCCGCCGATCTGACTCCCGCCGGGAGCCACGATCACCCCGATCGGCTCGTCGGCCCACTGCTCGCCACCCCGATCGGTGTCGATGACCTGCACGAGGGCACCGATGCCGAGACCGGGAGCGTCGTCGGGGCGGGGACTGGGGGAGCGGCGTCGTCCGAACACGCCATCACCGTAGCGGCGCATGGTCATGGAACGTCTGTGCGGCACCTTCCGACACGCTGACGGCCCGGCCGCCGGGTGGTCAGGACACCCCGCCGACACCGCGTCGAGTGGTCACGAACTGTCGGCTGCGGCGCCGCCAGGCGACGATTCGCGACCGCTCGGCGGAGGTGAGCGGGGTGTTGCGACCGGCGGGGCAACGGCCGGGAGGCCCGTGGCGGGCCCGCACCGCGCCTCCAGGCCGCCGACGGTCGCGTCCAGGCCGCGGGCCGGGTGGTCAGGACACCCCGCCTGCGGCGCGTCGAGTGGTCACGAACTGTCCGCTGCGCGGCCTCCATCCGACGGTTCGTGACCCCTCGGCGGAGGTGAGCGGGGTGTTGCGACCGGCGGGACGACGGCCGGGAGGCCCGTGGCGCGCCCGCACCGCGCCTCTAGGCCGCCGTCGGTCGCCTCGAGGCCGCGGCCGGGTGGTCAGGACACCCCGCCCGCGGCGCGCCGAACGGTCACGAACTGTCGTCGGCGGCGCCGCCAGGCGACGGTTCGTGACCAGCGCGCGGAGGTGAGCGGGGTGTTGTGACCGGCGGGACGACGGCCGGGAGGCCCGTGGCGCGCCCGCACCGCGCCTCCAGGCCGCCGTCGGTCGCCTCCAGGCCGCGGCCGGGTGGTCAGGACACCCCGCCGACACCGCGTCGAGTGGTCACGAACTGGCGGCTGCGCCGCCGCCATCCGACGGTTCGTGACCGCTCGGCGGACCTGAGCGGGGTGTCCTGACCAGCCGACACGCGCGCCCACTCACCCCGGCCCGCGTCAGACGGCGGCCGGCTCCAGCCGGGCGATCTCCGTGATGGACGAGTGGCCCGTCTCAGGGTGCTTGCGCATCGACAGGAGCCGCTCCATCGACGGTTCGAGCGCAGTGACCTTGTCGAGCGGCGCACTCACGACGAGCTGGAACCCGAGCCGGAGCCACGCGGTGACCGCACGGCCGGCGAACTCCGAGTCCGCCTTGATGAACGCCTCGTCGAGGAACACCGGCGCGAACCGGGGCCGGGGACGGGTCTCGTCACCGAGTTGGTAGCGCAGCGCGGCGCCGACGATGAACGCCACGAGCTCCTGCGTCTCACCACCGGACTTGTCGCCGAGCGACGAGTACACGCCGAGGTCGTTGCCGTCGGTGTCGTACCGGACTGCCGTGATCTCCATGTGCCGGCGGACGTCGAGCACCGCGTCGCGCTGGGTGGTGCGGCCCCGGGCTGCGTCGGGGTCGGGCCGGATGACCGCCATGAAGCGCCGGAGCCGTCGGAACCGGGTCTCCAGCACGTCGTCGGTCAGCTCGGTGTCGACCGAAGCCGACAGGGCGCGGAGCTCGCGGCGGAAGGCGGTGACGTCCTCGCGGGTGACCCGGCGGATCTGGATCTTCAGGCGGTCCCGGTTCGCGCCGAACGGCAGCTCCCGCAGGATCTCGTTGACCGGCTCGAGGCGCTCCTCGATCTCGACGACGGCGCGGTCGAAGGCGCCGGCGAGCGGGACGAGGTCCTCGCCGCTCCACTGCGACAGGCGTCGGCGCCACTCGCTCCGACGTGCGTGCAGGCCGGTCGCCACGATCTGGTCGAGGATCGCGTGGTAGTCCGGGTACGACGCGACGCCGGTGCCGAGGTTCGGGTCGGGCCAGGCGTCCTGGTACCGCTGGAACGTCAGCGTCAACGAGGTCGAGGCTGCTGCGGCACCGTCGAGTGCCTGCGTGAGCCGCTCCTCGAGCCGGCGCTTCAGCCGTCGCGTGGCGTCGTCGAACCCGTCGACGCCGTCCGGGGCGCCGATCTCCTCGAAGGTCTCCTCGAGCAGGCGGGCCTGCTGGTCGTCCGGCAGCGAACCGGGCGAGGACTCGAAGCGCTCGAGGATCTCGGCGGCGGCGTCCTGGCCGTCGACGAGCACGGCGTGGCGCTCCTCGAGCCGCTGGACGGACAGTCGTGCGGCGGAGCGACGGTCGGCAGCCTCGTCGAGGGACTTCCGGAGCCGGGCGACCGAGGCCCGAAGCGTCCGGAGGCCGTCGTCGGCGGCGAGCAGCGCCTGCCGTTCCTCGTCGAGCCGGGCGAGGGACGTCCCCAGCCCGTCGACGTCGATGGCCGCCCACGTGGCGTCGACCACGTGCTGGTGCGCGGCGCGGAGCACGTCGAGCGCCGTGAGGTCCTGCGCGACGTCGGTGCGGCGGGCCTCGAGCGTGGCGAGGTCCTGCGCGATCGAGGCGAGCTCCTGCTCGACCGCGGCGACGCGGGCCTCGTTCGTGAAGCCGATGACGTTCGACTGGCGGCGGTCACCGTGCGCGCCACGACGACCGTCGCGGAGCTGCCCGGACTCGGTGACCCGGCGGCCACCACCGCCGAGGTCGGACGCCGAGGCGACACAGCGGGCGTCGGTGCGGTCGGACTCGATCCGCTCGCGCACCCAGGTGCTGAACGGCGACGGCTTGATGGCGAGCTTGCCGGACACCATCGCCGGGTCGCCGTCGAGGTCCAGGTGCGGGCCGGTCGGCACACCCTCGAACTGCACGCGGACGGGCAGGCGCAGTGCGTCGATCGCCTCGCTGAAGTCGCCGAGGCGGTCCTGGTCGACGAGCAGCGTGCGGGCGACGGGTGCCAGGACGGACTCGATGGCCGTGCGCCAGCGCTCCTCGCCGGGCAGCACGTCGAGCAGTTCCGCCACGAAGGGCAGTTCGGCCGGGTCGATGCCGGCGGCGCGGGCCATCGCGAGCCGGGCCTCGTGCATCGGCAGCGGCATGGCGCCCTGCCGGTGCTCGAGCGACTGGCGCTCCTGCCGCAGGGACCGTTCGCGGTCGAGGAGCGGGTACTCCTCGCGGGTCAGGGCGTCGCGGCGCTCGTCGAGGGCCGTGCGCGCGTCGGTGTACGACCCGAGGAACTCGTGGGAGCTGCGCTGTGCGGCGGTGAAGTCGGCCTCGGTCGCGACGGTCGTGCCGAGCACCGCGGTGCGCTCGTCGAACGTGGCACGGGTGCGGACCACGGCGTCGCGCTCACGGGTGAGCCGTTCGATGCGGTCCTCGAGCTGGGCGAGCGCGTTGCCGCCCTGGTCGCGGAGCCGGGCCTCGGCGTCGCGCAGCTCGATCTCGACGGCGGCGTGCCGGGCCTCGGCCGCGGCGACCTCGGCGCCCGATGCCGTGCGTTCGCGGGCGTTGCGCGAGACCTCGGCGTCGAGCAGGTCGCGCTTCCGCGAGGCCGTCCAGTGCGCGAACGGCGACACCTCGGCGCCGGTCGCGATGCCGTCCAGGGCCGCTGCGGCTTCGGTCGCGCGCGAGATCTCGTCGTGCAGGTCGGTGATGGGGGAGAGGATGCGGACCTTGCGCTCCTCGGTGTCCATCGCCTCGTACGCCTCGTCGAGGGCGGAGAAGTGTGCGAGGGCCCGGTCGGCCGCCTCGTACGTGCCGGGGGTCTCGAGCACGAGCGACTTGTACAGCGCGTCGACGGTCGGCAGGTGCTGGCCGGCCTGGATCCGGGCGAGCAGACGCATCGCCCGGTTGCCGCCGCCGGAGTCACCGATGCCCAGCCGCGTCTGCAGCGTGTACGCGAGCTCCTGGTAGGTGTCGCGGATGACGAGACCCGGAACGCGACCGGTCAGCTCGAGGTGGTGGAACCGCGACGGCACGAACTCCTCGAGCCGATGCAGGTCGAAGGTGTCGTCGACCGTCGCCATGGTCATCTGGATGTCGCCGACCCCGCGGGCACGCTTCGGCACGATGTACGCACGCAGCACCGTGAAGCGCCGCTCGTCGTCGTTCCGGAACGTGACCGCCGCCGCGCCCCAGGTGGTCTGGTCGTCGCCGCGCAGGTTCACGTCGCGCAGGCTGCCGGTATCCGGGTCGCGCCGGGTGTCGACCTTGCCGCGCAGGTACGTGAGCAGGTTGCGCTGGTCGGCGCTGCGGGCGCGGCCGGTGGTGGCGTCGTTCGAGGCGCCGTTGAACGGCACGTCGGACGGCATCATCACGGCCAGGTAGGCGTCCATCAGCGTGGACTTGCCCGTGCCCGAGGCGCCGGAGATGAGCGTCGCCGTGCCGGACAGCTCGACCTGCCGGTGGCCGTGGAACCCACCCCAGTTGACGACCTGCATCGACTCGGCGCGCCACTGCGCGACCGTGTCGAAGAGCGCCGGGATCTCGAACGTGTCGGTCACGCTTCCGTCTCGCCTTCGTCGTCGGTGTCGGTCTCGGCTTCGCCGTCTGCCGGGAGGCCCGGGTCGTCCCCGTCGGTCGGCTCGCCACCCGGGGCGGTCGCCTCACCCTGCGCGGTGGTGGTCCGCAGCCAGGCGTCCAGTTCGAGCAGGCGCTCCAGGGGGAGCAGCACCTCGACGACGCTCGCCACCCGGAAGCGGTCCGGGTCGGAGGTGCGGATCAGGATGCGTGCGGTCACGAGACGCTCGATGGCCTTGGCGACCCGGCCCTCGTCGCGGGTGCGGTCGGTCGCGGTCGCCGGACGAAAGCCCGCCACGTGGCCGAGGATCTCGGACCGGTCGACGACGACCTGGTCCGGGCCCGGTCGGGCGTCGGCGCGCAGTCGCATCCGCAGGTAGACGAGGACGATCGTCTCCTCGCGGGTGTACGGCAGGTCGCGGAGCAGGGTCGGGAACGTGCGGCGCTGGCTCTCCGACCGGGCCTGGCGCTTCCACGCGACCTCGCGGTCACGGTCGACGTGCAGCTCGAGGAACAGGTCGTTCAGACGGGACCGCAGCTGGTACTCGGCGTCGAGGACCGCACGCCACTCGTCGGGGTGGGTGCGGGAGCTGACGTACGAGTGCCGCAGCAGGGCCACCAGGGCGCGCCGCTGGTGCTCGTCGAGCCGGCCCTCGTCGCCCTCGAAGAGGGCGAAGCTGGACTCGTCACGCTCGTCGTCCTGCATCACGGATGCGGGGTCGTCGTAGGGGACCGTGTCGTCGACCGGTGCCGGCGTCGTGTCGCTCACCGTGCCTCCTGTGCGTTCTCGTCGTGTGCGTCGCCGACCGCAGTGCGCTCGTCGTCGAGCGCAGCGGTGGGCATGTGGAAGGTGATCGCGGTGCCGTCGGGGCGGACCGTGCGGTGCTCGGCGACGTGGGCGGCCGACTCGAAGTCGTCGCGCCCCGTCAGCAGGTGCGCGAGGCCGAAGAGCTCGACCGGTCGGCGCTGCTCGGGCGGCAGCCCGTGGAACGCATCGACGCTGGAGTCGGCCTCGGCGAAGCGGAGCGCCGCGCGCAGCTCGGTCAGGAGCGGCCCACCGTGCTTGCGGAGCATCTCGACGTCGAGGTCCTCGAAGACGTCGTCGTCGGGTTCCTCGATGGGCGGCGGCACGGACTCGGCGTCCGGGTCGTAGAAGCGCTCGCGCAGCGTGCCGACCTCGGCCGCCGCCGGCAGGAGCGGCAGCGGGATCCGGTCGCGTGCACCGCCCTGGTCCATCAGGGTGGCGAGGCCGCGGTTGATCGAGCGGAGCACCGCGTCGAGCTCGCGGTCGCGCACCACGTCGTGGGCGACGATCTGGTCGCGGAGCGTGGCGGTGAGCTGACGGCGCTGGGCGAGGACGTCCTCGATGCCCTGGCGCAGGATCGTCACGGTGTTGCGGAAGGCCCGACGCTCGCCGGCTCCGAGGCCCTGCGCGAACGGGTGCGCCAGGATCGTCGCGATGTCGTCGCGGAGCCGCAGGAGCAGGGCGTCGTCGCGGAGGAGCTCGAAGGCACCCTCGAAGGCACGGCCCTCGGGCGTCGCTTCCATCAGGTTGTCGGTGCGCGCCAGGTAGTCGTCGAGGATCTCGCCGATCGGGCGGACCTCTTGCCGGAAGTCCTCGACGATCGAGCGGTGCATCGTCGCGACCGCCTCTTCCACGCGCTTGAAGTCGCTCGGCAGCTGCCGGATCAGGTCGGAGATGTTCGTGTACCCGTCGCGCATCCGGTCGTCGTCGACGGCCACGACGTCGTCGCCGTGCTCCAGGCGCTCCCGCTCGGCCTGCAGCTCGGCGATCTGGGCGTCGATCCGGCGGATCTGCACGTCGGGGTCGGGTTCGGCGCGGGCCGCCCACCGGTGCACCGCGTCCACGATCATCGCCAGCCGGCTCTCGCTGATCAGGGCGCGGTCGGCCGACAGGGCGTCGACGAGGCTCAGCGACTCGAGGGCGTGGCTGGTCAGGGAGTACTGCTCGTCGCCGTCGGGGGAGTTCGAGCGGACGAGCCACTGGGCGCCGACCCACTCGCGACACAGCGCCCGGCCGTTCGGGCGGGCCTCCTGCTCGCCCCCGGTTGGCTCGCTGTCGGTCTGCGCGCTGGCTGCCGGCACCGCCTGGTCGCTGGCGGGCACGCGGGCACCCGCCGCCTGCAGGCGCGCGACGTGCTCCTCGACCTGCAGGTGCATGCGGTCGGCGGGGACGTACTGCACGTCGCGGTCGAAGACCGTGCGGAACACGGCGAGGACCGTGGCGCTGGTCGGCCGGGACATGAGCCGCAGGGTCGGACGGTCGAGGACCGCTCGGACCCGGGCGAACTCGAGGTCGACGTCGGTCATGCGCCCCTTCGTCCGATCGTGCTGGTGGTCTGGTCCGCGTGCTGCGGCCTGATGAGATGACAAGAGCCCGACGCTGCTGCGTCGGGCTCTTGTCGGTGGTGTTCGTGTTGCTCTGTGGGCGATACCAGACTCGAACTGATGACCTCTTCGGTGTGAACGAAGCGCGCTACCAACTGCGCCAATCGCCCCCTGCACTGTTCGTGCGGATCGATACTAGCGGAAGTCCGGCGGTGCATCGAACACATCGCGCGGCCCGGGTGTGGCGCGCTGCCCACAGGGGGTGTCGAACCGCCCCGATCCGCATGAACTCGGGGGACACGCCCGGTGAACGGGGAGGATTTTGGTGGAAGTGCCCCGGTGCGTATAGAGTTTACGTCGTCGCCGCGACAGCGGAACGACAAGTGCGGATGTGGCGCAGTGGTAGCGCATCACCTTGCCAAGGTGAGGGTCGCGAGTTCGAATCTCGTCATCCGCTCGAGTGTGGGTCTTCTCGAAGGCCCGCGACTCACCAGAGGGTATCCCACCGTTCGGGTACTCACGGAGACGTGAACCTCGATGGTGGGGTGGCCGAGAGGCTAGGCAGCGGCCTGCAAAGCCGTCCACGCGGGTTCGAATCCCGTCCCCACCTCCAGATCCACCCTCCAAGACCTTGATGGACTCCGGTCCACGCAGGGACTTGGGCGATTGGCGCAGCGGTAGCGCGCTTCCCTGACACGGAAGAGGTCACTGGTTCGATCCCAGTATCGCCCACCACCACAAAGCCCCCGGCAGGACCACCAGGTCCGGCCGGGGGCTTTCTTCGTTCCGGTCTGCTGGTCGGCAGCGTTCGTGCCGTGTTCGGGACGTCCTGTACACAGGCGGTTCGTCTGCTCTCGGGTCAGCCACCACCCGTGAGCTGGTCACCGCTCACGTCACCCGCCGCGCGTAGCCTGCGTCGGAGGAGTCCCGCCGGGTTCGGGCCCGATCGGGGTGCTCGGCCCAGTGGTCGATGGCGTCGTCGCCGACGGCGAAGAACTGCGGGCGTAGCTGCTGGATCGCCCAGACCGTGCCGGGGCTGTCCTCGTCGACCGGCGGGATGACGGCCTTCAGGTCACGCCTCGATCGAACGAGATCCCGGGGAGCGCCATCGTGCACGTAGACAGCGGCGAGGGCGATGCACTTCGACAGCATCATCGAAGCGCCCGACCCCGACGTCGGACCGAACAAGCTGAGGAAGTCGGCGACGTCGCAGACGCGGACGAACTCCTCGTCGGTGCAGGTCTCCACCCAGTCGGCGACCGCCGGTTCGTGGAACTGCAGCAGGTCGCGGACCGTCAGGTTCCTCGTGGTGGAGAGCACGGGTGCAAGCGTGTGCGGCACGGTTCCGGTGCGCCGTGCAGGCCGGTCACCCGAGACCGTGCGGGGCTGAGCTGCACCTCCACCCTCGGCTAGCCCGGGTCCTCGGCTGACGACGACGGGACGGCGAACCGCGCAACCGCAGCACGAACCGCTCCGGACAGCTGACGGTCACCATGCCGTGCGAAGGCGAGGACCGTCTGGTCGAACCGGTCGGCGTCCGCGACCTCCCACGTCGCCGTCTCGCGGCCCGATCGTGACGGCTCCACACCGTGGCGGAGTGCCCAACGGACGTGGAAGTCCTCCAACGCGGCGACCGCCGGAGCGCGCAACGGACGGATGGCGCCGGCCCGCTCGAGCTCCCCGAACACCCGTCGAATCCCGGGTGCTGCGTTCCCACCGTGCCAGTCGTCCGCACAGGCGTAGAGGACATCGAACTCGCGGACGAAGGGCGGGACGACAACGGCCGAGTCGGCGAGTTCGGGCAGGAGCTCTTGGTGATGCCGCCACGTGCCGACGGACTCGTTCAGCAGGTCGACGACGTGCCACGCGACCGTGGCGAGGACGGTAGGCGACGGCGGATCGTACCGGTCGGCCGTCATCGCACGTCCGGCCAACGGGTGCAGGCGTCAGCGCTGACGATGCGGGGAGGAGCTGGCACGGTGACGGTCACGTCGTCCATGCTGCCAGGCGGATGAGGTGTCCCACGAGTGCAGCCAGCGTTGAACACGCCCGGCGTTGGCGATCCGGCCCGTGGTCAGCCAAGGTGAGCACGTGACCGCCCTGTCGACGACCACGCCCCCTCGGCTCGCTCCGCTGTACGCCGCGGGGTTCGTGACCGCCTTCGGGGCGAACGGCATCGCCGCGGCGGTCGGTGGCGAGCACCTCGAACTCGGCCTGACGCTCGCGTGGCTGGGGCTCTTCCTGGCGCTCTACGACGTCGCCGAACTCGTCCTCAAGCCGGTCTTCGGCGCACTGTCCGACCGCATCGGCCCGCGACCGGTGATCGTCGGCGGACTCGTCGTCTTCGCGGCAGCTTCACTCATCGGCGTCTTCGGAACCGGTCCGTTCTGGCTCGGCCTCGCGCGTCTGCTGCAGGGTGCCGGCGCCTCCGCGTTCTCGCCGGCATCGTCCGCAGCGGTCGCCCGCCTCGTTCCGGCACACCGTCGCGGGACGTACTTCGGTCGGTACGGCTCGTGGAAGGGTCTCGGCTACGCCGGGGGACCGGTCATCGGTGCACTCGTGGTGCAGTTCGGCAGCACGCGGTGGCTCTTCGGGATCCTCGTCGTGATGGCCATCGTGACGGCGGTGGCGGTGCTCGTCGCCGTCGAGCCGATCATGCCCCTGCCCCGGCAGCGGGCCACGCTCGCCGTGATGGTCCGAGCTGCCACGGACCGCCAGTTCCTGATCCCGGTCGTCGTCCTGGCCGTCGGCAGCGCTGCGATCGGCGCGCTGACCGGGATGCTCCCGGCGCTCGGTACCGAGGTCGGCATCCCGCTCCTGGTGTCGACGCTCGCGGTCGCCGTCCTCGCGGTGACGTCGTCGCTCGTGCAGCCCGTCGCCGGTCGACTGCACGACGCCGGGCGTCTCGGCACCGGGGTGGCGGGTGTGGCCGGGACGGCCGCGGTGGCCGCTGCGTTCCTGGTGGTCGCCGTCGCGCCCTCGGCGGTGGCCGTCTTCATCGCGGCCCTGCTCGCCGGAGCCGGTGTCGCCACGCTGACACCCGTCGCGTTCGCGCACCTCGCCGGCACGACACCGCCCGAGCGGCTCGGGCGGACCATGGGCTCAGCGGAGCTCGGGCGTGAGACCGGGGACGCCGTCGGACCGCTCGTCGTCGGTGGTGTGGGCAGCGCGATCGGGCTGCCGTTCGGGTTCGCGGCGTTCGCGGTGGTGGCGCTGGTCGGGACGCTCGTGGCATCGCGATTGCCGTCGGCGGCTACTGCCCGGCAGGACACGTAGCCCATCGACTCAGCGGCCCGCTTCGGCCTCGAGCGCTTCCCTGAGCCGTCGGAGCGCCGTCGGTCCGACTCCGTGCAGCCGCGCGAGTTGATCGACACCGACGCGGCGGACGTCGGCGAGCGTGTGCACTCCGGCGGCCTGGAGCGCCCTCGTCGCCGGTGCTCCGATGCGCGGAAGGTCGGTTCCGTCCATGTGTCAACGGTACGTGTCGGCGGTAGCGTGAGCCGCGGAACGGCCGCACAGGTCGGTCCGACGAGGAGGCACCATGAGGATCCTGAGCATCGTGGCACGGGGACTGGGCTGGTTGCTCACGACGGTCGCGAAGACGATGGGCGGGATGCGGGGCGCGAAGCCGTACACCGATTCGCACGCGGCGCAGGTCCCGCCACGTCGCGAGGACTACCGCCCGTAGATCGTTCGCGCCGGGCGACTGGTTGGATGGCTGCATGACGATCGCACCCGGGACGGCTCCACACCGGGGCGCAGTGGTCCTGCTCACCGTGCTGGTGATCGCCTCGTGGACGGCTGCCGTCGTGGTGCCGGTGCTCACGCTTCGGCTGCTCCTGGGCGTCGATGCGCCGCACGACCGGCTGGTGACGATCGTTTTCGCATCGTTCCTGACCTTCGCGTTGCTGGCAGGCGGGCTGACCGTGGGACTGGTCGTCCTCCGCCGATCGCGCAGTGCCGGGGCGCGTCAGCCGTCACCGTAGGATCGTTGAGCCGCATCCAGCGGAACGACGGGGGAGCACCTGATGGAACAGCACACCGAACCGCGCACGCGACCACGGGTCGTCACGATCGCCGTGGCGCTCTGGTGGGCGTCCGTCATCGTCAGCCTCGTGGCCGCGGCGCCCGGCATCGTCGTGTCCATGCGCGAAGCCGGCGGCGCGATCATCGGTGCTTCGCTCGGGCTCCTCTTCGTCCTCGCCTGGTCGGCACTGTTCGTGTGGCTGGCGACGCGGATGGGACGAGGCTCCGGGAACGCGCGACTCTGGCTCGCCATCATCGCCGGGCTGACTGCCTGCAGCGAAGTGATCACCATCGCCACCGACGGCGTGGGCTGGAACCTCGTCGACACCGTTTGCGTCGTCGTCGCCGCGGTGCTCAGCTACCTGCCCAGTGCCCGTCCATTCTTCCCGCGCGAGGAACGACGCTCGCGAGCAACGGAACCCCGCACCATCGGGTGGGACCCGACGACGGGCGAGCGCATCGTCGAGGCGCCCCCTTCGGGCGACCGCGCGAACTGAAGCGAACCCCCAGGAACAGCCAGAGAACGCCCGTTCCCCATTGTGGGGGTACCGCCGGACTCGGCCAGATGGTTCCATTCAGAGGTCGGCATCCTCCGGGTGCCGCTCAGCCACGGACCGTCTTGCGTCGCAGTGAAGGTGGTCACCGCTGGTTACGGTGGCCACGAGGTGCCGTCGAGTCGATTCGGGTTCGACACGGCGGCGCCTCCCACACACCGGGGGACCGTCCGACCAGGAAGCAGCACCATGCGATCGCTCGTCTACACCAGCACCCAGACCCGTCCGATCACGGATTCCGAACTCGCCCAGATCCTGGCGGTCGGTCGCGAGAAGAACACCCGGCTCGGCGTCACCGGCATGCTCGCGCACCGCGACGACAACTGCATCGGGATCATCGAGGGCGAGGACGACGTCGTCCGGGAGCGCTTCGACCAGGTCCGAGCCGACCCGCGACACACGAACGTCCGGGTGCTGCTCGACGAGCCGATCACCCAGCGCTCGTTCCCGGACTGGTCGATGGCGTTCCAGTCCCTCGACCCGCTGATGCACGACGTTCCGGGGTTCAGCGACCTGTTCAGCCCGGGTCGCCCGACCCACCCGGCGTTCGGGGCCTCCCGCGCTCGCGCACTCCTGGACTGGTTCCGCAAGCACCCGCTGGCACCACTGACGAACCAGAACGCCGCGGACGAGGAAGTCCCGCGCACGCGGGCGATCAACGGTGCGATCGCCGTCCTCCACGACGGCGGACTCTCACGCTTCTCGCTCGAGGGCGTCGCGTCCCGGTCGGGGATGCGGCAGGCCGAGATCCTCGAGCTCTTCCCCTCCGAGCACGCACTGCTGGCCGCCGCGGTGATGCGGTGGACCCGCGCGGTGTCGGCACCGCTGCTGCCGCTCGCCGGTGAGAAGGGCACGGTCGCGTTCCTGCACGCGCTGCTCTCCGCCCACGCCGAGGACCCGTCCCTCATGCGCCTGATCGCCGCGACGCTCGCCATCTCGACCGACCCGTCGACCGACGGCGCCGACTACTACCGGTCCGCGTACCTGCAGTTCCGCGAGACCGTCCGCACCGCGCTGCAGGAAGACGTCCGCGCCGGCCGCGAACCGGCGACGATGGACCCGATCCGAGGTGCGCAGCAGCTGCTCGCCCTCTACGACGGCATCCGCCTGCAGGCGCTGCTGACACCGGACACCGACGTCGTCGACGCGTTCGACCGTGCCGCCGCACGGATGCGCCGCGGCTGGTCCGAGCAGTACGAGGAGACCACCGTGTGGGACATCTCCGCGCCGGCGGGGGACTGACGTTCAGCGCACCAGACGCACGGTCCGGGGGATGGGTCCGAACGCCGACTCCGCACCGTCGGGTGCGAACCCGTTGCGCCGGTAGAAGGCGTGCGCCCGCGGGTTGTCCGCGGCCACCCACAGCGACGCCGGACGATCGGCGAGCACGGTGTCGAGGAGTGCCTGGCCGGCTCCGGTCCCGTGCGCACGAGCCAGGACGTAGAGCGTCGTCAGCTCCTCGGGGCGGACGGCATCCGGCTCGGGAGTCGACTGCGCCGCGGCGAACCCCACGACACCGGTGCTGTCCAGGGCGACCTGGACGACTCCTCGGGCGCCAGGAATCGCGAGCGTCGACCGCCACATGTCGACCCGGCGACCCGCGTCGAACCACGGGCTCGTGTCCGGGTCGTCGACGAACCGACCGTACGTCTCTCGCCACGACACCGTGTGCACGTGGGCGATCGCATCCGCATCGGCGGGCGTCGCCGGCCGGATCAGCGTCGAGACGTCGTCATCGTTCCCCACTCGGTCAGGGTAGCGACCGGCGTCCGGTGCTCAGAGCTGGAGGTCCAGGTCGAAGGACCCCGCACCGCCGAGGAACAGCGGCACGATGACCCCGAACAACGTCAGCGTCGCCCCGATCAGGATCGCCGCGAACGCGATGCCGTCGCCCCGCTCACCGGTCAGTCGCACGTCGCGGAGCGCGATGAACCCGACGACGAGACCGCCGATCGGTGCCACGAACGCGGGGGCGCTCGGCGCGGTCTGGTCAGGAGCGAGGTCGGTCACGTCGGCCAGCCTCGGGTCGACGAGGATCCCTCCGCTCACCCCTGACCGAGGTTCGTCACCAGGTTGATCGCGACCGCGATCAGCACCGTCCCGAAGAAGTACGACAGCAGCGCGTGCGGCAACGCCTTCCGCCGGGTCTCGCTGTCGTCCGGCTCGACCTCTGGTGCCGCGTACGACATGCCGATCGTGAAGGCGAAGTAGGCGAAGTCGCTGTAGGTCGGCCGCCCGTCCTGCTTGACGTCGAACCCACCGCCCCGGTGGTCGAGGAAGAACATCCGGGCGTACTTCAAGGCGTAGACCGTGTTGACCAGCGCCCACGCCACCATCGTGCCGAGCACACCCAGGATGACCGCCGCGACCGAGGCCGGATCTCGCGCCTGGCTGGCTTCGCTCAGCGCCAGGACGACGGCGGCGAGACTCGCGAAACAGGCCACGATGAGCGCGTTGTCACTGACCCGTGTCTCGGACTCCTCCCGGGCGAGACGCTCGGTGCCGTCGGCGTCCTGGCGCCAGCACTTGTGCCAGACCTGGACCAGCGCGATCAAGCCGGCCGTGCACCAGGCCGCGAGCGGCCCGAGGGACGGAGCCCCGGTGAAGGTCAACGCGACCCCGACCAGGACCCCGATCCCCGCGATGACGAGCGCCCGGCGCGTGGAGAGTATCCGGTCGTTCATCGGCGTGCCTTCACGATCGTTCCTTCCTCCTGTCCGCTGAGTGGTCGGTCGTCACACGCCGGGGGTGAAGACGGCCCGGACGCAGCCGTCGTCCTTGTTCTTGAACATCTCGTACCCGCGCGGCCCTTGCGACAGTGGCATCACGTGCGTGGCGAGGTGCTCGGTGCTGATCTCGCCCGCGGCGATGCGGTCGAGGATCATCGGGATGTAGCGGTGTCCGTGCTGCTGGGCGCCGCGGACCGTCATGCCCTTGTTCATGATCGCGCCGAACGGGAACTTGTCGACGAGCCCACCGAACACCCCGAGCGAGAACAGGCTGCCGCCCTTCCGGCACGCGTAGATCGCCTCGCGCAGGGCGGTCGGCCGGTCGGTCTGCAACCGCAACTGCTGCTTGGCCTGGTCGTACAGGTACAGCGGTCCGGTGCCGTGCGCTTCCATGCCGACGGCCTCGATGCACACGTCGGGACCCCGACCGCCGGTGCGTTCCTTGAGTTCCGGGAGCACGGCGTCGCTGGTGTACTCGAGCGTCTCGGCACCGATGTGCTCGCGCACCTGTCGCAGCCGTTCGGGCAGACGGTCGATCACGATCACCTGCTCGGCGCCGAGGAGCATCGCCGCACGAGCGGCCATCTGGCCCACACCACCGGCGCCCCACACTGCGACGGTGTCACCCGGTGCGATCCCGGCCAGGTCGGCTCCGGTCCAACCGGTGGGTGCGGCGTCGGAGGCGAACAGGGCGGCCGTGTCGGACACGCCGTCGGGGACCGTGAACGCCCCCTGGTCGGCGTAGGGCACGCGGACGTACTCGGCGTGGCTGCCCGCGAACCCGCCGAGCGCGTGGCTGTAGGCGAAGCAGCCGCCGATCGACGACCCCCACATCGCCTCGGTCAAACCCGGGTTCGGGTTGCCGTTGTCGCAGAGTGAGAACTGCCCGTGGGTGCAGTACCAGCACTGCCCGCAGGCGATGAACGAGCAGACGACGACCCGGTCGCCCACCTTGTGCTTCGTGACGGCCGAACCCGTCTCGACGACCTCGCCCATGAACTCGTGCCCCAGGACGTCACCGGATCGCATGGTCGGGATGTACCCGCCGAGCAGGTGCAGGTCCGAGCCGCAGGTGGTGCTCAGACGCACCTTCAGGATCACGTCGTGATCGTTGAGGATCTTCGGGTCCTCCACCGTCTCCACCGCGGTCTCGTTGACCCCGGTCCAACAGAGCGCCTTCACAGCACACCCTCCTCGTTGCTCCGTTTCGTCGCCACGTCCACCAACGCGCCGGTGGGTGTGGCCTTCCGTCGGCCGTGGGGGACCGGATCCACCCGGAGCACCTCGCCGACCTCGATGAGTTGCTTCGCCTCACGCAGAGCGGCCCGCAGCCGACCCCGTGGGTCCGGGCCGCCGCCTCGGAACCGGGCACGGAGCTCGGTGCCACGATCGCCGGGCGCGGGACGGGCCTCCACCTCGACGTCCTGCCCGAACGCCGTGAGCGGCGCGGGGATCCGCCCGCCTGGCAGCACCGCGTCCTGCCCGCGGTTCACC
Organism: Curtobacterium sp. MCBA15_005; assembly: GCF_001864855.1. Lineage (NCBI taxonomy): Bacteria > Bacillati > Actinomycetota > Actinomycetes > Micrococcales > Microbacteriaceae > Curtobacterium > Curtobacterium sp. MCBA15_005. Next base: position 249,082 of record NZ_MJGL01000003.1, read on the forward strand.
GTGACCGCGTGCCAGCCGGAACGCGGTTCGGCCAGCACCTTCCGTGCGGGCCCGGGTGCGCCGCGTCGGCGGCGCGAGACGACGACGCCGACGGCAGCCGTGACCATCGCAGCGGCGGCGAGGTTCCGGGCCCTCATCGTGGTGTCCCAGCGAGGAATCGGTGGGCAGCGGACGCGTTCGCGCCCCACCGCCGGGGATTCGTGTGTTCCATCGCGGCCTCCATGAGTCGCATCGGTGCGGATCAACGGGACGGGAGCGACGACCGCGCGATCGTGCCGGTCGGGACCACGGAGTCGCTCCTGTCGATCCACGATGAGCGTGGCCTCCCTGGCGCCGTCCCTGGTTGTCCGCGATGCGCTGCGGCAGGTGACGGGAGCGAGACGGACGGGAGGCCCGGTACCAGCTGGCACCGGGCCTCCCGTCCGTCCTGGGGTCGCGTCTCAGACGCGCACAGCGCGTTCGTCGGGGACGCAGTGCGTCATCGTCAGGCCCTCGACGTCGCGGGAGCCGTTGTGGCCGAGGTTCGCCAGGCGGGTGAGCTCGTCGTCGCTGAGCGTCTGGGACTGCAGCGGGGGCAGGTCCTTGACCTCGTCGAGGGCGATGCCGAGCCCCTCGCCGACACGACGACCCAGGTCGTCCTCGACAATGTAGAAGTGCCAGAGCATGCGCTCCTGCACCGGACGGGATGCCTGCGAGATGAGGTCGACGAAGTTCGCGACGAGGTCGTCGCGCTCCCAGTCCTGCAGGAGCAGGTACCGCTGGCCGGCCTGGGTGTAGTCGTTCGTCCGGGGGATCCGCTTGCGGGTGAGGCGCCCGACGATCTCCGGCCCCTGGTCGTCGTGGGTCGGGTACTCCGCCTCGCGCAGACCACCGGTGATCGACGGCTCGTAGTTGACGTGCGGGTTCTCGCCGCCGTGGTCCTGGTGGTACGCCATCTGTCCGTCGCGCTGGTTGGTCGCGACGGCGCCGTTCTTCGGGGCGTTCACCGGCAGCTGCAGGTAGTTCGGGCCGACCCGGTAGCGCTGCGTGTCCGAGTACGAGAACGTGCGGCCGACGAGCATCTTGTCGTCGGAGAAGTCCAGGCCGTCGACGAGCACGCCGGTGCCGAACGACAGCTGCTCGTTCTCGGCGAAGTGGTTCGTGACGTTGCGGTTCAGGACCATCTTTCCGACGGGCTTCGGCGGGAACTCGTTCTCCGGCCACACCTTCGTGTCGTCGAGCGGGTCGAAGTCGAGCTCCGGGTGCTCGTGGTCGTCCATGAGCTGCACGCGGAGCTCCCACTCGGGGTACTCACCACGCTCGATCGCCTCGTACAGGTCCTTCGACGCGTGCCCGAGGTCGCCGGCCTGCACAGCGGCGGCGTCGGCCTCGGTCATCGACGACACGCCCACCGACGGGATCCAGTGGTACTTGACGAGCTTGGTGTCGCCGTCCGCGTTCACCCACTTGTAGGTGTTCACGCCGAAGCCCTGCTGGGTGCGGTAGTTCGCGGGGATGCCGCGTGGGCTGAACAGGTTGACGAGCATGTGCATCGACTCGGGGGTCTGCGACATGAAGTCGAAGATGCGCGCCGGCTCCTGCCGGAAGGTCACAGGGTCGGGCTTGAGGGAGTGGATGACGTCGGGGAACTTGATGGCGTCGCGGATGAAGAAGACGCCGAGGTTGTTGCCGACGAGGTCCCAGTTGCCGTCCTCGGTGTAGAACTTCACGGCGAAGCCGCGCGGGTCGCGGGCGGCCTCAGAGGAGTCACGGCCGCCGATCACGGTGGAGAACCGGATCGCCAGGTCGGTGCGCTTGCCGGGCTCCTGGAACAGCTTCGCGCGGGTGTACTGGGCGATGGGCTCGTCACCCCACGTGCCGGTGGCCTCGAAGTACCCGAAGGCGACGGCACCGCGGGCGTGCACGACGCGCTCCGGGATCCGTTCGCGGTCGAAGTGGCTGATCTTCTCGAGGAACTGGTAGTTCTCGAGCGTCGCCGGGCCACGGGCTCCGACGGTGCGCTGGTTCTGGTTGTCGTAGACGGGGTGGCCCTGACGGTTCGTCAGGATGCGGCGGTCGTCGCCCTCGGCGGGCGGTTGGCTGGAGACGTCGGTCATCTCTCGTCCTCTCTGCGGTCGCGGTCGGCTCGGGTTCCTGACCGAGTGTGGACCGGGGCACGGGCACACCCTCCCAGCGGCGCCGAGGACGCGGACGAGGGCCGGTCGCCGCTGGCGGCCCGTCAGTACGAGGTGCGACCGGTGGCTGCGGCACCGAGCACCGCGGCCGCACCGTGGGCGAGCAGGGTCCCGTCGGTGACGACGGCGACGCGGTCGAACCCGAGCGCGCGGAGCCGTTCGGCGCGGGCCAGGTCGCCGGCGAAGGCGCCGGTGTGCTTGCCCGCGCGGCGGGCTGCGGCGACGATCGCGGGGAGTGCGCCGTCGTCGTGCAGCAGTGCGTCCAGCTCGATGCCCAGTCCGATCGACAGGTCGAAGGGGCCGACGAACACCGCCGAGACGCCCGGGACCGCCAGGATCTCCTCGGCGGCACCGAGACCCTCGGGTGTCTCGAGCATCACCCACACCTCGGGGTCGGCAGCGGCGGCGGACGGTGCCGCGCCGCCCCAGAGTCCTGCCATCGGCCCCCAGCTCCGTCGGCCGCGCGGTGGGTAGTGCGCGGCACGGACGGCGTGCTCGGCCTCCTCGACGGTCTCGATCATCGGAACGATCACGATGTCGGCGCCGAGGTCGAGCGCACGGCCGATCGCGGCGTCCGAGCCCTCGGCGACCCGGACGGCGACGGGGACCTGCGGTGCGACCGCGGCCAGCGCCGGCATCGTCGCCAGGAGCGTGGCGTTGTCGAAGGCGCCGTGCTGGGCGTCGAGACCGAGCCAGGCGAACCCGTTCTGCGCGATCTGCGCGGTGGTGCGGGGTTCGCCGAGGGTGCACCACACACCGTCGGCGCGGCCGTCTCCGAGTGCTGGCACCGTGGTCCTCCGTCTGGTCTACCGGCGCGATCGCCGGCAGTTCGTCCTCTGGCGCGTCAGGCTACCGTCCACGGAGCGCTCGTCGCTCGTCCGCCGGGGCTGGGCCGTGGCCTCATGCGCACGCATGGGACATGGACAACTGCTCACCTTCGGGTGTAGTCCTGTGCGCAGGACGCACTGCACGGGCGGTCACAGGTCGCCAGCACCAACCAGCACCACAGCACCAGTCGGGACCTGCAGGGAGGTCGGACGGACATGCGTGACGAAGGTGACGTCGGCCAGCAGACGGGCTCGCGTCCGCCGGGCGGCGACGGAATCCGGTGGGCGTTCGGGATCGTCGGCGCAGTGGGCGTGCTCGCCGGACTGGCTGCGATCGTCCTGCCCCACGCGACGCTGTTCGCTGTGTCGTGGGTCTTCGGGATCTACTTGGTCGTGTCTGGAGCGGCGCTGGTCGTCCGGGGGGTCCAGGTGCACCCTCGGGTCTGGTGGCGTCAGGCCGGGCTGGTGGTCCTCGGGGCGCTGGTGGTCGCCGGCGGCGTCGTCGCGATCGTGTTCCCGCCGATCGGGGCGCGGTGGGTGGCGCTGCTGCTCGGGTTCGCCTGGATCCTCGAGGGCATCGCGCTCGTCTACGCCCCGTGGGTGGGCCGCCGGCCGTTGACCGTGGTGCTCGCCGTGCTCAGTGTGCTGAGCGGCATCCTGGTGATGAACCTGCCAGGTCTCGGCGCGCTGGTGACGGTGGCCGCGGTGGGGAGCGTGCTCATCGTGTTCGGTGTCGTCCAGCTCGTCGTCGCGTTCAGCTGGCCGCGTCCGGAGGAGGATCGGGCCGGCGTTCCGATCCCTGGCCCCTGATGCTCGCCGTGCGGTGGGAGCAACAGGGACCGAAGTCCTGGGTGGCGCGCGACCACGGGACCAGCCTGGGGCTCGTGCTGCACGTGCGTGAGCGGTTCCTGGCGTTCGACCAGGACGACCGGCCGCTCGGGAGCGCAGCGTCCCTGGCGGCGGCTCAGCAGCTCGTCGCCGGTGCCGTCCGCTCGAGTGCCCCGGCGCGGCGGGACACCGTCGCGGTCGTGCTGTCGGTGCTCGCGGCGCTGACCGTCGGGGGAGCGGCCGTCGTGCTCGCCGCCCGCGCCCTGATCTGAACGGCGATCATCGGCGGCGAGGCGGACCGGCGCACGCACGCCGGGTGCACCGGTACCGTTGCGTCCGTGAACGACGACCCCGATGCCGCCATCGCCCAGCACGTCCACGACGCCTGGGACGGTTCCCTGCGCCTGGTGCACATCACGATCTCGGACGAGGACGGTGACGCCTACCCCGGGCAGGACGTCGACCGGTGGGTGATCGACGTCCGCGTCCCGATCACCGACGACGACGAGACCGAGGCGGTGTCCGTCGCCGAGGTCACCGCGTTCACGAGCCGTGCACCGGAGTCGCTCGAGGCACTGGTGCTCGGCTACCAGGTCTCCGACGTCGCCGGGTCCTTCGCGTCCGCCGTCGCCGCGCAGGACGCGACGGAGGAGACGTTCTTCTCGCTGCAGACCCACGCCGCCGAGATGCTCGGCAAGCCCGACCTGCTCGCCGTCGACCGGCTCACGGTCCGTCCCGCGTACCGGGAGCTGCCCGGACTGGTGCCGGCGATCGTCGACGCCGTCCGCCACGGACCGGCCGGGCGCACCGCTTCGTGGGTGCTCACGGACCCGATGGTGTGGGACGTGCCGTTCGGCGAGGACGACCGGTCAGCCGGCGCGTTCGTGCAGTGGGCCGACACCGCGGTGCTCACCTCGATGAACGCCGCGCCGGACGACCTGGAACGCCTGTCGCTCGTGCCGCCGGCCGGTGGCATCGTGATGGGGTCCCGGTCGGACGAGGTGCACCTCGGCGACGCGATCGACCACGCGATGACGCAACCGGCGATCGCGGTGCCGTTCGACCTGCCGCCGAAGCTCCCCGCCAGCATCTGGGCCGCCGCGCCCGAGGACGTCCACGGCGTGCACCCGGACGAGACCACGGGGTCGATCACGGTGGAGACGCACGACGAACAGCTCGAGGTCGTCGGTTCGCCCGGCACCGCACCGCAGCTCGTGGGGATCTCGGCCTCGGCCGACGCCGCGACCCAGGAGTGGCTCCGCACCGTGCACCAGCGCTGGTGGCAGTACGAGCCGGACCTGCACGCCCGCATCCACGACGTCGTCGACGAGTACCTGTCCACCGGGCACATCGAGTCGGCGTCGGACGAGCTCGCCGGGCACCTGCACGCCCCCGACCTGCCGCCGTACCGGACGGAGTGGCCGGGCACCGGCACCGTCCTGCTCGAGGAGCTCGGCGAGGACACCGAGCCCATCGTCTTCGACGCCGTGCTCGAGGACGGCACACGGCACGAGCACATCGGCGTGGTCGTCGTGCACGAGTCCGGACACGTCCGTGCGTTCCTGCACGACGAGTGGGAGCCCGGGTTCCCGGCCGCGGAGGCCGCGGTCGCGCACCTCATCAGCCTGGGTGCCGGCGAGTTCTTCGCGGACGCCCTGCACGACGAGCTGTCCGCGGGTGTCGAGCACGCGATCCTGACGGGTGACGTCCGCGGCCACTGACGGCCGGGCGTACACGCCACATGGCCCGGCGGCACACGGCCCGGGCGCACCCGGATCGGTCAGCCCAGCCGGACCCGCCGGTTCAGACCGGGCGGTAGATCGCGATCGGCGGGGTGTCGTCGTCGCCCGCGTCGTGGGCATCGCCCGTCGCGAGCCAGGTGCGGCCCTCGTGCTCGATCGTGGTCGGCAGGTCGCCGTGCACCAGGATCCGGATCGCGGGGGCGTCGCCGTCGACCAGGTCGACGCCGTGGGCCTCGGTCCCGCCGGGATTGTCGTGCACGTAGCTCATGGTCCGATCGAACTCCGTCGACCTGACGGACCGCCCGCGCCGCGCCGGACACGCCCGGAACCTTCACCGGAACCGGTGATGCCGCCCTTCTTCGGGTAGAGTCATCTCCGCACGGCCAGGACGGCGTGTGAATGCGGATGTGGCGCAGTGGTAGCGCATCACCTTGCCAAGGTGAGGGTCGCGAGTTCGAATCTCGTCATCCGCTCAGAACAGGAAGACCGGAACCCCCGTCGCTCGGAAGAGCGGCGGGGGTTCCGTCGTTCGGGGGCGTCGCAGCACCGGAGGCGTGGGGGCCCGGCGGGCGCAGGCTTCGGGTACCCGCGCCCGCCGGGCGCGGAGGCGACCCTGCCCCCACTGGCACGCGCCGGGTGGGTGGCCCGGCGCAGTTCCGAGGATGTATCCGGAGCCGTCCCCCGTTCGGGTGGGAACCGGATCCAGGGTTGCGGGAAGCCGCAAGAAACCCGTACGACCCGCCGCTCGAGCCTTGCGCTACTCGATGCCGTCCGGTACCGGCGACGACATCGTGCGGGCGCCGGGCAACCCGACCCACCGCCGGGCCCCGGATTCCACGACCGTGACGAGCACCGTGCCGCACCCGCGGCAGCGCGCCACCGACCCCATGGCGGTGCGGTAGACGGTGGTCTGCCCGAGCACCCCGAGCGACCCGCACCCGGCGCAGCGCAGGGCGACCACGGTCGGCTCGGGTCCCAGAGTGTCGGCCAGCGTCCCCGCCAGTGCGTTGCCGTCCACGACGACCATCAGTTGCCCCCGAACCGTTCGGCACGGACGTCGCTCGTGTCGTGTCCGAGCTCGGTGAGCCAGCGCAGCACCTGCTCGACGAACGGCGTCGACCCGCACACGTAGACCAGGGCACCCGCGTCCGGCGGGAACACCGCGGCAGCGAGCGCGTCCCGCGTCAGCCGGCCGGCCGGCACGGACGAGCCTGGAGGCGCGGTGCGGCTGTACACGTGGGTCACCCCGAGCGGTGCCCGGCTCGCGAGCGCCTGGTCGAGTTCCGCACGGAAGAACACGTCGTCCGGTGTGCGGACGGCCGCGAGGAGCCGGAAGGGCGCCGGGTCGTCCGCCTCGGCGTGGGCGGTCACCATCGCGACGAGCGGCACGATGCCGGAGCCGCCGGCGATGAGCTGCACCGGACGGGTGGACTCGCCCGGCCGCCAGACGAACCAGCCGCCCAGGGGTCCGTGGACCTCGAGCGCGTCGCCGACCTCGACGGCGTCGACGAGGAACGGCGAGACCTCGCCGCCGTCCACCCGGTCGACCGCGAGCACGACGTCGGTCGCGGGGCCGGCCGACGCGATGGAGTACGAGCGCTGTGCCTGATAGCCGTCCTCGGCGGTCAGCCGAAGGTCCAGGTGCTGCCCGGGGTCGTTGCCCGGCCAGGTGGGGACGTCGAGGACGATCCGCCTCGCGTTCGTCGTCTCGCGGCCGACGGACGCGACGGTGGCGGCGTGCCAGGCCGGCCGCCTGCGCGTGGCGGGACGAGCGACGGGGGTGATCCGTGCCTCCAGGCCGGTGTCGGGGAGCGTCACCAGTACCGCTCTTCCTTCCACGGGTCGCCGTGCAGGTTGTAGCCCGCGTTCTCCCAGAAGCCGGGTTCGTCGTCGGACTGCATGACGATGCCGCGCACCCACTTGGCGCTCTTCCAGAAGTACAGGTGGGGCACCAGCAGGCGGGCGGGCCCGCCGTGCTCGGGCGTCAGGGGCTCGCCGTCGGCCTCGAACGCGATCCAGGACTTGCCGTCGAGCAGCTCGTCGAGCGGGACGTTGGTCGTGTACCCGCCGTAGCTGTGCACCATGCAGTATTCGAGTTCGGTCTCGACTTCCTCGAACAGGCGGTCGAGCGGGACACCCCGCCACGGCATGTCGAGCTTGGTCCAGTGCGTGACGCAGTGGATGTCGACGGTGACGTCCTCGACGCCGAGCGCGTGCACCTCGTCCCAGGTCCACTGGTGCAGGCCGGACTCGGTGCGGATCGAGAAGGCCCAGTCGGTCGGCTCGATGTCGGGCGTCGCCCCGGCGGACAGGACGGGCCAGTCGCGGACCAGGGTCTGACCGGGCGGGATGCGGGTGTCGTCGCGGTCGTCGCGTCGACCGCCGAACCCGCGGGTGAACGTGGCCATGGTCCTCCTCGTCGGACGTCGGTGCGTTCCCGATCATGCCGCGAACCGGGCGCGCCCGTGTAACGGGTTGGTAAACGTTCCACGTGTGGACGGAACGGTCGTGCGCGGCGGCGGATCCGCGTGGGCTCGCCGATCGGGTCGGACGCGGTGGTGACCCGCGCGTCGGGAGCGGGCTTGGGGGATCGGCCCGGGACCTCTATCGTTCACCGGAACGATTACAGGAGGGGTCACCCCGAATGCAGCCCATCGTCCCCGAACCCCGAGGCGCCCACGGTCCGAGCCGTCGGGCGCTCATCACCGGCGCCGCCGGTCTGGCCGGCCTCGGCCTGCTCACCCTCGCCGGATGCAGCTCCGGCGCGTCCGCCGGCACCCCCACGATCCCCGAGGCCGCGGCCACCGGTGTCGCCCGTCGCGGCGGACGCCTGCGCATCGCACGGCCCGCCGCGTCCGCCGCCGAGACCCTCGACTCCGCGAGCTCGCTGTCGGCCTACGAGTACCTCGGCGCGCTGTACAACCGGCTCGTCAAGCTCGACCAGCAGGGCACCCCGGTGCCGGACCTGGCCGAGGAGTGGTCCGCGAACGCCGACGGCACCGAGTGGACCTTCGCGCTCCGCCGGGGCGTGGTCTTCCACGACGGGTCCCGGTTCACCGCCGACGACGCCATCGCGAGCATCCGGCACATCCTCGACGAGAAGACCGGCAGCCCGCAGGCCGGGGTGCTCGGCGAGGTCATGGACGCCGACTCGATGCGCGCCGTCGACCCGTACACGCTGCGTTTCTCGCTGACGAAGCCCAACGCCGAGTTCCCGTCGCTGCTCACCGCCTACCAGTGCTACATCGTGCCGGCCGACGCCATCGCCGACATCGGCCGCACCGGGATCGGGACGGGGCCGTTCCGGCTGTCGTCGTTCACCCCCGCCGGTGCCGGCAGCGTCGAGGCGTTCCCGGACCACTTCGCCGGCCGCCCGGCACTCGACGGCATCGACTTCTACTCGATCCAGGACACCACAGCGCGGGTGAACGCCCTGCTCGCCGGGCAGATCGACCTCATCTCGCAGACGAACCTGGACTTCGCGACCGCTCGGGTGGTGTCGGCGTCCGACCGCGCCACCGTCGCCCGGTCGAAGAACGCCCAGTGGTACACGATCCCGATGCTCGCCACGAGTGACGAGTTCAGCGACCCGCGGGTGCGCCAGGCGATGAAGCTCGCCTACGACCCCTGGAAGATCGTCGACACCGCGCTGCAGGGCACCGGTTCGGCAGGCTGGGACAACCCCGTGCCGCCGCAGCTCGCCGCGTTCGTCGACGACCACCGCGAGTACGACCCGGACAAGGCCCGGGCGCTGCTCAAGCAGGCCGGGCGTGCGGACTTCCGCGCCGCGATCTACACGTCGAGCTACGAGTCGGTGTTCACCCCGATGGCCGTCGCCTACCGCGACGCCGTCGCCGATGCGGGCATCCGTCTGACCGTCCGCAACGCCAGCTCGGACTCGTACTACACGCAGATCTGGATGCAGAAGCCGCTCATGGTGAGCTACTGGTTCACGGGGCGGCCGATCGACCAGCTGCTCAACCAGATCTTCCGCTCGGGGTCGTCGTACAACGAGAGCGCCTGGTCGAACGAGACCTTCGACGGGCTGCTCGACGACGCCCGCGCCGAGATGGACGACGCCAAGCGGCTCACCCTGTACCAGGACGCCCAGCGGCTCGTCGTCGAGGACGGTGCCGACATGACGCCGATGTTCGGCGACCGGCTCGTGGGGTTGTCCCGCGACGTCGTGAACTACTCGGAGTACGGCTTCGAGTTCGACTACCTGCGGATCGGACTGCGCCGATGACGACCACGAACACGCCGTCGGACGTCCTCGTCCCCGTCCTCCGCCGCGTCGGCATCGCCGTGCTGACCGTGGTGCTCGCCTCGCTCTTCGTGTTCCTCGCGGTGCAGGCGCTCCCCGGCGACGTCGCCCAGCAGCTGCTCGGGCAGAACGCCACCCCCGACGCCGTCAAGCAGCTGCGCGAGACCCTCGGCCTCGACCAGAACGTCTGGCTCCGCTACCTGCAGTGGCTCGGTGGCGCGGTGCACGGCGACTTCGGCACCTCCCTCGTCAGCGGCGAACCGGTCGCCCCGACGCTGTTCACGGCCTTCCGGAACAGCATGCTCATCGCCGTGCCCGCGATGCTCGTCGGCGTCACGGTGTCCCTGACGCTCGGGGTCGTCGCCGGTGTCCGCCGCGGCCGTCCGAGCGACAGGGTGATCTCGATCGTCAGCCTGGTCGTGATGAGCGTGCCGGAGTTCATGGTCGCCACCGTCCTGGTGCTGCTGTTCGCGATCGGCCTGCCGGTCTTCCCCGCCGTCGTGCTGCGGGGGAGCGACGCCACCGTCGCCGAGCTGCTGCCCACCATCTGGCTGCCGATCATCGTGCTGACGCTCGCGATGGCCGCCTACATCGTGCGGACGGCCCGCTCGTCGACCATCGACGTGATGGCGTCGGAGTTCGTCACGACGGCCGAGCTCAAGGGCCTGACGATGCGCCGGGTGGTGTGGAAGCACGCGGTCCCGAGCGCCCTGCTCCCGACGCTCAACGTCGTCGCGCTCAACGTCGCGTGGCTGCTCGGCGGTGTCGTGGTGGTCGAGAACGTCTTCAACTACCCGGGGATGGGCAAGCTCATGCTCGAGTCGGTGTTCAACCGCGACCTGCCCACCATCGAGGCGATCGCCCTGCTGAGCGCCCTGATCTACGTCGTGTGCAACCTGGCCGCCGACCTCGTCGCGCTCGCACTCGACCCGAAGCTGCGGACCCGCCAGCGACGACCGCGCACGCGCACCCGCAGCGCCCGCAGCACCAGGAAGGCCGCCGCATGACCGCCACCGCACCCCGCCGCCGCGTCGGACGCGACGTGCTCGCCGGCGCGCTCGCACCCCTGCGCGGGTCGACGGCGCTGAGCATCGGCCTCGGCCTCATCGCCCTGCACGTCGTCCTCGCCCTGCTCGCGCCGGTCATCGCCGGGCACGACCCGGTCGCCACGAACGCCGGCGACGTGCTCGCCGGTCCGACGTGGACGCACTGGCTCGGCACCGACCAGTACGGGCGTGACGTCCTCTCCCGCACCCTGAACGGCGGCCGGTACGCGCTGTCCGTGACCTTCCTCGCCACCACGATCGCCGTCGCGGTCGGCACCGTGCTCGGCTGCGTCACGGCCTACGCCGACAACTGGTTCGACGAGGTCGTCATGCGCGTCGTCGACGCCCTGCTCAGCGTGCCGTCGATCCTCGCGCTCCTGGTCGTCGTGACGGTCTTCGACGCCGGCCTCTGGGTCATCGTCCTCGCCGTCACGGTCGTCTACGCCCCCGCGGTGACCCGTGTCGTCCGCGGCGCCGCCCGCACCGTGATCACGCAGGACTACGTCACCGCGGCCCGCGCCCGGGGCGAGCGGCCGCTGTCGATCGTGTTCCGCGAGATCCTGCCGAACGTGCTCGACGTCGTGCTCGTCGAGTACGCGATGCGGGCCTCGTGGATCGTGCTCCTCGTCGCCTCGCTGTCCTTCCTGGGCTTCGGCGCGAACCCACCCACGCCGGACTGGGGCCTGATGGTGCAGGAGAACCGCACCGCGCTCACCGTGGTGCCGCTCGGCACGCTCGCCCCGATCGTGGCACTCGCAACGCTGGTGATCGGACTGAACCTCGCGGCCGACGGCCTGAGCAAGTCGCTCGGTGTCGACCGTGCCAAGCAGGGAGTCAGCGCATGACCCGCACCGACACCGGCACGACGTCCGCCGCGACGACGACCGTGCCCGACGCGATCGTCCGCGTCGACGACCTGTCCATCTCGTACGCCGCCGGCAAGCGGCGCGTCCCCGTCGTCCGGGGTGTCTCGTTCGCGATCGAGGCCGGTCGCACCCTGGGCCTGGTCGGCGAGTCCGGCAGCGGCAAGTCGACCGTCGCTCGGACGCTCCTCGCACACCTGCGCGCCGGGTCGGCGATCGACGGTGGGACGGTCCGCGTCGACGGGGCCGACGTCTTCGCCCTGTCGCCGGCCGGCCGCCGGGCGCTCCGCGGCGGCACCGCCTCGGTCGTCGCCCAGAACGCCGGGCAGGCACTCACCCCGTCGATGCGCGTCGGCGAGCAGATCCGCGAGGCCCTCCGCGCCCACGGCGAGCCCGACGGCCCCGAACGCGTCGCCGAGCTGGTGCGGCTGGTCCGGCTGCCGGACCCCGACGCGATCGTCCGTCGGTACCCGCACCAGTTGTCCGGCGGCCAGCAGCAGCGCATCGCCATCGCGATGGCCGTCGCCGCCCGGCCGCGCGTGCTCGTCCTCGACGAGCCGACCACCGCCCTCGACGTCGTCACCCAGGCCGCGGTCCTCGACCTGGTCGCCGACCTCGGTCGGCAGCTCGGCATGGCCGTTCTGCTCGTCAGCCACGACCTCGGGGTGGTGTCCGCCATGGCGGACGAGATCGCCGTGATGCGCGACGGCGAGGTCGTCGAGCACGCCGCCACGGCGGCGCTCTTCGCCGCTCCGCAGCACGACTACACGCGCGCCCTGCTGGCTGCGGTGCCGGACGGGCGACGGCCGGGAGGGACGGATCGCGACGCCCTGGACGCGACCGTCCCCGGGACGGTCGGCTCCACGGCCACCCGCACCGCGCCTCCCGAGCGCGCCGCCCGCCCCGTGGTGACCGCTGACGACCTGGTGATCCGCTACGGCCGCGGCCTGCCGGCCGCCGTCGACGGCGTCTCGTTCACGATCGCCGCGCACGAGACGCTCGCCGTCGTCGGCGAGTCCGGCAGCGGCAAGTCGACGCTCGCGACGGCGCTGGCCGGCCTGGTGCCTGCCGAGTCGGGGACGTTCACGTACGACGACGGCACGACCCGCGGCGACCTGCGCGAGCCGATCGCCGGTCGCGCGCCCGACCTGCGGCGCGCCGTGCAGCTGGTGTTCCAGAACGCGGACACGTCGCTCAACCCGCGGCGCACCGTGGGTGCCGCCGTCGCGCGGCCGCTCCGGCTGTTCAGCGGCTCGTCCTCGCGCGAGCGCGTGGGCGCCCTGCTCAGCCAGGTCGGGCTCGGGCCGGAGTTCGCCGACCGCCTGCCCGCGCAGCTGTCCGGTGGGCAGCGCCAGCGCGTCGGGATCGCGCGCGCACTCGCGGCCGAGCCGTCGCTCGTGATCGCCGACGAGATCACCACCGCGCTCGACGTGCAGGTGCAGGCGGGGATCCTCGCGCTGCTAGCCGACCTGCAGCGCGAACGAGGGCTCGCCTGCCTGTTCATCAGCCACGACCTCGCCGTGGTGCGGGGCGTGGCGGACCGGGTCGCGGTGATGACCGGTGGTCGGATCGTCGAGATCGGACCGACCGAGCGGGTGTTCACCGGCCCGAACCACCCGTACACGTCGACGCTGCTCGCGGCGACGCTCGAACCCGGCAGCACGACCCTGCCCGACGTCGGTGACGGCGTGCCGCGCTGGCGGCACGCCGACGGCTGGACCGACCACGGCGACGGACACCGCACCCGCAACTGGGAGGACGCATGAGCACCGACGACGGCACCGACCACGGCACCGCCGCCGCCACCTTCACCGCCATCGGCGACCCCGGCTCGCTGCCCGCGGGCGTGACGGTCCGCGACGAGTGGATCCCGATGCCCGACGGTGTGCGGCTGCACGCCCGGATCTGGGCACCGTCGCAGTCGCCGACGCAGCCGGGTGACCCCGGCGGCCCGACGCCGGTGCTGCTCGAGTACCTGCCGTACCGGCTCGACGACTGGACCGCACCACGCGACTCGGAGCGGCACCCCTGGTACGCCCAGCACGGGTACGCCTCGGTGCGGGTCGACATCCGCGGCACCGGTTCGTCCGACGGGTTCTTCGACGACGAGTACAGCGAGCAGGAGCTGCTCGACGGTGAGGCCGTGATCGCCTGGCTCGCCGAGCAGCCGTGGTCGACCGGCGCCGTCGGCATGTTCGGCATCTCGTGGGGCGGCTTCAACGCGCTGCAGCTCGCGGCCCGGGCACCCGCCGCGCTCAAGGCCATCGTGACGGTCTGCTCGACGGACGACCGGTACGACAACGACGTGCACTACGTCGGCGGCGCCGTGCTCGGCATCGACATGGCGGCCTGGGGCGCGACCATGTTCGCCTTCAACTCCCGGCCGCCCCGGCCCGAGGTCGTCGGCGCCGGGTGGATCGACCGCTGGCGGGAACGCCTCGAGGCGAACCGCCCGATGACGCCCGTGTGGCTGGCGCACCAGGAACGTGACGACTACTGGCGGCACGGCAGCGCGGCCGAAGACTACGACGGCATCCGCGCCGCGGTGCTCGCGGTCGGTGGCTGGGCGGACCCGTACCGGGACGCCGTGCTCCGGCTCGTCGACCACGTCAGCGCCCCCGTGAAGGGCATCGTCGGCCCGTGGTCGCACCAGTACCCGGACCGCGGCCTCGCGCCGGGTCCGTCGATCGGGTTCCTGCAGGAGACCCTGCGGTGGTGGGACCGCTGGCTGCTCGGGGTGGACACCGGCGTCGAGGACGACCCCGCACTGCGGGCCTGGATCAACGAGGGCGAAGCCCCCGCGCCGTACTACGCCGGTCGCCGCGGTCGCTGGATCGGTGCCGAGGCGTGGCCCTCCGCCGCGACCCACGAACGCGTCCTGCCGCTCGCCGCCCTGCGGGGCGGTGACCTCGGACCGGTCGTGGTGCGGTCGCCGCAGCACACCGGGGTGGACGCCGGTCGGTTCTTCCCGTTCGGCAACGCCACCGATCTGCCGCCGGACCAGCGCGCCGAGGACGGCCGGTCGGTCACCTTCGACCTGCCCGTCGGCAAGGCGTTCGACCTGCTCGGCAACGTGCTCGTGCGGTTGTCCGTCACGAGCGATGCGCCCCGGGCCACCCTGACCGTCCGGCTCTGCGACGTCGCACCGGACGGCTCGTCGACGCTCGTCACACGCGGGGTGCTGAACGCCGCGAAGCGCGACGGCATGGACCGCGACGACGTGCTCGTGCCCGGGGCGCCCGCCGAACTGCCCGTCCGCCTGGTCTCGACCGGACACCGGTTCGCCGCCGGACACCGGCTGCGCATCGCGGTCTCCTCGTCGTACTGGCCGTGGGTGTGGCCGCACGGCGTCGAGGCCACGGTGACGATCGACCCGACCGCCTCGAGCGTCACCCTGCCCACCTGGACCCGGTCGACCGACGACGGGGTCGTCTTCGCCGAGCCCGAACGGTCCGAGCCCCTCGTGATCGAGCGCGTCGCGCCGGCCGACCCGCTGCCGCAGCGCACGGTGACGCACGACGTCGAGACGGGGGAGTGGACGCTCGACGTCGACCCCGGGTACGGCGGCGGGCGCGTCTACCCGGACGGCCTCGTGTTCACCGAGGACGCCCGCGAGACGTACCGGATCCGCTCCGACGACCCGACCAGCGCACGGGCGAGTTCCCGCTGGGCGATCGGGCTGGCGAAGCCGGAGTGGGCCGCGCGCCTCGAGACGACCTCCGAGGTGACCGCCGACGCCGACACCTTCCACGTCGTCAACACCGTGCGCGCCTGGGCCCGCGACGGCGGACCCGACGAACCCGAGGTGCTCGTCACCGAGCGGACCTTCGTCGACGACGTCCCTCGGACGTCGGCGTGACCCCGGCGGCACGGGTCCGGCAGCGGCCGGAGGTCCGGCGCGCGATGATCGTCGAGGCCGCCCGCGCGGTGATCGTCCGGAACGGCGTCGGTGCCACGGGGCTGCGTGACATCGCGGCCGAGGCCGGCGTTTCCGTCGGCACCGTGACGTACCACTTCGGCAGTGTCGCGGAGATCCTCAACGAGGTCGTGGTGCTCGAGACGGAGCGCTTCTACGGCGCCATCGTCGCAGCGGTCGACGCCGAACCCGACGTGCTGGTGGGGCTGCGGATGCTCGTCGCCCCGCTGTTCGGCGACACCGAGCAGGTCCGGCAGCACTGGCGGATCTGGTCCGACTACTGGACCGCGGTGGTCCGGCGGCCCGAGGTCGCGGCCGAGTACGCCGAACGCATCCGCGTCTGGGAGGCGTGCCTGGTGCGGGTCATCCGGCGCGGGGTGGAGGCCGGGGTGTTCGTCGACGTCGACGCCGACACCGTCGCGCTGCAACTCGCCGCGTACAGCGACGGCGTCGCGACGCAGATCGCCCAGGGCGTCCCGGGGCTGACGAACACGGTCGCCCTGTCCTGGATGTGGCGGTTCCTGTCGCACGAACTCGGTGTGCCCGCTGTGGACATCGCCGGAACCGGTCGTTCCCCCTTGTGATGAGGTAAGGCTTCCCTTACCGTTGCCACATGGCACGGACCCGGCGACAGCCCAGCGAACGCATCCTCATCGCGGGCGGTGCCGAGGACCTCGTCGAGATCCACCGCCAGCTCGAGGAACTCCCCGAGAACGCGTACGGGCAGGTCTTCGTCGAGGTCGCCCTCGACGAGCAGATCCGCATCCTGCCGGCTCCGCCGCGCGTCACCGTGACCTGGCTGGTCCGGAGCGCCCGCAGCTCGGCCGTCGCTCCGCTGGTCTTCGCGGACCACGGCGAAGCCCTCGCACACGCCCTGACCGGCTGGGCCGCCGAGTGGTGCGTGACGGGCTGCGAGCCCCGCACCTCGGTCTGGATCGGGTGCGCGGACAGCCCGTGGATCGAGCGCGCACGGTCGATGGTGCAGCTCGAACTCACCGACGCCGGCCAGCAGGTCCAGGTCGAGTACGGCGGGTAAGGGCAGCCTGCTCTTCCTTGCGGCATGCAAGAGAGGCGGGCATGGTTGTGACCATCGGCAGCACCGCGCCGGCCCGGACAGGGCCAGGCACGCGGGTGCAGCCACGACGGAGGAGGAAACGACATGACCACGCAGAGCAGCACCACCACCCCCAGCACCACGTCCCCGTTCTCGACCACGCCGGAGCTCGCAGCCGGGGTCGCGCAGTTCCTCGCCCCCGTCGTCATCGACCTCGAGGCGCTCGTCGTCAACGGCAAGCAGGCCCACTGGCACGTCCGTGGCCGCAACTTCGTCGGCGTGCACGAGCTCCTCGACGAGATCGTCGAGCACGCGCAGGACTACGCGGACAAGGCTGCGGAGCGCATCGTCGCCCTCGGCCTGCCGGTCGACTCGCGCATCGCGACCGTCGCCGCGAACACCACCCTGCCGCCGCTGTCGCAGGGCTTCCAGAACTCGGACGTCACCATCACCGAGGTGATCGCCCAGATCGACGCCGCGCTGCTGCAGGTCCGCCGTGCGGTCGACGGCCTCGACGAGGTCGACCTCAACAGCCAGGACGTCGCGATCGAGATCGAGCGCGCGCTGACCAAGGACCGCTGGTTCCTGCAGGCGCACCTCGCCGCCTGAGTCGCGACCACACCTCTGACAGGAGGCCCGGTGCCAGCTGGCACCGGGCCTCCTGTCCGTCTGCGGTCACGTCTCGGGCCTGCACCTCACGCGGACGGCGTGACCAGCCCGCTCTCGTAGGCCAGCACGACGGCGTGTACCCGGTCCCGCAGCTGCAGCTTCGCCAGGACCCGGCCGACGTGGGTCTTCACGGTCTGCTCCGCGATGAACAGCTCCGCCGCGATCTCACCGTTCGACCGCCCCCGCGCCATCAGCAGGAACACGTCGCGCTCCCGGTCGGTCAGCACGTCGAGCACCTCGGTCCGCGGGGCCGTCGGCTGCGGATCGGCGACGAAGGCCTCGACGAGGTGCCGGGTCACCCTCGGTGCGAGCAGGGAGTCGCCGGCTGCGACGGTCCGCACGGCCTGCACGAGCTCCTCGGCGCTCGCGTCCTTGAGCAGGAACCCGCTCGCCCCGGCACGGAGCGCGTCGAACACGTAGTCGTCGATGTCGAACGTCGTGAGCATCACCACGCGGACGGGCGACTCCGCGGGCGCCGCGGTGATCCGCCGGGTCGCCTCGATCCCGTCGAGGTCCGGCATCCGGACGTCCATCAGGATCACGTCCGGCCGGAGCCGGATCGCCATCACGACCGCCTCGGCCCCGTTCGCGGCCTCGCCGACGACCTCGACGTCGTCCTGGGCCTGGAGGATCGCCCGCAGTCCGACACGGAACATCTGCTGGTCGTCGACCACCATCACCCGCGTCATCGGCTCGCCCCGTCGGCCGTCGGCTGCGACGTGGTCGCGGCGGGCCGGGTGGGTAGGCGCACGGCGACGCGGAAGCCGCCGTCCGGGTCCGGTCCGTGGTCGATGGTGCCGCGGAGCGCGGCGACCCGCTCGCGCATGCCCGCCAGACCGAAGCCGCCGTCGTCCGGCGGCGCACCGGGCACGCTGCCGACCGGTGGCGCGGTGTTGGCGACCTCGACCGTGAGGGCCGGCCCGTGCCTCCCGACCGTCACGACGGTGGTCGCACCGGGCGCGTGCCGGGCCACGTTGCCGAGCGCCTCCTGCACGACCCGGTACACGGTGAGCTGCGCGAGCCGGTCGACGTCGTCGAGGTCTGGGTCGAGCCCCTCGTCGAGTCGGAGCTCGACGGGGATGCCGGCCGCGCGGGTGGCCTGCACGAGCGCGTGCAGGTCGGCGAGCCGCGGCTGCGGTGCGCGCTCGGCGTCGGCGTCGCCACGCAGGGTGCCGAGCAACTGCCGCATCTCCCGCAGGGCCGTGCGCGAGGTCTCGGCGATCGCGGCGAACTCGGTTCGGGCCTCCGGCGGCAGGTCCGCGACGCGGTACGGGGCGGACTCGGCCTGCATGTGCACGACGGACATGCTGTGGGCGACGACGTCGTGGAGCTCACGGGCGATCCGGGAGCGCTCCTCGACCGTCCGGCGTCGGGCCTGCTCGAGCTCGGTGTCGCGGCGGGCGGCGGCGAGCTCCTCGCGCACGGTCCGGCGCTGTCCGATGACCACCGCGGCGGCCGCCACGACGAGGGTGTCGCCGGCACTCACCACGAAGCTCGTCGCCCAGACGTCGACCTGCCCCCACCGGTCGGGCGTCACGCCGATGAGCAGCAGGGTGAGCAGCGTCGCCGCGACCCAGACCACCGCGGTGAGCAGCCAGGTGGTGCGGACGCCCAGCACGACGAGCAGCACACTCAGGCCGATGATGCTCGTGACCGAGACCGGCCAGGGTCCGACGGTGCCGGGTGCCGTCAGGACCCCGAGGCCGGCGAGCGCGACGAGGTGTGCGACCGACGCCGTGCGGGGGACGAGCGGTGCGAGCCCGATGCTCGCCGACAGCACGGCGGTCGCGAGCAGCGCGAGCGGCACGGGGACGCCGTAGAACACCGCGGTCACGGGTGCGGCGACGGCGAACAGGGACACCACGACGACGACGAAGCCGATCTGCACGGCAGGCCGGACCCAGGTGGGTCGGGGCTTCGGGACGACGGTCACGGGCGGGCGGTCTCTCCGGTTCGGACGAGGCAGGGCTCGGGGGCGGTGGCGGTGGCGGTGGCGGGTGTGGCAGCGGCAGCGGCAGCGGCGGCAGCGCGGGCCTCGCGGGCTTCGCGCCTGCGGCTGATGGTACCGAGCACCCGGTCGACCGCGATCCCGAGCCCGGCGGCGACCACCATCGACACCAGGGCCGCGACGATCGGTTCGTGCAGCACGCTCGACGCGGCCAGGGCGATCCCGATCGACACCGCCGACCACGCCACACCCGCGATCGCGCTGATCGCGAGGAACCGGCGGTAGGGCAGGCCGGTCGCGCCGGCGGTCATGTTGACCGCGACCCGGCCGACCGGGATGAAGCGCCCGGTCAGGATCAGGCTGGCCGAGCGGCGCTGCATCTGCCGCTCAGCGAACGCGAAGGCCGCTGCGATCCGTGGTCGCTTCGACCGGGCCAGCCTGGCGAACCCGATCCGGCGACCGATCCAGTACGCGATCGAGTCGCCGGCGATCGCTCCGAGGGCGGCGGCGGCGAGCACCACGGCGAGCACGGGCTGTCCGGACGTCGCGGCGACGGCGGCGATCGCGACCAGGGCGGACTCGCTCGGCACCGGCGGGAAGAAGCCGTCCACCAGGCACAGGGCGAAGAGGACGACGTAGACGAGCGGACTCGCGGCCAGCTCGACGACGAGCGGGGTGATCTGGTCGAACACGGGGTGCTCCCTCCCGCCGACGGAACTCGTCGACGAGGACGACGCTACGGAACCGGCCCGCGCCGGCCATCCCGCGGTGGTCTCGACCACCCCCTACCGCGGTATGACGTTCCCGTCCGCGAAGACCACGTCGGGCGCGTCCACCCGGCGGTCGACGACGGTGGTCGGGGCCTCCAGATGCACGGCACCCGAGGGCATGATGCCCGCACCGCCGAACCGTTCCATCACCCGCCACTGCGCGACGACGTCCTCGCCGGCGTGCTCGGGCGGCAGGGTGTCCCAGAACCGGAAGCCCCCGACCTCCTCGAGCGCACGACGGTCGTACAGCGCGCAGGCGCCGACCCACGCGACGCGGTAGGGCACCCACTCGCCGGGGTGCAGGTCGAGGTCGGCGGCGACGTGCGTCGGGTTCGCCGCGTTGTGCAGCGACCAGCGGTCGAAGCCGGGGGTCCCGCGGCGCACCACCTCGGGCACGACCGGGCCGTCCCACCGCTCGAACACCGAGGTCTCGTGCGGACGGCGGTCCTGCAGGTACGACAGGCCCTGCACGGCGCTGCCGACGAACCCGCAGCCCAGGGTGCGGAGCGCGTCGAGCATCCGCGCGATCGACCCCGGCTCGAGCCAGACGTCGTCGTCGAGGAACAGCACCGCGGCGGCCTCGGCGTGGTCGAGCAGGAACTGCCGGTGCTCTGCCAGGCCACGCCGTTCCGGGTGGGTGAGGAGCGTGACGGGCCGGCCCTGCGCCTCCAGGACGCGGAGCATCGCGGCGACCGCCGGCGCGCTGGCGGCGTCTCCGTCCGCGGACTGGTCGCTCAGGACGACGCGCAGGTCGACGTCGGTCTGGGCGGCGAGGCCGGCGAGCGTCGTGGCGAGCTCGGCCGGCCTGCCGACGGTCGGGATGAGCACGTCGACGTCGACCGTGCTCGTGTCCGCTGGATCGGGGGCCTTCGCCCAGGACCCGGACCAGCGGGCGGTCACGGTGCCGGGTCCGGTTCGGGCCGCGCAGCGGCTTCGCGGATCCGGCGCACGACGGCGCTGGTGGAGTGCTCGGGCACGTAGTCGACCATGACGACCTCGCCGCCGTAGCCGCGCACGACCTCGGTCTCGGTCAGCATCTCGGGGGAGTAGTCCCCGCCCTTGACGTAGACCTCGGGGCGCAGCCGCTCGATGAGCGGGATGGGGGTGTCCGTCGCGAACACCGTGACCAGGTCGACGCAGGCCAGCGCGGCGAGCACGCCGGCGCGGTCCTCGGCCGGGTTGATCGGCCGCTCCGGACCCTTCAGCCGGCGCACCGAGTCGTCGTCGTTCAGGGCGACGACGAGCAGGTCGCCCAGGTCACGGGCCTGGCGCAGGTAGGTGGTGTGCCCGCGGTGCACCACGTCGAAGCAGCCGTTCGTGAAGACCACGCGTCGGCCGGCCTGCCGTGCGGCCTCGACCGCGGTGGCGAGCTCGTCGTGGTCGACGACGGTCGCCGCCGGCGCGGTCACGGAGTCGAGCAGGGCGGCGGCGGTGCAGACGGACGTGCCGGCCTCGCGGACGACGACGTCGGCAGCGGCCTGGGCGACCGCGACGGCGTCGCGCAGGGGTGCCTGCACGGCGAGGGCGACGGTCGCGGCGGCGCAGAAGGTGTCACCGGCGCCGGAGGCCTGCTGCTCCGAGGCTGGCGTCGCACGCGTGCGGAACCCCTGGTCGGAGCCGGGCTCGAGCACCACGGTGCCGTCGCGGTCGAGCGTGACCACCGCGGCACGGGCACCGCTGCGGGCGAGCACGTCGGCACGGGCTGCGACGACGGTGCCGACGCGGTCGGCACCGGTGCCGAGCTCCGTGCCGAGCAGTGCGGCGGTCTCACCGGCGTTCGGCGTGACGAGGTCGGGGTGCAGCGCGGCCCAGCGGGTCAGGTCGTGCGCGTCGACGACGACGGCGCCGGGGCGGTCACGGTCGAGCATGGGCACGACGTCCTCGGGGCGGACGCCCAGGCCGTAGTCGCACACGACGGCGGCGTCGGCGCACCGGATGGCACGGGCCACGGAGCGGGCGAGGCGTTCGCCGTGTTCTGCGGTCGGGGTCGCGGCCAGCTCGTCGACCCGGACCACGACGCGGTCACCGCCGACCACGCGCGACTTCGTCGTGGTGCGGGCGCCGGGGATCTCGACCAGGAACGACGTGTCGACGCCGGCTGCCTCGAGTCGCTGGCGCAGGACGTCACCGGCCTCGTCGTCACCGATGAGCCCCACCATGCGGACCCGGGCGCCCAGGGCACGGGCGTTCACGGCCGTGTTCGCCGCGCCGCCCGGCACCGCGATGGTCTCGGTGACGCGGACGACGGGGGCCGGGGCCTCGCGGGAGACCCGCTCGGCCTCGCCGACGGTCCAGCGGTCGAGGATGCAGTCGCCGATGACGACGACGAGGGGCTCGCGGTCGTCGATCGTCGCGACGAGGTCACGGACCAGCCGGACGTCGGCGGTCATCGGGTGCCTCCCACGGTGTCGGCGCTGCCGGCGGTGGCGCCGGCAGCGGCTGCGGGGCCGGTGGCGCCTGCTGCGGCGCCGGTGCTGCCGGTGGCTGCGGTGCTGCCGGCTGCTTCCGTCGACGGCTCGACGGTGCGGCGCGGCGGCGCGGCCTCGAGGTGCACCACGGTCGTGGTCGTCATCTCGTCGAGCAGGTGCGGGCCGTACCCGAACCCGGCGCCCGAGGCACCGCGGGGCTGGGCGCTGCCGCCCGGAGCGCCACCGAACACGGCGTTCACCTTGACGGTGCCGACGGGCAGCTCGGCCGCGGCACGGAGCGCGTGTGCGGTGTCGTTCGTGAGCACCGTGGCTGCGAGGCCGTAGCGGTCGGCCGCGGCGAGCCGGAGGCCCTCCGCGAAGTCCGACACCACGCGCACCGGGGCGATCGGGCCGAAGGTCTCCTCGGTCAGCACGAGCATGTCGTCCGCGCAGTCGGTCAGGACGGTCGCCGGGTAGAACGACCCGAGCCCGCCGGGCGTGACGCCGCCGGTCCGGGCGACCGCGCCGCGGGCGATCGCGTCGTCGACGTGGTGCTGCACGAGCCCGCGCAGCCGGTCGTCCACGAGCGGCCCGAACTCGGCTGCGGGTGCGGCCGTGCGGCGCTCCGCCTCGGCGACCAGCGCGGCGACGAAGGGCTCGGCGACGTCCTGGTGCACGTACACCCGCTCGACGCTGGTGCAGATCTGGCCGGTGTTCGCGAAGGCGCCGAGGGCGACCTGTGCGGCGGCCCACTCCGGGTCGACGTCGGCGTCGACGACGACGGGGTCGTTGCCGCCGTTCTCGCGGATGACGTGGGCGCGGGTGGTCGCGGCCACCTCGCTCAGGCGGTCACCGGTCGCGGTCGACCCGACGTGCGCGTAGACGTCGATGCCCTCCTGCGCCAGGAGCTGCTCGCCGGTGGTCGCGTCGCCGTCGACGCCGATGAGCACACCGTCCGGCAGGACCTCGGCGAGCAGCGCGTTGAGCCGGGCGAAGGTCGCGGGGCACCGTTCGCTGCCCTTGTGCACCACCGTGTTGCCCGTGACGATCGCTGCTCCGAGGATCCCGCAGGCCACGGCGACCGGGTCGTTCCACGGCGTCAGGGCGAGCACCACCCCGCGCGGGTGCGGCACCGACCAGTCGGCGGCACCGAACTGCCCGCGCAGGGCCTCACCCCGGTGCACCGGCCCGAGCTCGGCGTACTGCACGAGCGTGCCGATGCCGGCCTCGACCCCACCGAGGGCGTCACCGGGCACCTTGCCGGTCTCGCGCGTGTTCAGGTCCGCCAGCTCCTGCGCGTGCGCACGGAGGTGCTCGGCCGCGGCGTGCAGCAGTGCACCGCGCTCGGCCGGCGCGGTCCGGGCCCAGGCACCGGCAGCGGCACGGGCACGGGCGACGGCGTTGCGGACGTCGTCCTCGGTCGAGCGGCGCACGGTGGACGCGATCGATCCGTTCACGGGGTCGGTCACCACGAGGTCGTCGGCGGCGGGGGGTGCGATCGTCATGGGGTCCTTCCGGAGGCGGGCGGGGCCTCACACGGTGCTCGTGCTCCGCTGTGTGCGGTCACGGCATCGCGCTTCTCGTCCATCCGGGGGCGCTGCTGGGCGTCCGGACGGGTCCGACCGGTAGACGTGGAGCTGTGCAACAGATCGGTGTGGGCGGAGAACGGTTCGACGGTGTCGGCGAGATCGCGGTGCTCCGCGGTGGGGGACTGGGCGACCTGATGTTCGCCCTCCCGGCGGTCGAGGCCCTGGCCGCCGCGTACCCCGGAGCCCGGATCTCGCTGCTCGGGGCACCGTCGGCGCGGCCGGTGCTCGAGGGTCGCACCGACGCCGTCCACGCCTTCGAGGAGCTCCCCGTCGTCCCCGGCGTCCGGGACTCCGGCGAGGGCGCACCGACCGAGCAGGAGTTCTTCGACCGGCTGCACGGGCGCTTCGACCTCGCGGTGCAGGTGCACGGCGGTGGCCGCAACTCGAACCCGTTCCTGCTCCGGCTCGGCGCCCGTCACACCGTGGGCACCGCCACCGAGGACGCCGAGGTCCTGGAACGCTGGGTCCGCTACGTCTACTACCAGCACGAGGTCGTCCGGGCGCTCGAGGTGGCCTCGCTCGCCGGCGCCGAACCGGTCACCCTCGATCCCCGACTGCACGTCCCCGAGGCCGCGCGGGCCGGGGTCCGGCAGCGCCTCGGGGTCCGGGGACGACTCGTCGCGATCCACCCCGGCGCCACCGACCCGCGTCGCCGCTGGAGCCCCTCCCGCTTCGCCGAGGTCGCCCGTGCCCGGCTCGCCGCCGGGGACGACGTGGTGCTCGTGGGTGACGACTCGGACGTGCCGGCGTCGACCGCCATCGTCGCGTCGCTGCCGCCCGAGCTGCGGGGACGCGTGCACGACCTCACCGGGTCGCTGCCGCTGCGTGAACTGCCCGACGTCCTGGCCGCCGCCGACGTCATGGTCGGCGACGACTCCGGCCCACGGCACCTCGCCGTCGCCGTGGGCACCCCGACCGTCGGCGTGTTCTGGTTCGGCAACGTGATCAACGCCGGGCCGTTCGACCGCGGTCGGCACCGGGTGCACCTGTCCTTCGTGACGCAGTGCCCGGTCTGCGGCGTCGACGTCACCCAGGTCGGCTGGACCGCCGAGCGGTGTGAGCACGACCCGTCGTACGTGGACCAGGTCGAGCCGGAGGCCGTCCTCGCCGACGTCGAGGACCTGCTCCGCACCGTCTGACGCTGCGCGCGGCGCCACGAGCGCCCGGTGCGAGGTTCCACACTCCGTGGGACGCTCCGGCCCTCGCACGGAGTGCGGAAGCGCGCACCGAGCGGTGGACGCGACCGTCGGACGGTCGGGAGGCGCGGTGCCAGCCCGGCACGCGCCTCCAGGCCGCGCCGGGGCGCGCCACGACCGCCCAGTGCGAGGTTCCACACTCCGTGGGACGCTCCGGGCCTCGCACGGAGTGCGGAAGCGCGCACCAAGCGGTGGACGGACCGGCGGACGGCCGGGAGGCGCGGTGCCAGCCCGGCACGCGCCTCCAGGCCGCCCCATGTGGCGTCACGAGCGCCCGGTGCGAGGTTCCACGCTCCGTGGGACGCTCCGGGCCTCGCACGGGGTGCGGAAGCGCGCACCGAGCGGTGGACGCGACCGTCGGACGGCCGGGAGGCGCGGTGCCAGCCCGGCACGCGCCTCCAGGCCGCGCCGGGGCGCGTCACGACCGCCCGGTGCGAGGTTCCACACTCCGTGCGACGCTCCTGCCCTCGCACGGAGTGCGGAAGCGCGCACCGAGCGGCGGACGCGACCGCCTGACGGCCGGGAGGCGCGGTGCCAGCCCGGCACGCGCCTCCAGGCCGCGCCGCACGGCGCCACGAGCGCCCGGTGCGAGGTTCCACACTCCGTGGGACGCTCCAGCCCTCGCACGGGGTGCGGAAGCGCGCACCAGCGCCCGGCACACGGACACACGGGAGGCGCGGTGCCAGCCGGCACCGCGCCTCCCGTCCGTCAGCGGCGAGCGGCTACGGCCAGCTCGGCTCCGTCGCCGGCATGATCGACAGCTCGCGGATCTCGCAGCCGGCCGGCTGCGACAACGCGAAGATGATCGAGTTCGCGACGTACTCCGGCTCGATGAGCTGCGCGTCCGGTCCCGGCTTGTACTGCTCGGTCCGGTCGGCGAAGAAGTTCGTGCGCATCCCGGCGGGGATGATGTTGGTCACGCCGATGCGACCGGCGGTCTCGGCGGCCAGCGCCTGCGAGAACCCGCGGACGCCGAACTTCGACGCCGAGTACGCGGTCCCGTCGCCGACGCCGCGCAGGGCGAGCGACGAGGAGATGGTGACGACGCGGCCGTGCGTGGCCTCGAGGGCGGGCAGGGCGGCGCGCACGGTCGACGCGGTGCCGATCAGGTTGACGCCGACGATCTGCTCCCACTTGCCGGACGAGATCGCGTCGATCGGGGCGGGGGTGTCGATACCCGCGGCGGTGACGACGGCGTCGAGGCCACCGTGCCGCTCGGCGGCGTCACGGACCGCCTGCTCGACGGCGTCGGTGTCCGAGACGTCCACGGCGACGGCGTCGACGCCCTCGGGGACGGCGTCGATCCGCAGGTCGAGGACGATCGGGGTGCCGCCGGCCTCGGTGACGGCGGCCACGACGGCGGCTCCGAGTCCGGAGGCGCCGCCGGTGACGAGGACGCGGCCGATGGGGGTGGTGGGGACGGGCATGGATGTCCTTTGCGTAGTGGTGCGGGAAGTGGTCGAGCGGGTGTGGAACGGCGAGCGGACGCTCAGCCGACGCGTTCGATCGCGGCGGCGAGCCGGGTGGTCGAGCGGCCCGGGTGGAACGGCACGGTGACGACTCGGCCACCCCACTCGGCGAGGGTCGCCGTCTCGGGCAGTTCGCTCGCGGTGTAGTCGCCGCCCTTCGCCCAGACGTCCGGGCGGAAGCGGCGCAGGGCCTCGTCGGGGGTGGACTCGTCGAACACCACGACGGCGTCGACGCAGTCGAGTGCCAGGAGCAGCTCGACCCGGTCGTCCTGGGTCATGATCGGACGGTCCGGGCCCTTCAGTGCGCGGACCGACGAGTCCGAGTTGAGGCACACGACCAGGCAGTCGCCGAGTGCACGTGCGGCCGACAGGGTGCGGGCGTGCCCGGCGTGCAGCAGGTCGAAGCAGCCTCCGGTGGCGACGACGGTGCCGCCGGCGCTCCGGACGTCGTGCACCAGGCGCATGGCGTCCCGGTCGGCCCCGGGCACGGCGAGCGGTGCGGGGCCGTCGTCGGCGAAGAGCGCGGTGACGCCGCCGGCGGCCAGGTACTCGGACGCGGCGACCACGCCGGCGGAGACGGCCTCGGGGACGTCCGCGCCGGATGCCAGTGCGACGGCGACGCCCGCGGCGAGCCGGTCGCCGGCACCGCAGGGGTCCCCGGCGCTGACGGACGGAGCGGGCACGAAGCGGCTGTCGCCCTGGGCGTCGGCGAGCAGCGCACCGCGGTCACCCATCGTCACGGCGACGGCGCCGGCCTGCCACTGCTCGACGAGCCGGGCGGCGGCGACGGTCGCGAAGGGCACACCGTGTCCCTCGACGTCGGTGAAGCGTCGCGCCTCGGCAGCGTTCGGGGTGGCGACGGTGGTGCCGGGGACGGGGGCGGCGCCCTTGGGGTGCGGGTCCCAGACCACCGGCAGGCGCTCGGCCGCACGGGTGAGGGCGTCACGGAGTGCCGGGGCAGCGGCGACCCCGCGGCCGTAGTCGGCGACGACGATCGCGTCGACCCCGTCGAGGGCGGCGGTCATCGCGTCGGTGGCCTCGGGCACGGGCGGGGTCGCGCAGCCCTCGTCGATCCGGACGAGGGCGTGGTCGACGACGCGCACGCGGGTCTTCACGGGGGTGGGGACGCCGGAGGGCCCGGCGACGATCGTGACGTCGGGCAGCAGGTCACGGATCTCCTGGGCACGGCCGTCGTCGCTCAGGACGGTGACCAGGGTGACGTCGTGGCCGTCGCGGGCGAGCATCGTCGCGACGAGTCCGGCGCCACCGGCACGGCGGTCGTCGGTGGCGACGTCCACCACGGGGACGGGGGCGTCCGGGCTCAGCCGCTCGCTCGTGCCCGACACGTCGACGTCGAGCAGGGTGTCCCCGACGACGGCGATGCGGAAGCGCGGTCCGGCGGTACGGCCACCGGCGGCGCCGGAACGCGGTGCGACGGCAGCGGGGCCGCTCATCGACGGCCCCCGCGACGCAGCGTCGGCTCCATCGCCTTGCAGAGCGCGTGCACCAGGACGAGCTGCGCCTCCTGCACGTTGGCGGACGGCCCCTCGATGCAGATCGCGTCGTCGACCAGGTCGGCGAGCGGGTTCGGTCCGGACCCGGTCAGCGCGAGGGAGCGGGCGCCCACGGCACGTGCGGCCTCGGCGGCCCGCAGCAGGTTCGGGCTCTTGCCGCTCGTCGACAGCAGCACGAGGACGTCACCGGCACGGGCGTGCGCCGACACCTGCCGCGCGAACACCTGGTCGTAGCCGTAGTCGTTCCCGATGGCGGTCACCGCCGAGGTCTCGGCGTGCAGCGAGATGGCCGAGTACGCCGGTCGGTCGCCCTCGAAACGGCCGGTGAGCTCGGACGTCAGGTGCTGCGCCTCGGCAGCCGAGCCGCCGTTGCCCGCGGCGAGCAGCCGACGTCCGGCGACGAGCCGCCCGGCGATGTCGTCCGCCCACTCGGCGATGTGGTCCCGGTGGTCGACGAGGGAGGCGATCACGGGGACCGACGCCGCGACGTGGTCGACGACGACGCGGGCGCTGTCGGTGACGGCGCGGTCCTCGAGCCCGGTCTGCTGGTCGATGGTCATCGTGCGGTCCTCTCCGTCGACTGCGCGGCGCGGGTGACCCGGCCGGCGTGGGTGGTGCGCGAGCGGCCGGCGGCGGGCCCGGTGGTGCTGGCGGACGAGGTCGCGCCGGCGAGCAGGCGCTCGTAGACGCGTTCGCTGTCGGCGGCGACCTTCTGCCAGGTGTAGCGGGACTCGGCGCGCTGTCGACCGGCACGGCCGTACGCCTCGCGGCGCTCCGGGTCGTCGAGCAGTGCGCCGACGGCCTCGGCGACCGCGGTCTCGTCGCGCGGCGGCACGTGCAGGCCGGTGGCGTCCTCGACGACGGTGTCGATGAGCCCGCCGACGCTCGACGCGACCACCGGGCGGCCGCAGGCCATCGCCTCGAGTGGCACGATGCCGAACGGCTCGTACCAGGGGGCGCAGACGACGACGTCGGCGCTGCGGTAGACGGCGGGCATGTCGTGCTGCCCGAGCTGCCCGCGGAAGGTCACGTGGTCGCGCACGCCGAGCGACCGGGCGAGGGTGTCGAGGCGCTGGTACTCGGGGTCGTCCACCAGGTCGGCACCGGCGACACCGGCACCGCCCACGACGACGAGCTCGACGTCACGGCCCTGTTCGACCAGCGCGGCGAGAGCGGCGATCGTCGTCCCGACGCCCTTCCGCTGCACGAGCCGTGAGGCGGTGAGCACCCGGAGCGGACGGTCGCGCTCTTCGACGGGGCCGTCCGGACGGAAGAGCGACACGTCGACGCCGCACGGCACGACGGAGATGCGGTGCAGCGGGACGCCGAGGGCCTTGAGCTCGAACGCCTCGTCCGAGCACGTCGCGACGACCTGGTCGACGCTCCGGCCGACGGCGGGTTCGACCCATTCGCGCTCGGCCGGGCTGGTGTCCGCGGCTCCCTGGTGCCGGCGTTTCACGACACCCAGGGCGTGGAAGGTCTGCACCACCGGGATCCGCACCCCACCGGTCCGGGCCTGCACCTGCGTCACCGCGTCGAGGGCGGCGTGGCCGGACATCCAGAAGTGCGCGTGCACCACGTCGGGACGGTCGAGGAACCACTCGGCGGCGAGCACCGACGCGAACGTCCCCATGAACGGGAACAGCTCGTCCTTCGGCACGGCACGCGCCGGACCGGCGTCGACGTGCACGACGTCCACACCGGGGCGCAGGGGCACACGGACGGGTTGCGACGCGTCGTCGCGCCGCGTGTAGACGGTCACGTGGTGGCCGCGGTCGGCCAGCGCACCGGACAGTTCGGCGACGTGGACGTTCTGCCCACCGGCGTCGACCCCGCCGAGCACGGCGAGCGGACTCGCGTGCTCGGACACCATGGCGATCTTCATCCGAGGCTCCCTTCGAGCGCGGCTCCCGCCGCACGGTTCCGTCGCACACCGCGCGCGACGGCGTCGTCGAGCAGGTCGTCCCAGTCGGCCAGGAAACGACCGAGCGCGTGCCGTGCGAGCACGGCCTCCCGCGCCACGAGTCCCCGTCGACGCGCCTCGTCCGGGTCCTCCAGCAGCAGCCTGGAGGCCCGCACCAGCTCCTCGACGTCGGTCGCGATCGCCCCGGCCTCACCCGGGACCGTGCGGGCAGCGTCCGTCGTCGCGAGCACCAGGACCGGCATGGCCATGTGCATCGACTCGATGAGCGACAGGCCGAGCGAGGTCCAGCGGTTCGGGTGCACGTAGGCCCGCCGTTCGGCCAGCGCCGCGTGCATGGGGTCGGCCTGCACGTCGCCCTGCGCGACCACGCGGTCGCCGAAGCCGAGCTCCGGCAGCCGCTCGGTGCCGATGCCCCAGACGTCGACCGGGGCGACCTCGGCGAATCGGGGGAGCAGGTCGGTGCCGACGACACGGTTGCGCCGGACGGGTTCGTTGATGACGACGCCGAGGCGCTCGAGCGCACCGGTGTACAGCGGGCCGGGGTCGACGACGCCGTGCTCGACGACGGTGGTCCGGGTGGTGCCGCAGTCCCACATCAGGGCGTTCCAGTGCGTCACGTGCGCGATCGTCAGGTCGTCGCGGTCGCGCATCGGGTGCAGGCTGTTCGGCACGTCGACCCGGGGGGCGTTGTGCTCCACGAAGACGATCGGTACGTCGCGACCACCGAGCAGACGACGGGCTTCGTCGAGCTCCTCGGTGCGCTGCAGGACGACCACGTCGACCTCGGCCTCGGCGACGTCGGCCGGGTCGATCTCGATCGCGGAGTCCGGCCAGTCGCGCCCACCGCGGCCGAGTCCCCAGGCGTCGCGAGCCGGGGTGGTCGGGATGAGGTACTCGTGGGGGCCGCGGACGAAGGCGTCCATCCAGCCGCCGTGCACGTGCCACACGAGGATCCGCATGCAGGGCCTTCCGGTCGGTGTCGATGGGCTCGCTCCCCGCCGCTGCCGGAGCAGCAGGAGAAGGAGCAGGAGAAGCAGTGGCGCACGCTACGCAGCGCCTTCTGGGCCGCCCCGCAGACTTCTCGGATCAGTCCGCGAAACGCGGTCGAGGAGCCGTCCGTGGGCCTCCAGGACGTCCGCGATGCGCACTCCGGACAGGCACGGGTGGCCGGGGACCGGGCACTCGCGAGCGCGGCTGAGACGGCACGGTGCGGCCTGGTCGCCGAGCAGTTCGACGAGCGGGGCGTACGGCGCCCACTTCACGGCGGGGACGACGGGCGAGAACAGGCTCACGATGGGCGCTCCGACCGCCGCGGCGAGGTGGGCCGGGCCGGTGTTCCCGACGACGACGACCTCGGCGCCGGCGAGGACGGCCGCGAGTTCGGCGGGGCTGGTGCGGCCGCCGAGGTCGATGCCGGTGTCGCCCGCCACGGCGGCGGTCAGTGCGCGTTCGCCGGGGGAGCCGGTGACGACGACGGGGACGCCGCGCTCGGCGTAGGCGGCGACGAGCGCACGGTGGTGCGACTCCGGCCACGACCGTGCGGGGACGCTGGCTCCGGGGTGGACGACCACGTAGCGGTCGAGGCCGGCCACGGGCGGAGGCAGGACGGCGTCGTGGCGCACCGCGAGCCTCCCGTCGTCGTCCGGCGGCAGCCGGAACCCGGCCGCCTCGGCGATCCGCAGCGCGCGTTCGGGCTCGGGGAGGTCCTCGGGCAGGTCCTCGCCGGGGCGCAGCCGCACGTCGAGCAGTGACCCGGGGTGGTCGACCGAGGCCCCGGAGACCCGGGGGACCCCGGCCAGCCGCAGGAGCAGCGCGAGGGGCAGGGACGACTGGTGGAAGGACGTCAGGACGACGGCCTCGTCGGGCTGTTCCTCGGCGACCAGCGCGCGGAACTCGGCGAGCAGGGCGTCGTCGATCGGGCGTGCGGTCTCGGTGACCCACGGTGCCGCCCACACCCGCACCCGGTCGATGCCGAGCAGCAGGTCGGCGGCCGGCGCCCCCTGCGGACCGCACAGCATCGTCACGTGCGCGGCACCGGCGGCGACCGCGCGGACCGCGGGCCCGGCGACCAGGACGTCGCCGAAGGAGTCGAGTCGGGCGACGAGGACGCGCCGACCGGCGCTCACGCCCGGTCCGCCACGCTGCCGACGTGCTCGAGCACCAGGGTGACGGCCTCGTCCAGGTCCGCGGCGACGGTGTCGGCCTCGTCGACCTCCTGACGGCGGGTGCGCGGGGTGGGCACGAGGATCCCCTGCGCGCCGGCGTTCCGGGCTGCCTGCACGTCGGCGCCGATGTCACCGACGACGACGATCGACTCCGGCGGGATGCCGAGCCGCTCGGCGGCGTCGAGGACCATCCCGGGCCGGGGTTTCCGGCACGCGCAGTCGTCACCGGCGTCGTGCGGGCAGACGCACCACACGTCGAACGGGCCGACGAGCTCGTCGACCCGGGCGTTGGTGGCATCGACCTGTTCGCGTGTGGCCATGCCCTTCGCGATCACCGACTGGTTCGTGACGACACCGAGCTGCAACCCGGCGGCGCGCGCCCGTTCGACGGCGCGGCGCGCACCGGGGACGGGGACGACCAGGTGCGGGTCGGCGTTGTACGGGACGTCCACCACGAGGGTGTCGTCGCGGTCGAGGAGCAGGCCGCGGATGACGCGGTCCGGTGCGAGGGCCATGCTCCGTGACTACCGGTCGACGGCCGGGGGCCGCCCCAGGAAGAGCCGCGGAGCGCGGTCCCGGCAGGACCGTCAGCGTGTCGGGTCTACCGTCGCCGCGGTGACCGCCCTCGAGAACCTGCCCGACCCCGACGGACGCCCGGAACTGCTCGTCCTCCGTGCCATCAAGCTCGGCGACCTGCTCGTCGCCGTCCCCGCGCTGCACGCGCTCCGTCGCGCGTTCCCCGACCACCGCATCACCCTGGCCACCACGGCGTGGCTGGCGCCGGTCGTCGAACTCGTGCCGGCGGTGGACGTCCACCTGGCCCAGCACGGTCTCGACCACCCGATCGCGGTGCCGCACGGTGCCGTCGACATCGCCGTCAACCTGCACGGCGCCGGCCCGGAGTCCTCGGACCTCGTCGCCGCGCTCGCCCCGCGCCGGGTCATCGGGCACGCCGACCCGACCCACGGTTACGAGGGCCCGGAGTGGCCGGACGACGTGCACGAGCGCGACCGTTGGGCGGACCTGCTCACGTGGCACGGCATCCCGGCGGATGCGACCGAGGTCCACATCGACCGCCCCGCCGAGCCGCCGGTGGTCGCCGACGCGGCCGTCGTGCACGTGGGCGCCTTCCACGGTGCGCGGCACTGGCCGACGGACCGCTTCGCCGACGTGGTGCGCGGGCTCCGGGCGCGCGGTGCCGACGTGGTCCTGACAGGAGGCTCGGACGACGTCGTGCGCGCCCGTGCCGTCGCCGACGCGGCCGGCCTGGCGCCGGAGGCGGTCCTGGCCGGCACCCTGGACCTGCAGGCCTTCGCCGCGGTGATCGCCGCGGCACGGCTCGTCGTCACGGTCGACACCGGTGCTGCGCACCTGGCGTCCGCCTACGGGGTGCCCTCGGTCGTGCTGTTCGGCCCGGCACCGCCCGAGGCGTGGGGGCCGCCGTCGACCGGCCCGCACATCGTGCTCACCGACGCCTCGGTCCGTCGCGGCGACGTCTTCGCCGAGGACCCGGACCCGGCGATCCTGGCCGTGACCGCGGACGACGTGCTGGCCGCGGTGGACCGGCTCCGGGTGACCGCTCAGGCGGCCGGGCGGTAGCGTCGACCGAGAGCCACCCGGACCTGCCGGACGCTCGGAGGGAGTCCTTCGTGTTCGAAGCCGCGAACATCCGTGACTGGATCGGTCTGCCGGTCGTCGACGAGGCCGACGACAAGGTCGGCACGCTCGAGAGCATCTACTACGACACCGCCACGTCCGAGCCTGCGTTCGGCGCCCTGACCACCGGCATGGTCGGGTTCCAGAAGCTCGTCTTCGTCCCGCTGTTCGGCGCCACCGTCGCCCCGAAGCACCTGCGGGTCACGTTCCCGAAGAAGCTCGTCAAGGACGCCCCGTCGATCTCGACCGACGGGGAGCTCGACGCCGCGACCGAGCCCGAGCTGTTCCAGCACTACGGGCTGGAGTACCGCACCGGCAGCGGCGGCGAACGCCGACTCGGACGCCGCTGAGCCCGTCCCGCCCCACCCGACCGACCGATCCGCCGCACCCGCCCGGAGGCCGCAACTGCTCCGCACCGCCCGTACGACGCTGCTCGCCGCCCTGGCGGCGGTCGCCGTCGTCGGGCTGGTGGTGGCCGGGGTCGCGGCACCGGGGCCGGTGGAACGGGCGTCGGCCGCGCCGATGTGGCCCGTCCCGCAGCCCTACCCGGTGCCGGACGATCCGGCCGAGCCGCTCGCCGACCTCCCGCCCGGCAGCGAGTACGTCGCCCTCGGTGACTCGTACTCCGCCGGCTACGGCCTCGGCGACCGGACCCGGCTGCCCACGAGCGCGTGCGTGCAGTCGGCCCGTGACTACCCGCACCGGCTCGCGGCGCGGTTCGGCCTCGACCTGACCGACGTCACGTGTGCGGGCGCCACCAGCGAGGACGTCACGACCGGACACCAGTTCACGGGCGTCCCCCCGCAGATCGAGTCGCTGTCCTCGCGTACCCGGCTCGTGACCCTGACCATCGGCGGCAACGACGCGGACCTGTTCGGCACGGCCGCGTCGTGCCTGGCGATCTCGGCCGACGGCCCGGTGTTCTCCGGACGTGACGCGCCGTCGTGCAAGAGCACGCTCGTGCAGGACGGTGAGGACCAGCTCAGCCTGAAGATCCAGTCGCGGGTCGCGCTCGGGATCGCCGACACCCTCGCAGCGGTGCAACGGGCCGCGCCGAACGCCGTCGTCGTGTTCCTCGGGTACCCGGCGATCTTCCCGGACGCCGAGCACACCCCCGCGAAGGGCTGCTTCCGGTCGGCGCTCGACCTCGGCACGCTCGCGGGGTCGTTCCCCTCGGACACCTTCCCGTTCACCGATGACGACGTGGCGTACCTGCACGGTGTGCAGGAGGAGCTCGACGCCGTGTCCGCATCCGCCGCCGACGCCGCCGGGGTGCGGTTCGTCGACGTCCTCGAACGCACCGAGGCCCACTCGGCCTGCGCCCCGCGGGACGAGCGCTACGTCGCGGGTGTCAGCCTGACCGGCTCGAGCGACCTGCGACGCATCGACCTGCGGGCCGGCGCCCTGCACCCGAACGGCCGCGGAGTCGCGTACCTCACCGACCAGATGGCCGACGCGATCCGGGAACTCGCCGGCTGACCCGTCCGGACCCCGCGCTGTCCGTGTGGGCCGCCGGTGGGACGACGCAGACCGGTGCCGCCGTCTCACGGACGACGTCGTGCAGGAGCGCGCCGGACAGCACCCGCACGTGGCCCCGTCCGAGCACCACGAGCGACGCCCGCCGGGTGCGCGATGCGATGGCGTGCCCCGGGTGTCCCTCGACGAGCAGCGGCCGGATCCGCACCGCCGGGAACCGCGCGGTCAGGTCCTCGGTGACCCGCTGCAGCAGTTCGGCGTTCCGGGCGCGCCACCGCAGGGGGTCCTCGGCGAAGTCGGTGAGTCCGGTCCGGGTCAGCACGGGCATCTCCCACGCCCGGAGCAGCGTCAGTCGTCGGTGCAGCCGGACGGCCTCGGCCACGGCGATCGAGACGGCCCGCTCGTCGATCGGTTCCTCGACCGCCAGCACCACGTCG
Source organism: Curtobacterium sp. MCBA15_005 (assembly GCF_001864855.1). NCBI lineage: Bacteria > Bacillati > Actinomycetota > Actinomycetes > Micrococcales > Microbacteriaceae > Curtobacterium > Curtobacterium sp. MCBA15_005. The sequence goes on from NZ_MJGL01000003.1 coordinate 285,017, forward strand.
CCGTCGATCGGGTGCGGACCCTCGGGGACGATCACGGTCGGTACGGCCGCACGGACCGCGACCCGCGCCGGGTCGCCGCCGGCGGTCGAACCCCGTCGGCTCCGGAAGGTCCCGATCACCAGGAGGTCACCGCCGTCGGACTCCTCGACCAGGGCACTGGCGAACGGCCCGGCGTGCCGGTGCACCTCGACGGTGGCTCCGGGCAGGGCGGCGCGAGCGGCCTGGGCCAGGCGGTCGGCGACCGGTCCGGGGCCCTCGATCGCCGGGTCGGCACCGATGATCCGGATCCGCTCGATCCCGCTGTCCGCGCGGGCGGCGATCCACCGCAGCGCCTCGTCGTGCGGCATCGCGGCGTCCGCGGCCAGCGTCACCGTCGTCCATCGTTCGTCCATCCCGATCGGCCTCCTCCATCGCAGGTCCTCCGGGGGCGTCACACGGCGCTCCGTGCGCCACACGGTACTCCCGGCGCGCACGTGGGGAACCGGCGGTGGAACCGGGCACGTCGGGTGGTGCGTGGCGCGTGTGTGGTGATCCGGGCCTCCCGGCCGGGTCTGCGTAGTCTCGGGGCGTGGTCGTGAGCGCCGGACTGTTGCTGCACCGGACCGGTCCGTCCGGGCCCGAGGTCTTCCTCGCGCACATGGGCGGACCGTTCTGGCGGAACCGGCCGCGTGGCTGGTCGATCCCGAAGGGGCTGGTCGAGGCGGGCGAGGAGCCGCTCGGCACCGCGCTGCGCGAGTTCGCCGAGGAGATCGGGGTGCCCGCACCGGTGAGCGCCGCGGACCTGACCGACCTGGGGGAGTTCCGGCAGGCGTCGGGCAAACGTGTGCGGGTCTTCGCGGCACGGGCGTCGGGGTTCTCGGTCGACACCGTGCGGAGCAACACCGTGCGGCTCGAGCTGCCGCGCGGGTCGGGGCGGTTCGTGGAGGTGCCCGAGGTGGACGACGCGCGGTGGTTCGGCCTCGACGAGGCGCGGGAGCTGGTGGTGGCCGGGCAGGTCGCAGCGCTCGACGCCCTGGTCGCGCTCGGTTGGGGTGCTGGCGGTTCCTGACGCGCCGCTCGTGTCGGTCGAGCGGTCACGAACTGTCGTCCGGCGGGCCTCCAGGCGACACTTCTCGGCCGCTCGGCGATCGGCGTGCGGCAGGTCGTGACCACTCGGCGGGACCTTCTTGCTCGTGTTGTGCCCCGGACACGAGCCACGCCCGCTGGATAGTCTGAGGGGGTGTCGGGTTCTCCGGCGCCACACCAGGGGAGTACGCATGCGGCGCTGGCGCGCGATCACGGCTGGACTGATGGCCCTCGCACTCGGAGCAGGACTCTCGATCGGCGGCGCGACCAGTGCGTCGGCGGAGCCGGTCGGCAACTGGGGGACCTTCACCCTCAGCGGAGCGAGCCGGGCCTACACCGGCACGATGACGCTCGCCGGGTTCCCCGAGACGACCTTCACGTCGGACTCCCGGCAGTCGACCGTCGTCAGCGGGGCATCGACCTGGCAGTCGGCGTCGACCCCGTCGGGCGCGGTCTACGGGACGAGCCGTGGCCAGACCTACATGAACCAGCGGCCGAACGTCGACTCGCCCACGTCTGGCGCATCGACGACCACCTACACGTTCGCCGAGCCGACCCCGGGCGCCCAGAGCTGGTCGTTCGTGCTCGGCGACGTCGACGCCGATCGGGCGACCATCTCGGCCACCGTCTCCGGTGGCGGCGCCGCGACCGCGGAGCAGCTCGGGTACGTGAGCTCCTACAACTCCTGCTCGGCCGCCGTCGCCGGAGGGCCGTCGTGCACCGCTGACCCCGACGGCACGATCGGGCAGGACCTGCCCTCCTGGGACCCAGCCACCCGGACCCTGACGGGCAACACCGGCGCGGTCGACACCGCCGGCGCCACGGCCTGGTTCACGCCGACCGTCTCGCTCACCAGCCTGACGATCACGTACCAGCAGCGCAGCGGATTCCCGGTGTACCAGACCTGGTTCGCCAACCGCACCGCTGCGATCACCGGCACGGCGACCGTCGACGGAGCGCCGATCCCCGGGGCGATCGTCCGCGTCACCGCTCCGCGCGGCACCGTGTACACGACGACGACCAACGCCGACGGCACCTACGCGTTCCCGCAGCTGCCGGTCATCGCGAACTACCGCGTCGAGATCACCCCGCCGGACGGTGCCGAGGGCCCTGACCAGCCCACGAGGGTCTCCCTCGCGCAGACCGGCTCGCCGGGCGGCGTGGACCAGCAGGCCGACTTCGCGTTCACGTCGCCGGAGGACACCGTGTCGGTCATCGGCACCGTGGTCGACGAGGACGGCCGACCGGTCTCGAACCTCGAGGTCGTCATCACCGACCCGGACTCCGGGGACGTCCTCGTCGACACGACGACGAACAGCGACGGCGTCTACACCGGCTCGGATCTGCCGGCGGACACCGACCTCGACGTGTCCGTCGCCGACGAGCCGCCCGTGACCATCACCACCGGCGACGACGACGCGGCACCGGCAGTCCCCGACGAGGTCGAAGCCCCGGCCGCCGTCGTCGCGACGGTCGCCGGTGTGGTCTCGCTCGACGGTTCACCCGTGCCCGCTGGAGCGGTGGTCGAACTCGTCGACGGCACGGGCGGCGTGGTCGCATCGACGGAGACCGACGCTGACGGTCGGTACGTCTTCGCCACTGCGGCGGGCACGTACACCGTCCGGACCGAACGACCCGAGCCAGGGGCGACCGGGGCGACGTCGAACACCGGTGTGCCGGCCGTCGCTGGCGAGCGTGCTTCGTCCGACCTGCCGTTCGCCTCCGCAGCCCCCGCCGCCGAGGTCACCACCGACCAGCCCGGCACGGTCGTCGACACGAACGGCGAACCCGTTCCCGACGCCGAGGTCGTCGCGACTCCGACGGACCCACAGTCCGGCGATCCCGTGTCGGTCGTCACGGACGACGACGGTGCGTTCGACCTGACCGGACTGGAGCCCACGACGGAGTACTCCGTCTCGGTCGACGTCGAGGGGGCAGAGACGGCGACCGTCGTCACCCCGGAGTCCGGGGCTGCGACGCCGCTGGCGTTCGTGGTGCGGGCTGCGGCGGCTCCGGCTCCCGCACCATCGCCGTCGGAGTCGCCGAGCGGTTCTCCTTCGGCGGCCCCGACCGGCCCCGCCGCCGGGTCGGGCTCCGGCTCCGCGCCGGTCTCGGGCCAGGGCGATGCGGGGGACGGGGGACCGCTCGCCTACACGGGCGCGGACCTCGGCCCGGGACTCATCGCCGCCGGGGTGCTCGTGCTGCTCGGTGCGGCGCTGCTGACCTACCGCGCGGTGCGCAACCGCCGCCGCACCGACCACCTGCAGGACTGACCGAGCGGCGGGCGCAGGACACGGCGCCGCGGGTACGCCGAGGGGTCACGAACCGTCGCCCGCCGCCCCGTCAGACGACAGTTCGAGCGCCCCCGACGCCCCGCCGACAGCATGTCGTGACCACTCGAGGCCCGGGCACCGCGCGCGTCCCCCGCACCCGCACAACACGGCGCCGCGGGGACGCCGAGGGGTCACGAACCGTCGCCCGCCGACCCGTCAGACGACAGTTCGAGCGCCCCCGACGCCCCGGCAACAGCATGTCGTGACCACTCGGGGCCCGGGCACCGCGCGCGTCCCCGCCGCCGCACAACACGCCGCCCGGGTCCGCCGAGGGGTCACAAACCGTCGCCCGCCGCCCCGTCAGACGACAGTTCGAGCGCCCCCGACGCCCCGCCGACGGCAAGTCGTGACCACTCGAGGCCCGGGCACCGCGCGCGTCCCCCGCAGCCGCACAACACGCCGCCGCGGGTACGCCGAGCGGTCACGAACCGTCGCCCGCCGCCCCCGCAGACAACAGTTCGAGCACCCTCGACGCCCCGCCAACGGCATGTCGTGACCACTCGACGCGCCGACCGCGCCCGCGCCGCCCCTAGCGCGTCCGCGGCCGCCGCACCGAACCCGTGACGACGCCGATCGACCCCGTGACCGTCTGGATCGCCCGCCCGACGACCGGCACCGACGTGGTGACGACCGCGAGCGACGACGTGATGGCCTCGATGGACGACGTCGACAGGTGCTCCTGCGTGTGCGTGTGCACCGGGAACCCGCGACGCGCCAGCACGACGACCCCGAGTGCCCCGACCAGCACCGCGGCACCGGCGAACGGCAGGTACTGCAGCCCGACGATCCCGAGGGCCTGCCCGCCGAACGCCGCACCACCGGCGATGCCGATGTTCGACGCGCCGTTGACCAGCGCGCCGGCGATGTCGGGGGAGACGCCTCCGGCACGGATCGCCGCGGCCATGAAGAGCGTGCCGGTCGTGCCGTTCGCGGCCATCCAGACCCCGGCGACGACCATCGTCCCCATCAGGGAGCCGTGCACGAACGGCATCGTCGCGAAGGCCACGACCATCACGGCGACCGAGGCGATCAGCGTCTGCCGGGGCGCACGGTCGACGAACATGCCGGCGAGCCCGAGCCCGACGACACCGGTGCCACCGAGCACGAGCAGTGCCCCGCTCACCATGCCGGCGTCGAGCCCCGCGTCGATCGCGTACGGCCCGATGTACGTGTAGACGACGTAGTGCCCGCCGAACAGCAGCATGTCGGCGATCACGACGGACAGCAGTCCGGTGCGTGCCCAGGCCTTCGGCGACCCGATGTGCGGCGACGAGGCACCGCGGACGGCGGGCAGGAACAGCAGGGCGACGACCGCGAGTGCCGCTGCGGCCACACCGACGGAGAACACGGCCTGGCGCCAGCCGATGTGCTGCGCGACCCAGGTCGCGACGGGCACGCCGAGCACGAACCCGAGCGAGCTGCCCGAGTACACGAACGCGATCGCCCGCCCGGCCAGCCGCGGCGGCACGATCCGGGTGGCGTACGCCGAGGCGACCGAGAAGAACAGTGCGTGCGCGATTCCGCCGACGACGCGTCCGGCACAGACGACGGCGAACGACGGTGCGAGCGCGACCATCAGGTTCGACACGGTGTAGCCGACGAGCGTGGCGACGAGCACGGTCTTGCGGGGCAGCTTCGCGGTGAACGCGGTGAGCGGCAGCGCGAGGAGCGCGACGGCCGCGGCGTACACGGTGATGACGATGCCCATGGTGGCCTCGGTCACGCCGAGGTCGGCGCTCATCGTGCCGAGCAGCCCGACGGGCATGAGCTCGGTGGTGATGGCGAAGAACGTGGCCAGTCCGAGCACGGCGATGCCGACGATCGACTGGCTGGTGACGGTGATCGGCCGCGTGTGGGTCGACACGGCCGAGGTGGTGGTGTTGGTGGACACGCTGCTGACCTCCTCCGAGGCACGGTGGAGCGCGCGACGATGCCGATCGTTCTGACGGCGGTGACCGGGAGGGTCTGCGGGGCGCGCTCGCTGGCGGATGTGGATGATGTGGGTACGACTCCACGACGAGTGCGCTCATCCAGTGTTGCACGATGGAACGACTCTCGCGAGGGCATCCAGCAAATACATCGGAGCGCTCCAACGAAACACTCAGCTCCGGGTCGCTCGCTCAGTACTCGTTCGTCACCCGGCCCTGGACCCCACCGCCGCGCAGCTCGATGGTCAACGTGCCGCTCCTGGACTGCGCGGACATCGACACCGATCCGTGCAGCGCCGCCTGCCGCGGGAAGCATGCCGTCGACGACTCGATGCGGTCCGCCGTCGCCACCAGGCAGATCGTCGACCGGTCCGTCCCGATGCCGGCCCAGACGTTCCAGGGTGTCTCCGCGGTCCCGCCGTCGAGCGCGCGGTTCGTGAAGACCAGTCGCGTCGTGTGGAGACTCACCGGCGCAGCGACCGGCCCCGGCAACTGGTCGGCGTACGTCTGCGGGACGTCGAGCAGCTGCTCGAGCGTGATCGTCCCCGCGGTCGGCGTGACGCTCGGCGCTGCGGCGACGTCCGGTCGCGCCGTCCCGACGAGCGTCCCGGCGGCGAACGCGACGCCCACCGCCGCTGCCGCGCCGCCCGCGATCCAGGCGAGTGGCCGCTCCGTCCACAACCACCGCCGCCACCGGGTCCGTCCGGTCGGCTCGGCCTGGAGGATCCGCTCGTCCCCGCCGCCGCCCCTCGCGTCGTCGACGTGGTCGCCCCCACCGCCGTCGGTCGCCTCCGACACGTCGGCTCCGGCAGGCACCGCCGCCGAACCAGCGGGCAAGGACACGACCGCCGCGCCAGCGGGCGAGGACACGGGCACCGCCACCGGCACCGGCACGGGCCCTGGACCCGATCGCGTCGCGGACGGGACGGACGTGCGGACCGGCTCCGGGCCTCCCGGCAGGGGATCCCGCGCCGTCGCGACCGCACGCGCACGGGGTCGCCGTCCGCGTTCCAGGTCCTGCAGCGCGATCCGGGCGCGCGCCGCGTCCGCCGGGCTCGATCCTGCTCCCCAGGCGACGGCCTCGAGCCGTGCCCGTTCCGCTGCCACGTCGTCGTGGGCCATGCGCACTCCCGCTCTGCCGGTCGCGTGGACAGGTCCATCGTGGCACCGCCGAGCCGTGCGCGCGCACCCAGAACGAGGGAGTAGGCGTGGTGCATGAGCACCGACCCCATGCCGCAGCACGACGCCGACGCCGAGACCCTCGAGCCGCTGAGCCACGACACCCAGTCCGGCGAGGCCGACTACGTCGCGACCAGCCCCGGCGGCGCTGGCACGGAACGTCATGTGCCGACCGCCGACGAGGAGCAGGGCCGCGGCACCGAGTACGACCCGGTCGACCAGGGACCGCAGCAGGAGGGCCAGGGCGGCTAGCGGACCACCCGACGCAGCACGGCGCGTTCCCCGTACGTCCAGGCCGCACTCGTCACGACGTAGAGCGCGGCGGCGAGTGGTGCGATCGCCGCGAACACGACCGTGATGAACGGCACGTACCGCCCCACGGCGGCGGTCGCGGCGGCCCCGGGGACCCCCGGTTCCGGCGCCGGCACCGGGTTCCAGTGGGCGTTCGACCGGCGGCTGAGCTCGACGACGACCGCCAGCACCGCCAGCAGGACCAGCACCACCCAGGCGTGCACCCACAGCGGCGACGTGAGCGTGACGACGAGCGAGTGGCCGAGCGGGACCCCGACGAGCGTCGCCTCCAGCAGGGCGTTCGCGGTGCCGTCGATCGAGGCGTGCGTGAAAAGCGCGTAGACGAGCGACACCACGGGTGCCTGCGCCAGGACGGGCAGGCAGCCGGCCAGCGGCGAGACCTTCTCGTCGGTGTACAGCTGCTGCACCGCCCGCTGCAGGCGCTGGGTGTCGCGGCCGTGGCGCTTCCGGAGCGCCGCGAGCTGTGGTGCGAGGCGCCGGCGGTCCCGCTCGGCCCGCACCTGCAGCACGGACAGCGGGACGAGCACCAGGCGGACGGCCAGGGTGAGGAGCACGACGGCGATCGCCGCGGCGAACGAGCCGGCGACGGGGGAGAGCGCCGCGGTGAGGGCGGTGACGAGGTCCGCGCCGCCGTGCAGCAGCGGGCCGACGAGGGGCAGGGTGGACAGGTCCATGACGGTTCCGATCGGTGGTGGGTCAGCGGGGTTCGCGAGCGGCCCGGCCACCGGTCGGTGGTCAGGCCGGGGTCGCGACCCCCGGTGCCCGTGAGCGGACGTGGCCGTCGGCGTCGGGGTGGCTCCACCCGATCCGGGTGGCCAGGTCGGGCACCGCCGACCGATCCGACACGGATGTCGATCCGACCCCGAGGACGGCCGCGAGCACCGCGACGAGCAGCCGGGCGACGACGACGGTCACGGCGACCGCGGTCAGCCCGAGTGCCGCCACGGCCAGCAGGGGCAGCACCCCGGCGGCCGGGTCGCCGAGCACCAGCGCGGCGGTGGCGCGGAGCAGCAGCAGGACGGCGGTCATGGTCCGTTCAGCGTAACGCCCGCGTGCCGTCGAGGACCGGAAGGTGCGGCGGGGGAGGATCACGGCATGACCGCAGGTTCGCCGAGCACCCCAGCGACCGTCGCGCTCGAGGCGGCCGGGGTCCCGTACACGCCGCACGTGTACGAGCACCACGAGAGCGCCACCAACTTCGGAGAAGAGGCGGCCGCCGCCCTCGGGCTGCGCGAGGAGCAGGTCTTCAAGACCCTGGTCGTCTCCGTCGACGGCACCCTCGCCGTCGCGATCGTGCCGGTGGCGAACCGGCTCGACCTCAAGGCGATCGCCGCGGCCGTCGGGGGCAAGAAGGCGACGCTGGCCGATCCCGCCCTCGCCGAGAAGCGCACGGGCTACGTGGTCGGCGGGATCAGCCCGGTCGGCCAGAAGACCCGGCTCCGCACCGTGCTCGACGAATCGGCGCTGTCGTACGCGAGCATCTTCGTGTCCGGCGGTCGTCGCGGATTCGACGTCGAGGTGGCACCGACGGACCTCGCGCGGATCACCGAGGCGGTCGCCGCACCCATCGCGCGGACCTGAGTCGAGTCGCCGCAAGTTTTTTCCGGACCCGGGAATGACCCGGGCCCTCCTGCGTTGCATTGAGTCGAAGGCACTCAAGTTCCCCAGGAGGTCCCTTTGCCAGAGACGTTCGGCCCGACCGGTAGCAATGACTCGTTCGACGAGTTCCTCGCCCGCCTGCTCGCGGCACAGCGCACCGGTGACCAGCAGCGCGTCCGCGCGTTCGGTCGACCGGTCGACATCACCCGGCTGCTCAGCCGCCGGACCCACGAGCTGCTCCAGCACACCGCCGAGTACGCGGTCGCGCAGGGGCAGCGCGAGATCGACGCACTGCACATCCTGCACGTGCTCGTCCGCACCGAACCGTTCGACGCCGTCGTGCGTTCCGCCGGGGTCGACCCCCGGCGACTCGCCGAGGAGATCGAGCAGCGCCTGCCGATGGCGCACGAGCCACTGGCCGAGCAGACCGGCCGCCCGGCACTGACCGGCACCGCCCAGCGCATCCTCGTCGAGGCGACGCAGGCAGCGCGGGGCTTCGGCAGCACCTACACCGACCCCGAGCACGTCTTCTTCGCGCTCGTGATGGACCAGGAGACCGTGACCGGCCAGCTGCTCGCCAGCGCCGGGATCACCCCGCAGCTCATGCAGGACTACGCCCAGCAGGCCGCGGCAGCAGCACGAGAGGGGCGCCCCATGCCCGGAACACCCGATGCCGTCGGCGCCGACCAGGCCACCGACAGCGACACCCCGACGCTCGACCAGTTCGGCACCGACCTGACCGAGCGCGCCCGTGACGGGCACGTCGACCCGGTGATCGGCCGCGCCGACGAGATCGAGCAGACCGTCGAGATCCTGCTCCGCCGCACCAAGAACAACCCGGTGCTGATCGGTGAGCCCGGCGTCGGCAAGACCGCGATCGTCGAGGGCCTCGCCCAGCGGATCGTCGACGGTGACGTCCCCGCCCTGTTGCAGGGCAAGCGGGTCGTCGCGCTCGACCTGCCCGGCATGCTCTCCGGCACCCGCTACCGCGGCGACTTCGAGGAGCGCCTCACCAAGGCGATGGACGAGATCGCGGCGCACGCCGACGAGCTCATCGTCTTCGTCGACGAGCTCCACACCGTCGTCGGCGCCGGTGGCGGCGGAGAAGGCGGCTCGATGGACGCCGGCAACATCCTCAAACCCCGGCTCGCCCGCGGCGACCTGCACCTGGTCGGCGCGACGACGCTCAACGAGTACCGCCGGATCGAGAAGGACGCCGCGCTCGAGCGCCGGTTCCAGCCCGTCACGGTGGGGGAGCCGAACGTCGAGGACGCCGTCGCGATCCTGACCGGCCTCGCCCCGCGCTACGAGGAGCACCACGGCGTCGCCTACACGCCCGAGGCGCTCCGCGCCGCCGTCGAGCTCTCGCACCGCTACGTGACCGACCGGCACCTGCCGGACAAGGCCATCGACCTCATCGACCAGGCCGGTGCACGCCGTCGCCTCGCCCTGTCGGGCGACGTCGACGTCGAGGCGCTGCGTGCCCAGGTCACCGACCTGACGGCCCGCAAGGACCGCGCGGTCGCCGAGGAGCACTACGAGGAAGCGTCCGACCTGCGCGACGAGATCGTCGGACTGGAGGCCCGGATCACCGCCGCCTCGTCGGCGGACGCCAGCCGCCCCTCCCGTCAGGAGTCCGCGGACACCTCGATCACGGAGGCCGACATCGCCGCCGTCGTGTCGCGTGCCACCGGGATCCCGGTGACCCGCCTCGGCTCGGCCGACAAGACGCGGCTCGCCGCGCTCGAGTCCGAGCTGCACGACCGAGTCGTCGGCCAGGACGACGCCGTGCGGGCGATCGCGAAGGCGGTACGACGCAGCCGGACCGGCATGGGCGACCCGCGTCGTCCGGTGGGCAGCTTCCTGTTCCTCGGCCCGACGGGCGTCGGCAAGACCGAACTCGCGAAGGCCCTGGCGTCGTCGCTGTTCGGTGACGAGTCCGCGATGCTCCGCTTCGACATGAGCGAGTTCGGCGAACGCCACACCGTGTCCCGCCTGGTCGGTGCCCCTCCCGGGTACGTCGGCCACGACGAGGCCGGCCAGCTCACCGAGCGAGTCCGCCGCAACCCGTACTCGGTGATCCTGCTCGACGAGGTCGAGAAGGCCCACCCGGACGTCTTCAACCTGCTGCTGCAGGTCCTCGACGACGGCCGGCTCACCGACGGGCAGGGGCGGACGGTCGACTTCCGGAACACCGTCGTCATCATGACGTCGAACATCGGCTCGGAGTTCCTGGCCTCCCGCTCGGGAGCGCTCGGGTTCTCCCCGGTCGGCGCGACGCACGGCTACGCGGAAGACGACCTGCGGGCCCGCGTCATGGGCAAGCTGCGCGAGGCGATGCGGCCCGAGTTCATCAACCGCATCGACGAGATCGTGCTGTTCCGCAAGCTCGACCGATCCCAGATCGCGTCGATCGTGTCGCTGCTGCTGCAGGACACGGCGCTCCGGCTGGTCGCACAGGACATGCTCCTGTCGGTCTCCGACGCGGCGGTCGACTGGCTCGCCGAGCAAGGGTACGAGCCGGAGTACGGTGCCCGCCCGCTCCGTCGGCTCATCCAGCGCGAGGTCGACGACCGCATCGCGACCCTGGTGGTCGAGGGCGGGGTCACCGCGGGTGACACCGTGCGGATCGACGTCGAGGGCGATGCCCTGACGGCGAGCGTCGCGGAGCACGCGGCGGTCTAGTCCGGTCGCACGCACACACGAGGGCCCGGTACCGATTCGGTACCGGGCCTTCGGCCTGCACGGACCGCCGCGGTGTTCGGGAATGCAATTCCGGATGTTTTCCGGAAAAGGGGTTGCGCTCCGAATTGCGGTGCCGATAGTGTTCACTCGTCGCGAACGGTCGAACATTCGACCCGGACGACTCCGCCAGCTCGAGACCGAAAGGGGGCCGACCCATGATGATCACAACGACCACTCCGTTCCGTGGAATCCGTGGACGCGTCGGTACCCCGTTCCGCGTCCGCTGACCCGGGGCGTCCCACTCTCCTGACACCTGTGCCTCCGGGCACCGTGCGCTGAGCCGATCAGGCTCGCGCAGCACCGGTTCGTTCGTCTGCTGAACGGCTCGTCGACTCGTCGATGCGTGCCGTCCGATCTGCGCGGACGACGCCGGAAGAATGTCGGTGGACAGTGCGACGCTCTCGGTGTCGACGAGCATTCCGCGATCGTTGTCCGAACATTTCCGGACCATCCCGGAGTGCATTCTCACGTATTCAATTCCTGCTGCCCGCAACCCGGGCGGATTCGTCCTGCCCGACACCCGGGCAGCTCTGCCGTGCCCTGAAGGGGAACACCGTGTCCACGAAGACCACCACCCGTCCACCCGATACCCGCGCGGTGCGCCGCCGGGTCTCACTCGCCGACCGCATCGCACTCCGGGTCGGGATGTCGCTCATCATCTGGAGCCGACGCACCCGCAAGGAGCGGCCCGAGGTCGACCTCGCCACGCTGGCCCGCCTCGAGCGCGAACGCCAGCAGCGCGAGGCCGACTGGATCACCCAGGGTGCCGCCATGCGGATGTGGCGCTGACCCACGGCGCTGCGTCGGCGGCGCCACACGCTCGCACGCATGGTCGAGGTTCCCTACTCGGTGGCCGCCCCTCGGGGTGGCACCACGTCCGGAACCTCGCACCATGCCGGGCACCCCTCGCACCGTGCGGGGCGTCCGGACGCACCCCGGGCCTCCCGTACCGTTGGCGGGTGACCGAAACCGCAGCTGCACTCGTCGAACGCCTCACCGCCCTCGTCCCGGACTTCCCGAAGCCGGGGGTGCTCTTCCGTGACGTGACGCCGGTGTTCTCCGACGCCGTCGCGTTCGGCCGCGTGTGCGAAGCACTCGCGGCACCGTTCGCGGTCGGAGCCGGGTTCGACGCGGTCGCCGGCATCGAGGCCCGGGGCTTCGCACTGGCCGGGGGCATCGCCGCCCAGCACCAGGTCGGCGTGCTCACCGTGCGCAAGGCGGGCAAGCTCCCCGGCGAGGTCCTCAGCGAGCAGTACGCGCTCGAGTACGGCGAGGCCGAACTCGAACTGCGGCCGGGTCAGCTGCCCGCCGGCACCCGGGTGCTCGTCGTCGACGACGTCCTGGCCACCGGCGGGACCGGCGCCGCCACCATCACGCTGCTCGAGCGCGCCGGGTACCAGGCCATCGGCTTCGCCGCCCTGCTCGAGCTCGACGGCCTGAACGGGCGCGAGCGTCTCGAGCCGCGGCTGCCCGTCGCGACGCTCGGCGCCGTCCCGGCCTGAGCGCGGGCAACCGCCCGGCCGGGGCGCCCATCCGTTCTCTCCACAGGCGCATCCCCGGCGTCCGCACGCGAGCACGTCTCGCACTAGTCTTGACGCACCATTTCGATCGAGGAGTCCCATCATCGTGACCGAGTCAGTCGCACCCGCGCCCGCCGAGCTTCCCCAGGCACCCGAGCCCCGGACCGCGACGACGACCACGACCGGCACCGAGCTCTTCGACGGTGAGCGCGGCGTCGTCGCGATCCGCGTCGACGGTGTGCTGAAGGACCTCGCGGCGGACGTGCAGGCCGGCGAGACCGCCGAGGCCGTCACCCTGCAGGAGCAGGACGGGCTCGACATCCTCCGGCACTCGGCCGCCCACGTGCTGGCGCAGGCCGTGCAGCAGATCAACCCGGACGCCAAGCTCGGCATCGGGCCGCCCGTCACCGACGGCTTCTACTACGACTTCGACGTCGCCGAGCCCTTCACCCCCGAAGACCTCAAGGCGATCGAGAAGGGCATGGACCGCATCGTCAAGCAGGCCCAGCGCTTCCGTCGCGTGGTCGTCACCGACGAGCAGGCACGCGAGCTGATGGCGGGGGAGCCCTACAAGCAGGAGCTCATCGGCCTCAAGGGTGCGGCGTCCGACGGCGACTCCGGCGAGAGCGTCGAGGTCGGCGCCGGCGAGCTGACCGTGTACGAGAACGTCGACCCGAAGTCGGGCGAGGTGCTCTGGCAGGACCTCTGCCGCGGCCCGCACGTCCCGCACACCCGCTGGATCGGCAACGCCGCCAAGCTCATGCGCGTCGCCGCCGCGTACTGGCGCGGCTCCGAGAAGAACCCGCAGCTGCAGCGCATTTACGGCACCGCCTGGCCCGACAAGGACCAGCTCAAGGCGTACCTGGTGCGCCTCGAGGAAGCCGCCAAGCGCGACCACCGCAAGCTCGGCGCCGAACTCGACCTGTTCTCGTTCCCCGACGAGATCGGTTCCGGCCTGGCGATCTTCCACCCGAAGGGCGGCATCATCCGCCGCGAGATGGAGGACTACTCGCGCCGTCGGCACGAGGAGAACGGCTACTCGTTCGTCTACACGCCCCACATCACCAAGGGCGACCTGTTCGAGACCTCCGGGCACCTCGGCTGGTACAAGGACGGCATGTTCCCGGCCATGCACATGGACGAGGCCAAGGACGAGGACGGCAACGTCACCCGGCAGGGCGCCGACTACTACCTCAAGCCGATGAACTGCCCGATGCACATCCTGGCTTACCGGTCGCAGCCCCGCTCCTACCGCGACCTGCCGCTCCGGATGTTCGAGTTCGGCACGGTGTACCGCAACGAGAAGTCCGGCGTCATCCACGGCCTCACGCGCGTGCGCGGCCTGACCCAGGACGACGCGCACATCTTCACCACGCAGGAGAAGATGAAGGAGGAGCTGACCACGACCCTCGCGTTCGTGCTCTCGCTCCTGCGCGACTACGGCCTCGACGACTTCTACCTCGAGCTGTCGACGAAGGACCCGGAGAAGTACGTCGGTGACGACGAGGTCTGGGACGTCGCGACGGAGACCCTGCGCCAGGTCGCCGAGGAGTCCGGCCTCGAGCTGGTGCCGGACCCAGCCGGTGCGGCGTTCTACGGCCCGAAGATCTCGGTGCAGGCCCGCGACGCCATCGGCCGCACGTGGCAGATGTCGACCGTGCAGCTCGACTTCAACCTGCCCGAGCGCTTCGGCATCGACTACACCGCGGCCGACGGCTCGCGCCAGCGTCCGGTGATGATCCACCGCGCGCTGTTCGGCTCGATCGAGCGCTTCTTCGGGGTCCTCACCGAGCACTACGCGGGCGCGTTCCCGGCGTGGCTGTCGCCCGTCCAGGTCGTCGGCATCCCGGTCGCGGCCGAGTACGGCGACTACCTCGACGAGGTCATCGCGAAGCTCCGTGCCCACGGCGTCCGCGCCGAGGTCGACCACTCGGACGACCGCATGCAGAAGAAGATCCGCACGCACACCAAGGCGAAGGTGCCGTTCCAGCTCATCGCCGGTGGCGACGACCGCGACGCCGGCGCCGTCAGCTTCCGCTTCCGCGACGGCCGCCAGGACAACGCGGTGCCCGTCGACGAGGCCGTGGACCGCATCCTCACCGCGATCCGCGAGCGCGCGCAGGTCTGATGACACCGTCGGGAGGCCCGGAGCAGGCCGGTGGGACCGGTCACGTCGACGACGTGGCCGGCCCCACCGCGGCCGCGGACACCGAGGGCGCGGACACCGATCCGCTGGTGATCCGCGACGCGGCCACCGGCGCAGCCGTCCCGGACGCGTTCCAGCGGCTCTGGAACCCGCACCGGATGGCCTACATCGACGCCGGCCGCGAAGGCCGAGGTCGCGGGCACGACGACGACTGCCCGTTCTGCGAAGCCCCGCGGATGTCCGACGAGGACGCCCTGATCGTGGCCCGCGGCGAGCACGCCTACGTGCTGCTCAACCTGTTCCCGTACAACAACGGGCACCTGCTCGTCTGCCCGTACCGTCACGTCCCGCTCTACGACGAGGCCACGCCGGACGAGCTGCGCGAGATCGGCGAGCTGACCCAGACCGCCATGCGGGTCCTGCGCGAGGTGTCGCACTGCGACGGCTTCAACATCGGCATGAACCAGGGCGAGGTCGCCGGTGCCGGCGTGGCCGCACACCTGCACCAGCACATCGTCCCGCGGTGGCAGTCGGACGCGAACTTCTTCCCGATCATTGCCCGGACCAAGTCCATGTCGCAGTTGCTCGGCGAGACCCGTCGACTCGTCGCCGACGGGTGGCCCCGGGCGCACTAGACTGGTCGGCATCATGAGCGACAGCACCAGCACCTCCGGCACCCCTGGCACCTCGATCACCGGCTCCGACCGCGTCAAGCGCGGACTCGCCGAGATGCTCAAGGGCGGCGTGATCATGGACGTCGTCGACGCCGAGCAGGCCCGCATCGCGGAAGAAGCCGGTGCGACCGCCGTCATGGCCCTCGAGCGCGTCCCCGCCGACATCCGTGCGCAGGGCGGCGTCGCCCGCATGTCCGACCCCTCGATGATCGAGGAGATCATCGCCGCGGTGTCGATCCCCGTCATGGCGAAGGCCCGCATCGGCCACTTCGTCGAGGCGCAGGTGCTGCAGGAGCTCGGTGTCGACTACATCGACGAGTCCGAGGTGCTGTCGCCGGCCGACTACGTGAACCACATCGACAAGTGGAAGTTCACCACCCCCTTCGTCTGCGGTGCCACCAACCTGGGCGAGGCGCTCCGTCGCATCACCGAGGGTGCGGCCATGATCCGTTCCAAGGGCGAGGCCGGCACGGGCGACGTGTCCGAGGCCACCAAGCACATCCGCACCATCACCAAGGAGATCGCGGCGCTCCGCAACCTGCGTGACGACGAGCTCTACGTCGCCGCCAAGGAGCTCCAGGCACCGATCGACGTCGTGCAGGAAGTCGCCCGCACCGGCAAGCTCCCCGTCGTCCTGTTCACCGCCGGTGGTGTCGCCACCCCGGCCGACGCCGCGATGATGATGCAGCTCGGCGCCGACGGTGTCTTCGTCGGGTCCGGCATCTTCAAGTCCGGCGACCCGGCGGCCCGTGCCGCCGCGATCGTCAAGGCGACGACCTTCCACGACGACCCCCGGGTCATCGCCGAGGTCTCCCGTGGTCTGGGCGAGGCGATGGTCGGCATCAACGTCGCCGACGTCCCCGCACCGCACCGCCTCGCCGAGCGTGGCTGGTAGTCCGACGAGCGGCGCTCGGCCCCGCATCGGGGTCCTGGCGCTGCAGGGTGACTTCCGCGAGCACATCGCCTCGCTGACCGAGCTCGGCGCCGACGTGGTGCCGCTCCGTCGCCCGGAGGAGATCGAGACCCTCGACGGTGTCGTGATCCCCGGGGGCGAGTCCAGTGTGATGGACAAGCTGTCCCGCGCGTTCGGCGTCGCCGAGCCCCTCGCCGACGCGATCCGCGGTGGCCTGCCCACCTACGGCACCTGCGCCGGCATGATCATGCTGTCGTCGCGGATCACCGACGGCATCAACGGGCAGCGGACCCTCGACGTGCTCGACACCACCGTGCGCCGCAACGCGTTCGGAACGCAGAACGACTCGTTCGAGATCGACATCCCGATGCCCGACCTCGGCGAGGCCCCGGTGCACGCGGTGTTCATCCGGGCCCCCGTCGTGGAGCAGCGCGGCGACGACGTCCACGTCCTCGGTGCGCTGCCGGACGGGCAGGTCGTGGCGGTGCAGCAGGGCAACGTCATCGCCAGCGCGTTCCACCCCGAGGTCGCCGGCGAGGACCGCTTCCACCGCCGGTTCCTCGACCTGGTGCGCAGCGCCTGAGGCGTGACCGCCCACCCGCCGCACCGACGGGACGGAAGCCGCGCCGCGCCTCCAGGCCGGTGTTCGGCCCACAGGGCCGCTAAACTGAGCGGGACTTTCCGCAAGACGCAAGGAGAACCGTGTCCGGGCATTCCAAGTGGGCAACGACCAAGCACAAGAAGGCGGTCATCGACCAGCGCCGTGCCAAGTCGTTCGCCAAGCTGATCAAGAACATCGAGGTCGCCGCGAAGATGGGCGGTGCCGACATGTCCGGCAACCCGACCCTGGTCGACGCCGTGCAGAAGGCGAAGAAGACCTCGGTCCCCAACGACAACATCGACCGCGCCGTCAAGCGCGGTGCGGGTCTCACGGGCGAGACCATCGAGTACACGACGATCATGTACGAGGGCTACGGCCCCAACGGCGTCGCGATGCTCATCGAGTGCCTCACGGACAACAAGAACCGTGCCGCGGCCGAGGTCCGGACCGCGATGTCGCGCAACGGCGGCACCATGGCCGACCCGGGCAGCGTCGCCTACAACTTCTCGCGCAAGGGCGTCATCTCGGTCACGAAGACCGACGGCCTCGACGAGGACACCGTGATGACCGCGGTGCTGGACGCCGGGGTCGAGGACGTCATCGACCAGGGCGGCGGCTTCGAGATCATCACCGAGGCGAGCGACCTGGTCGCCGCCCGCACCGCACTGCAGGACGCCGGCATCGACTACGACTCCGCCGACGCCGAGTTCGTCCCCGGCCTCAAGGTCCCGGTCGACGCCGAGACCGCCCGCAAGGTGTTCCGCCTGATCGACGCGCTCGAGGACTCCGACGACGTGCAGAACGTCTACTCGAACTTCGACATCCCCGCGGACGTCCAGGCCGAGCTCGACGAGGACGAGGGCGAGTAGCCGTGCTCCGTGTGCTCGGGGTGGACCCCGGGCTCACCCGGTGCGGCGTCGGCGTCGTCGAGGTCGCACCGAACCGGCGGGCACGACTCGTCCACGTGACGGTCGTGCGCACCCCGCCGGACATGCCGCTCGAACAGCGGCTGCTCCGCATCGCCGACGGCATCGCCGCCGAGATCGACGAACACCACCCCGATGCGGTGGCCGTCGAGCGGGTGTTCGCGCAGGCGAACGTCCGGACCGTGATGGGGACCGCGCAGGCGGCCGGCCTGGCGCTGCACGCCGCGGCGGCCCGCGGCCTGCCCGTCGGGCTGCACACGCCGTCCGAGGTCAAGGCCGCCGTCACCGGCTACGGCAACGCCGACAAGCGTCAGGTGCAGACCATGATCGCGCGCGTGCTCGGGCTCGACGAGGCCCCGAAGCCGGCCGACGCCGCCGACGCGCTCGCGTTGGCCGTGTGCCATGCCTGGAGGCTCGGATCACCCGATGCCGCCGGCTCGCGTGCCACGAACCTCACCCCCGCACAGCGCGCCTGGCGGGACGCGCAGGGCGGCACCGTCGACTCGCCGCTGGCCCGCGCGGCCGCCGCCGCGGCCCGCCCGCAGCGTGGCAGGTCGGCGTCGTCGGTGGGCGGCCCTAGGCTCGGAGCATGATCGCGAGTCTCCGGGGCACCTGCATCGACATCGCCGGCTCGGCCGTGGTGATCGAGGTCGGGGGACTCGGGTACGCCGTCACCGTGACCCCCGCGCACGCGCTGACGATGCGCCACGGGTCCGAGGTGTTCGTGCGGACCGCCATGATCGTGCGCGAGGACGAGCACCTGCTCTTCGGCTTCGAGTCGACCGACGCGCTGCAGGTGTTCGACCTGCTCCGCGGGGTCTCCGGCGTCGGCCCAAAGTCCGCGATGGGCGTCCTGGCCCACATGGACCCTGCACAGATCGCGAACGCCGTCGCGAACGAGGACGATGGCGCGTTCCGCAAGGTCTCCGGCATCGGCCCGAAGACCGCCAAGCTCATCATCGTCGCGCTCTCCGGCAAGCTCGTGGCCTTCGAGCAGGCTGCCGTGGTCGCCGCCGCACGGGGGACCGCAGTCCACCCCGCCGCGGTCGACGTCGTCTCGGCGCTCATCGGCCTCGGCTGGCGCGAAGACGCGGCGCAGACCGCGGTCGACGACGCCGTCGCCAACGAGCCCGGTGCCGCCGCGATGGGCACCCAGGCCCTGCTCCGCGCCGCCCTCGGTGCGCTCCGACCCGCGGCAGCCGGCCGGTGAGCGGCATCACGTCCGCCGGCGCCGAGTCGCAGGAAGAACTCGCGTTCGAAGGTGCGCTCCGTCCGCGCTCGCTCGACGAGTTCGTCGGGCAGCGCAAGGTCCGCGGGCAGCTCGACCTGCTCCTCAAGGCCGCCGGCATGCAGGAGCGCACGCCCGACCACATCCTGATGGCGGGTCCTCCCGGCCTCGGCAAGACCACGCTCGCGATGATCGTCGCGCACGAGACGGGGCGACCGCTGCGCATGTCGAGCGGCCCGGCCATCCAGCACGCCGGTGACCTCGCCGCCGTGCTGTCGTCCCTGGTCCCGGGCGAAGTGCTGTTCATCGACGAGATCCACCGCATGGCCCGCTCGGCAGAAGAGATGCTCTACCTGGCGATGGAGGACTTCCGCATCGACGTGATGGTGGGCAAGGGTGCCGGTGCCACGAGCATCCCGCTCGACCTCGCGCCGTTCACGCTCGTCGGGGCCACCACCCGGGCCGGCCTGCTGCCGAACCCGCTGCGCGACCGCTTCGGGTTCACCGCCCACCTCGAGTTCTACGAGAAGGACGAGCTCGAGCAGGTCCTGATCCGTGCGGCCCACCTGCTCGAACTCGACATCGACCGGACCGCCCTGCGCGAGATCGCCGGACGCTCCCGTGGCACCCCGCGCATCGCGAACCGCCTGCTCCGCCGGGTGCGCGACTACGCCCTCGTGCACCGCACCACCGACGGCATGGCCGCGGTCCAGGGCGCGCTCGACCTGTACGACGTCGACGAACTCGGCCTGGACCGGCTCGACCGAGCCGTCGTCGAGACCATGCTGACCAGGTTCGACGGGGGCCCGGTCGGCCTGAACACCCTCGCGGTCTCGGTCGGCGAGGAATCCGAGACCATCGAGTCGGTCGTCGAACCGTTCCTCGTCCGCGTCGGACTCGTGACCCGCACCCCCCGCGGGCGCATCGCGACACCGCGGGCCTGGCGACACCTCGGCCTCACCCCGGGGCAGGGCGACGGCGGGCAGCCGGGGCTCTTCGACGACCCGGAACCCACCGCCTGACCGCCGATCAGTCGGGTGACATGCCACGGACACCGGCGTGCCCTAGACTGCTACGGCCCGAAACCGAGCAACCAGAGAAGGCAACGCATCATGGGTCAAGAAGTCATCCTCATCGTCATCGTCGTGGCGTTCGCGGCCTTCATGTTCTACAACAGCCGCAAGCGCAAGAAGCAGCAGGCCGAACTCGTGGACAAAATGGTCCCGGGCGCCAAGGTCATGCTGTCCTTCGGCCTCTACGGCACGCTCCTCTCCGTGAACGAGGAGAAGGTCACCGCTGACGTCGAGATCGCGCCGGGGACCATCGTCACCGTGCACCGTCAGACCCTGTCGCGCGTCGTCGACGACAACGCGTCCGACGTCGAGACCACCACGACCACCGAGGACGAGCCGAAGCCGGTGGCCGAGCTCAACGGTGAGCCGGTCTACGGCGAGCGGGTCGACACCGACCGTGTCGACGAGACCGACGCCACGAAGCGCAAGTCCGACGACTGACGCCCTCGGCCGCCGGGTCGTCTGACCCGGCGGCTTCCCTCTGCCGTCGCACGGTGTGTCGACGGTCCTGAACAGAAAGACGAGACGACCGGTGGCACGATCGACACCCGTCAAGAAGGCGCTGCGCTCGCTCACCTGGTTGGTGATCCTGATGGCGATCCTCGCCGGCGTGAACACCGCCGCGTCGATCCTCGCCGGCTCTTCGAAGGACGACACCGACAAGTGGTACCAGGGCGCGAGCTGGGTGCCGGAGCTGGCTCTGGACCTGCAGGGCGGCACGCAGCTGACCCTCGCGGCGCAGAACACCGAGGGCGACTCCGTCACCTCGCAGCAGCTGCAGCAGGCGGTGAACATCATCCGCCAGCGCATCGACGCCACCGGTGTCTCCGAGTCCGAGATCAACACCCAGGGCGCGAACAACATCGTCGTCTCGATCCCGGGTCGTCCCGACAAGGCCACGATCGACCGCATCGAGGCAGCCGCGAAGCTGACCTTCCGTCCGGTGCTCTTCACCGAGGCCGCGACGAACTCCGCCGTCGGTGACGACGGCAAGGGCACCGCATCGGCCACGCCGTACTCGCCGCCGGCCTCGCTCGCCGCGACCCCGAGCGCGAAGCCGACGAACGCGAGCGACCTGAACTGGGTCACGCCGAAGCTGCAGGACCTGTACACCAACTACAACTGCGCTGCTCCGGACGACGTCACCACGGCGCCCGACGACGAGCCCCTGGTCACCTGTGACCAGGACGGCGCGGGGAAGTACATCCTCGGACCGGTCGAGGTCTCCGGTGCCGACATCAGCAACGCCACCTCGGGTCTCGCCACCGACTCGCAGGGCACGTCGACCGGCCAGTGGGCAGTCAACCTGACGTTCAACGGCGAAGGTTCGAAGGACTTCCGCACCGTCACGAACCGTCTCGTCTCGCTCCAGCAGCCGCAGAACCAGTTCGCGATCGTGCTCGACGGTTCGGTCATCACCGCACCGACGACGAACTCCGCGATCACGAACGGCAAGGCGCAGATCACCGGCTCGTTCACGGCCGAGTCGTCGAAGACCCTGGCGGACCAGCTCAAGTACGGTGCGCTGCCGATCAACTTCCAGGTGCAGTCGAACGAGAACATCTCGGCGACGCTCGGCACCGCGCAGCTCATCGGTGGCCTCGTCGCCGGTCTGATCGGGCTGATCCTGGTGATCATCTACTCGGTCATCCAGTACCGGGCCCTGGCGTTCGTCACCGTGCTGTCGCTCGGGATCGCCGCGGTCCTCACCTACCTGGTGATCGCGATCATGTCGTGGCGCGTCGACTACCGCCTGTCCTTGGCGGGTGTGGCGGGCCTGATCGTCGCGATCGGCATCACGGCGGACTCGTTCATCGTCTACTTCGAGCGCATCCGTGACGAACTCCGCGACGGCCGTGCCCTCGAGAGCGCGGTCGAGTCCGGCTGGAAGCGTGCTCTCCGCACGATCCTGGCGTCGGACGCGGTGAACTTCCTCGCCGCCGTCACGCTCTACGTGCTCGCGGTCGCCGACGTGAAGGGCTTCGCGTTCACGCTGCTCCTCACGACCCTGATCGACATCGTGGTGGTCGCGCTCTTCACCCACCCGATGATGCAGCTCATCGCCCGCAGCCGGTTCTTCGGCGAGGGGCACCGGTTCAGTGGTCTCGACCCGGCAGCACTCGGTGCCGTCTACCGAGGGCGCGCCCAGTTCCGCGCACCCGTCGTGGACGGCAAGCGCCAGCGCAGTGCCGGTGAGGCACAGCGCCGACAGACGATCGCGGAGCGGAAGGCCCAGCAGGCCTCCGGCGAAAACGGCTCGACGCCGGACGGGAAGGACGACTGATGGCCAGCTTCAGCCAGTTCGGCAGCGACCTCTACACGGGGAAGCGGTCGTACGACATCATCGGGCGCCGGAAGACCTGGTACCTGATCGCCCTCGTGATGATCGTGATCTCGCTCGTCACCCCGTGGCTCCGTGGCGGGTACCAGCTCGGCATCGAGTTCACCGGTGGCTCGGAGTTCACGATCTCCGACGTCAAGACGCTCGACCAGAACCTCGCCACCGAGACCGTCGAGGGCGTCGTCCCGGAGTCGATCCCGCGCGTCTCGCAGCTCGGCACGCACGGCATCCGCGTGCAGACCGGGCAGCTCACCGACCGGCAGACGACCGAGGTGCAGGATGCCCTGGCGAAGGCCTACGACGTCCCGGAGAGCCAGGTCGCCGCGACCTTCATCGGCGCGACGTGGGGTGCCGACGTGCTCGCGCAGGCCATCCGTGGTCTCGTGATCTTCCTCGCCCTCGCCGCGGTCTTCATGACGCTGTACTTCCGCACCTGGAAGATGTCGCTGTCCGCGATGGCGGCGCTGCTGCACGACCTGCTCATCACGGCCGGCGTGTACGGCATCGTCGGACTCGAGGTCACGCCCGCGGCGGTCATCGGGTTCCTGACGATCCTCGGGTACTCGCTCTACGACACCGTGGTGGTCTTCGACAAGGTGCGTGAGAACACCGCCCAGGAATCCATCCGGACGTTCAAGCAGTCGGTCAACCTCGCGGTGAACCAGACCCTCGTCCGGTCGATCAACACCTCGGTCGTGGCACTGCTGCCGGTCGCGGCGATCCTCTTCATCGGGTCGTACGTGCTCGGCGCCGGCACCCTGCGCGACATCTCGCTCGCACTGTTCATCGGCATCATCGTCGGCACCTACTCGACGATCTTCATCGCGTCGCCGATGTACGCGCAGCTGCGCGAGAACGAGCCGAAGATCAAGGAGTCCGACGCCAAGAAGACCGCGGCGGCCGAGAAGCGCCGGCGTGAGGTCGACGCGGCAGAGGCGAGCGTCTGATGCCCATCGAGATCCAGGAGATCGACGTCGCCGAGGCGCAGCGCCGCCTCGACGCCGGAGCCCGCCTGTTCGACGTCCGTGAGCAGGGGGAGTGGGACGAGGTCCACGCTCCCCAGGCCACGCTCGTGCCGATGTCGGAGTTCGTGGACCGCTGGCAGGAGATCGACGGCGGCGACCAGCCGGCCATCATCGTCTGCCACTCCGGCGGCCGGTCATCGCGCATCGTCGCGGCGCTCGAACAGTCGGGCGTGCCGGCCGTCAACCTCTCCGGCGGCATGCTCGCGTGGGAGCAGGCGGGGGCGCCGGTGGAGCGCGACGCCCAGGGCGAACCACGTCACGGGCACTGACCGGGGACGCGTAGTCTTGTCGGATCGAGCTCGGATCGAGCTCTCGGACCGAGTCCTGGGAGGCGCATCATGACGGACACCCGCGAAGAGCCGTCCGCGCCGAGCCGCCCGGGTTCCGCCCCGCGGCCCTCGAGCCCGATCGGTCCGAACACCACCGGCAACCTCGGTTCCCTCCGCTCACTGCTGCCGCGCCTGTTCTCGCGGGCCCAGCCGGCCGGCGCGGTGGACACGCTGATCCGCACGGTCCGCTCGCACCACCCCAAGGCCGACGTGACGCTCATCGAGCGTGCGTACTCGGTCGCCGAGCGCGCACACGACGGTCAGAAGCGCAAGTCCGGTGAGCCGTACATCACGCATCCCGTCGCGGTCGCGCAGATCCTGGCCGACCTCGGCATCGGGACGATCACCATCGCGGCGGCGCTCCTGCACGACACGGTCGAGGACACCGATTACCAGCTCGACCAGCTGCGGGCCGACTTCGGCGACGAGATCGCGATGCTCGTCGACGGCGTCACCAAGCTCGACAAGGTCAAGTACGGCGACAGCGCGCAGGCCGAGACCGTCCGCAAGATGGTCATCGCCATGTCGAAGGACATCCGCGTCCTCGTCATCAAGCTCGCCGACCGCCTGCACAACGCCCGCACGTGGGGCTTCGTCGAGTCCGCCTCCGCCACGCGCAAGGCGAAGGAGACGCTCGAGATCTACGCGCCGCTCGCGCACCGGCTCGGCATCCAGATGATCAAGCTCGAGCTCGAGGACCTGTCGTTCGCGGTCCTGCACCCGAAGCTCTACGTCGAGATCGACAGCCTGGTCAAGGAACGCCAGCCGAAGCGCGAGCAGTTCGTCCAGAACGTCATCGGGACCCTGAAGAAGGACCTGAAGGCCGCCAAGGTCCGTGGCGACGTCATGGGCCGGCCGAAGCAGTACTACTCGATCTACCAGAAGATGATCGTGCGGGGTCGCGAGTTCGACGAGATCTACGACCTCGTCGGCATCCGCGTGCTCGTGCCGACCGTCCGCGACTGCTACGCCATGCTCGGCTCGGTGCACGCACGGTGGACCCCGCTGCCCGGTCGGTTCAAGGACTACATCGCAACCCCCAAGTTCAACCTGTACCAGTCGTTGCACACCACGGTGCTCGGCCCGCAGGGTCGTGCGGTCGAGATCCAGATCCGCACACACGAGATGCACCAGCGCGCCGAGTTCGGTGTCGCCGCCCACTGGAAGTACAAGCAGCGCGCTGCCGGCCGTGACGCCGGGACCTCGTCGACCACGGACGACCAGGACATGGCGTGGCTCGCCCACATCACCGACTGGCAGGCCGAGACCAGCGACCCGGGCGAGTTCCTCGACTCCCTGCGCTACGAGATCGGCGCCAAGGAGACCTACGTCTTCACGCCGCAGGGCAAGGTCATCGGTCTCCCCGCCGGAGCCACCCCGGTCGACTTCGCCTACGCGGTGCACACCGAGATCGGCCACCGCACGATGGGTGCGAAGGTCAACGGCCGCCTCGTCCCGCTCGAGAGCCAGCTGTCCAGCGGCGACGTCGTCGAGATCTTCACGTCGAAGAACCCCGACTCCGGCCCCTCGCAGGACTGGCTGCAGTTCGTCCGCAGTCCCCGCGCGCGCAACAAGATCAAGCAGTGGTTCACCAAGGAGCGCCGCGAAGAGGCGATCGAGCAGGGTCGTGACGCCATCGCCCGGGCGATGCGCAAGCAGAACCTGCCGCTCCAGCGCATCATGAGCCAGGACAGCATCGCCGAGGTCGCCTCGTCGATGCGGTACGAGGACGTCTCCGCCCTGTACGCCGCCATCGGCGAGGGCCACGTCTCGACGCAGTCGGTCATCGAGAAGGTCCTCGGCAACGTCCAGACCGAGACCGAGACGGACGAGCCCGAACTCGCGTTCCCGCGCCAGGTCACCAGTCGTCAGCTGCGCACGAGCGACAGTGGCGTGCTCGTCCGCGGTGCGCCCGACATCCTCGTGAAGCTCGCGAAGTGCTGCACACCGGTGCCCGGCGACCAGATCGTGGGTTTCATCACCCGTGGCCAGGGCGTCTCCGTGCACCAGTCGTCGTGCACCAACGTGAAGTCGCTCATGAACGAACCCGACCGGATGATCGAGGTCGAGTGGGCCCCGTCGTCGAAGTCGGTGTTCCTGGTGCAGATCCAGATCGAGGCGCTCGATCGGTCAGGCCTGCTCAGCGATGTCACCCGGGTGCTGACCGACCACCACGTGAACATCCTGTCCGCGACGGTGTCGACCTCGTCCGACCGTCTCGCGCTCAGCCGGTTCGTGTTCGAGATGGGCGACACCATCCACCTCGACCGCGTGCTGAACGCGGTGCGACGCATCGACGCCGTCTACGACGTCTACCGCGTCAGCGCCGGCTAGCGGCAGGGCCCCGCGCGGCCCGTCCGTCGACCGGTCACGAACCGTTGGCTGCGAGCCGGCCAACCGACAGTTCGCGACCACTCAGCAGACGCGAGCGGGGTGTCCTGACCGCCCCCACGCGCCCGACCGGAGGCCCACGGCAGCCCCGCCCCGCGCCTCCCGTGACTCAGGCCCGTCGACCGGTCACGACTCGTCGCACGGGCACCGTCGACAGGTCACGAACCGTCGGCCGCGGCCCGGCCAACCGACGGTTCGCGACCACTCGGCGGACGCGAGCGGGGTGTCCTGACCACCCCCACGCGCCCGACCGGAGGCCCGTGGCAGCCCCGCCCCGCGCCTCCCGCGCCTCCCGCCTGTCGACCGGTCACCACCCGTCGCACGGGCACCGTCGACAGGTCACGAACCGTCGGCCGCGGCGCGGCCAACCGACGGTTCGCGACCACTCGGCGGAAGCGAGCGGGGCGTCTTGACCGCCGCTACGCCCCCACGCGCCCGACCGGAGGCCCACGGCAGCCCCGCCCCGCGCCTCCCGTGACTCAGGCCCGTCCGCCGGTCACGACACGTCGCACGGGCACCGTCGACCGGTCACAAACCGTCGGCCGGGGCCCGGCCAACCGACAGTCCGCGACCACTCGGCGGACGTGAGCGGGGTGTCCTGACCGCTCGGCGAACGCGCGCACGACGCACTAGCCGCCAGCGCTGCCGGCCGCGTCCTGCAGCCCCTGCAGCCCCGGCAACCCCGGCAGCCCCCACAACCGCCGCTCAGCCTGCCGCACCATCGGGATCGTTCCGAGCGACCTCAGGCGCCCCTGCAACTCGGCAGCCGTGACCGCCCCGATCGCGAGCAGCCCCTGCACGGCCGTCGCCTCGGCCACCCCGAAAGCACCGGCCGTCGGCCCCGGCGTCCGGAGCAGGTCGACCGCGGTCCGCGCCGGCAGCGTGACCCGCAGCCGCGAGAGCTCGACGGTGTCGGCGACGTCGATCCGGACCTCTCGCAGGCGGACGTCCGGCCCGACGTGCACCCGCACCTGCGGCGGGATGCAGGCCTCGAGCGGCGCCGGCGGCCGGGACACCGCACCCCAGATCCACGCGGCGGTCAGAGTACAGGCGATCAGGCGCGCGTCCCGCAGGACCCATGCGGCAGCGGCGGCGCGCAACCACGGCGTCTGCGGTTCGGTGGGGGAGGCCCAGCAGGGACCGACGGCGACCAGCTCGCCGGCCAGGACCGCCGCACGCAGCTCGGGTTCCGGCCAGTCGTCACTGGTCAGCAGTCGCGGGCGGGGCACCCGCACATCCTGCCCGACCTGCGCGGGCGACCGACAGGCCTGTGGACAAGCCACCGACCGGCCGGGAGGCTCGTGGCGGGCCCGCACCGCGCCTCCAGGCCGTCGCCGGTCACGTCCACGGCGTGGGCCGCGTCGACGACGCGACCAGCCGCGCCCGCGCGCCGGATCGGGCCCGGCCGGACGGGACGCGCGCGTTCAGCGCAGGACGTCGGCGCGGTGCACGAGCGCAGCGGCACCGATGAGTGGACCGTCCTGGGACAACCCGGTCGGCACGATCTGCACCTTCGTGACGAACCCGAACTCGACACGCTCGGCCACGGCCTGCCGGGCGTACTCGAACAGGTCCGGCGTGACGTGCGAGAACCCGCCGCCGATGGCGACGATCTCGAGGTCGACCAGGCTCGTGGCGGCGGCGATGGCCTGCCCGAGGGCACGGCCGCTCCGCTGCACCGCGGCGACGGCGATCTCGTCGCCGGCGGCGTAGGCGGCCGAGAGCCCCTCACCGGTCGTGCCCGCGAAGCCCTGACGACGTGCCCAGGCCACGGTCTTCGGGCCGCTGGCGATCGCCTCGAGGCAACCGGTGCCCCCGCAGGCGCAGGGGTCGTCGTAGCCGCCGCACTCGACGTGCCCGATGTGGCCGGCGTTGCCCGTCGGTCCGCTGACGGTGCGACCGTGCAGGATGAGCCCGCCGCCGACGCCGGTGGAGACGATCATGCCCATGACGTGCTCGTACCCCTGGGCCGCGCCGACCCAGTGCTCGGCGAGGGTGATCGCCAGGCCGTCCATGCGGAGCGTCACCGGGACGTCGTACGGCACGAGCGCCGCGATCCGGTCGCGCAGCGGGTGGCCACGCCAGACCGGCATGTTGAGCGGGGAGACGAGGCCGTGCTCCTCGTCGACGGGCCCGGCGGAACCGACGCCGACACCCACGAGCGTCGCGTCGGCCGGCAGCGCGCCGAGCGCGGCCGTGACGACCTCGTCGACGGCGGCCTGCAGCTCGTCCGAGGTGCGCTGGGGCCCGGTGGGGCTGCGGAACCGGGTCGCCGGCAGCACGACGCCCTGGTCGGTGACGAGCGCGGCCTCGACCTTCGTGCCGCCGAGGTCGACGGCCAGGGCGAGGGCGGGGGACTGGGGTGCGGTGCTGGACATGCGCGCTCCGATGCGGCGGTCTGGAGGCACGGTGCGGGTCACCGACGCGTCGTCGCGTCCGGTGGGCACCGGCCTGGTCGTGGTGGGTCGTGCTGGGCGCGTGGGCTCAGCCCGGTGGGCTCAGCCAGGTCGGCTCAGCCCGTGGGTTCAGTAGGACGTCGTGTCGTCGCCGAGCGCCGAGGCAGCACCCGTCTCCGCGCGGTGCGCGACCTCGTCGAGGATGCGGGCCGAGGCGCTCGTGCCGATGCGGTTCGCGCCAGCCTCGACCATCTCGAGCAGGGTGTCGAGCCCGCGGACGCCGCCGGAGGCCTTCACGCCGGTGTCGGCACCGACCGTGCGGCGCATGAGGGCGATGTGCTCGGCCGTCGCGCCGCCGCCGGCGAACCCGGTCGAGGTCTTCACGAAGGCCGCGCCGGCGGTCTGTGCCGCACGCGAGGCCGCGACGATCTCGTCGTCGGTCAGGAACGCGGTCTCGAGGATCACCTTGACGACGGTGTCGCCTGCGGCGTCGACGACCGCGCGGACGTCCTGCTCGACGCGCTGCCAGTCACCCGACTTCGCGGCGCCGATGTTCTGCACCATGTCGAGCTCGAACGCGCCGTCGGCCAGGGCCTGCAGCGACTCGGCGACCTTCGCCGCGGTGGACGTGGTGCCGTGCGGGAAGCCGATCACGGTGCCGACGCCGACACCGGTGCCCGTGAGGCGTTCGACGGCGTGGGCGACGTCGCTCGGACGGACGCAGACGCTGAAGACGCGGTGGGCGGCGGCTTCGTCGAGCTGGGCGTCGACGTCCGCACGGGTGAGTTCGGGCTTCAGGATCGCGTGGTCGATGAGGCCGCGGACGGCATCGACGGTGACGGGGAAGGCTGCGTTGTCCACCCGGTAAGCCTACCCGTCAGGCGTGCCGCGTAGCGTGCAGGGCATGCAGGTCCTCGTCACCGGCGCCACCGGGTACATAGGTGGTCGTCTCGTCCCTCGTCTCCTCGAAGCCGGCCACTCCGTCCGGGTGTTCGTGCGCAACCCCCGGAAGCTCCAGGACGTCCCGTGGAGCAGTGAGGTCGACGTCGCGGAGGGCGATCTCCAGGACGCCGAGGCGGTGCGCGCCGCCGTCGACGGGATCGAGGCGGTCTACTACCTGGCCCACGCGATGGGGGCCGACGGCGACTTCGAGTCGGCCGAGCGCGAGGCCGCCGAGACCATGGCGCGCGAGGCGAAGGTGGCCGGCGTCAGCCGGTTCGTCTACCTGGGCGGGCTGCACCCGGACGGTGAGCTGTCGAAGCACCTCCGCAGCCGCAAGGAGGTGGGGGAGATCCTCCTCGGCTCGGGCGTGCCGACGGTGGCGTACCAGGCCGGGGTCGTGATCGGCTCGGGCAGCACCTCGTTCGAGATGATCCGGCACCTGACCGACGTCCTGCCGTGGATGCCCGCGCCGCGCTGGGTCCGCAACCACATCCAGCCGATCGCGGTCCGCGACGTCCTGTACTACCTGGTGGCCGCGCTCGACGTCCCCGCCGACGTCAACCGCACCTTCGACATCGGCGGCCCCGACGTCCTGCGGTACGGCCAGATGCTGAACGGCTACGCGGTCGAGGCGAAGCTGCCCCAGCGCCCGATCACGGTCCTGCCGGTGCTCACCCCGCGCCTCGCCGCACACTGGTTCAACGCCGTCACCCCGATCCCGCGCAAGCTCGCGACGCCGATCATCGAGTCGCTGCAGTTCGAGTGCGTGCAGCGCGAGCACGACATCGACGACGTCGTGCCGCAGCCCGAGGGCGGGCTCACCTCGTACCGTCGGGCCGTCCGCCTCGCGCTCAACAAGATGCGCAGCGGTCAGGTCCAGACGAGCTGGCGCAGCGCGACCCTCTCGAGCGCCTCGGCCGACCCGATGCCGAACGACCCCGACTGGGCCGGGCACACGGTCTACGTCGACGACCGGAAGCGGCACTCCAGTGCCTCCGCCGAGGACGTCTGGCGCGTCGTCGAGTCGATCGGTGGCGACAACGGCTGGTACTCGTTCCCGCTCGCCTGGGTCGCCCGCGGCTGGATGGACAAGATCGCCGGCGGCGTCGGCCTGAACCGCGGGCGTCGTGACCAGCAGCGCCTGGAGCAGGGCGACGCGCTCGACTGGTGGCGCGTCGAACGGCTGGAGCGCGGCCGGTACCTGCGGCTCCGCGCCGAGTTCAAGTCGCCCGGTCGTGCGTGGCTCGAGATGACCGTCACACCGAACCCCGACGGCGGCAGCGACTACCACCAGCGGGCGATCTACTTCCCGCAGGGACTCGCCGGCCGGCTGTACTGGTACGGCATCCTCCCGTTCCACGGCATCATCTTCCCCGGTATGGTCGAGCGCATCACCGCCGCCGCCGAGCGGGAGTCCGACCACACCGGGTCCACGCAGCGCAACCGGACGCAGCAGACCGAGACCCCCGAGCCGGCGCACGAGGAGGCAGCATGACCGACGACCGCAGCCCCGTCCTCTTCCTGGGGGACAGCATCACCGAACAGGGTGACTGGGACACGTGGCTCCCCGACGAGCACACCCTGAACCAGGGCATCGGCGGCGACACGACCGACGGCGTGCTGACGCGCCTCGACGCCGTCGTCGCCGAGCAGCCCGAGGTGATCGTGCTGCTCATCGGCACGAACGACTTCGGCAACCACCGCGCCAGCGCCGAGCACGTGGTCCGCAACGTCGAGACCATCCTCGTCACGCTCCGCCGCGAGCTGCCGGGCGTACGGCTGCTGCTCGTGTCGATCCTGCCCCGGCAGGCCGAGTACGCCACGAAGATCGAGCAGGCCAACCGGCACCTCCGGCAGTTCGTCGCCACCTGCCACGCGCAGTACCTCGACGCCTGGCCCGCCCTGGCCGACGGCGACCACCTGGACGCGCGCTTCACCGAGGACGGCCTGCACCTGACCGAAGAGGGCTACCGCGCGCTGGTCGGTGAACTGGTGCCGGCGCTCGAGCGCGTCCGCGACCTGCCGCCGATGTCGCGGTCGATCCAGGCGATCGACCTCGACGGTTCCTCGGACTGATGGCCGCACGCAAGGGGCGGCCCCCGGTGGGGTCGTCCCAGCACGGCGTGCCCGCAGGGTCCCCTCGACCCGCACCGGCCGCACCGGCCAGCGGTGCCCGTGCCACGCCGCCCTTCACCCGCCCGGCGCTGGCACCGTCGATGATCGCGGCGATCGTGCTGCTGGCCTGCGTCGCCATCGTCGACTCGTCGGGCTTCGTCTTCGCCCGCTGGGGCGTCACGGTGCTCGCGCTGATCGTGCTCGTCTTCAGCGTGCGCGGGAAGGTCTGGTGGGCAGCCCTCCTCATGGCCGCCGTCGCCGTCTGCTGGAACCCGCTCGTCACGGTGCCGATCCCCGGACAGGTGTGGGCGGCCCTGCAACTGGTCGCCGCCGCGCTCTTCATCGTGGTGGGCATCGTCGTCAAGGTGCCCCGCGAGTCGGACGGACGGTAGGATCGGCAGGTCGGGTACAGGACCCGACCGCACGACCCGAAGGGCATGGATGAACGACGAGACCGAGCCGGTGACCGAGAGTCCTCTGCTGAACCCTCGACCGTCCTCCGGCGGTCTCGACCGATCCGACGTCGTCGTCCGCAAGGGGCGACTGACCCTGATCAACGGACACCTCACGCCGCAGCAGTCGATGATCGAGGACCTGCTGTTCCTCGACGACGCGCTCACCGCGGCTGACGTCGACCACCTGCTCATCCGCGGCAACGACCAGCGCCCGGTGATCGCCCTCGACGAGCGGGACCGCCAGCGCGCGGAGAGCGCCGTGATGTCCGCGGCCGTCAACGAGCCCTTCTACGCGAAGCCCCCGGGCAAGCCGGCGGTGCTCGTGCAGGACGACGGACTCGGCTCCGTCGAAGAACCGGTGCTCCGCGTGTTCCGCCCGCGGCTCGAGCCGCTCGGACGTCTGCGCTACGGTGCCGAGACGAGCGTCCAGCTCGAGTTCTGGCGCGTCACCGACATCGAGGTCCTCGCTCCCGTCGAGAACGCCCTGATGCGTCGCAGCCTGCCGATCGACGAGTTCGTCCTGGTCGACATCGAACGCTACGGCCGCACCTGGCGAACCGTCGAGCACATGTTCGACGACCACGTCTCGGACATCCGGTTCCCGATCGACATCGTCTTCTCGTGGGTCGACGGCAACGCCATCGAGTACCAGCGCGCCCGCCAGGCCGCACAGTCGAACGCCGTCCTGGGCGAGGGCGACGACGCCCCGGCCCGGTTCCGCCAGATCGACGAGCTGAAGTACGCGCTCCGCTCGGTGCACACCTTCGCGCCGTGGATCCGCAAGATCTACATCGCGACGGACTCCCCGGCGCCGCACTGGCTCGCCGATCACCCGAAGGTCAGGATCGTCCGCAGCGAGGAGTTCTTCGCCGACCCGTCCGTCCTGCCGACCCACAACTCGCAGGCCGTTGAGTCGCAGCTGCACCACATCCCGGGCATCAGCGAGCACTTCATCTACTCGAACGACGACATGTTCTTCGGGCGCCTCGTCGACCCCTCGGCGTTCTACAGCCCGGGATCGGTCACGAAGTTCATCCTCGCGTCGACCCGGATCGGCCTCGGCTCCAACAACCCGGCACGCAGCGGTTTCGAGAACTCCGCCCGCGTGAACCGTCGCCTGCTGCAGCAGCGCTTCGGTGCGGTGACGACCCGGCACCTCGAGCACGCCCCGACGCCCCTACGCGCCTCGATCATGACCGAGATGGAGCACGAGTTCGCCGACGAGTTCGCGGCCACTGCGGCGTCACGCTTCCGCGCCGCCGACAACATCTCGGTGACGAACTCGCTGTACCACTACTACTCGCTGCTCACCGGTCGGGCGATCATCCAGGAGAACGCGGCCGTCGGGTACATCGACACGACCATGGTCTCCGGACTCAAGGCCCTCGACGAGCTGCTGAAGAAGCGGAACGTGGACTTCTTCTGCCTCAACGACGGCAGCTTCTCGGAGGTCAGCGACGAGGAGCGCACGCAGCGCGTGACGGACTTCCTCGAGCGCTACTTCCCGTTCCCCGCGCCGTGGGAGCGTCCCAGCGCTTAGGACGCGCCAGCGGCCTGCTGGGAGCGTCCCAGCGCTTGGGACGCGCCAGCGGCCTGCTGGGGCGCTCCGGGCGAGCCTGCGAGCCCGGCGCCGGAGCCCAGCCGCCGGGTTCGGACGCGGCACCGACCTCCATCGGTCACGACTCCCCGCCACCCACACGCCGGGCGGTCACAGCCCGTCGGCTGCGCCGCCCGCAAACGACGGAACACGACCACGCGACGCAGCACCGGCGGTGCGTCGCGACCACTCCGCGGGCCGGGAGGCGCGGGTCGGGCCCGCCACGGGCCTCCCGGCTGTCGGGCCGACCGTCGGGACGTACACGACGCCGCGCGGTCACGACACCCCGTTGACTGCCCGCCGAGCGGTCACGAACTGTTGATTGCCGAGCCGCCAGCCGACGGAACGTGACCACTCGACGCGCACTGACGGGGAGTCGTGACCGCACGCGGCCGCCCTTGGTGAGCAGAAGAGGTCGGGTCCGCACGACGGACCCGACCTCTTCTGCTCACGAAGTGCTCGGCGCTACCGGTGGACGGGGGAGACGGGCACCGAGTCGAGCGTGAACACCGGGATGCTCGAGGTGACCGGTGCCGGCTCGACGGCCGCGGGGATCGTCACGCCGTGTGCGGCGAGCTTCGCCTCGGTCTCGAGCGCGGAGACGGGCTGCCCGACGGTGGCGTAGTGCCCGATCGGCACCACCGAGTGGACGACGTTGTGGCCGTAGACGTGCACGAGGTTGAACGACTGCGCACCGTCACGGCCGCGGGTGCCGCCCTGGTACTCGGTGAGGTCCTGGGTGTAGCAGGTGGCGCTGGCGACGGACACCGGGATGCCGGCGAACACGGCACTGGTCGAGTAGTGCAGGTGACCGGCGATGATGGCGAGGACGTCGCTGCCCTCGACGACCTCGGCCAGGGCCTGCTGGTCGCGCAACTCGACGAGGACGGTGAGGTCCTGGACGCTCGGCACGGGCGGGTGGTGCATCGCCAGGATGGTGCCGTGCGGAGCCGCCTCGGAGAGAACCTCGGCGAGCCAGTCGAGCTGCTCGGGAGAGACCTCGCCGTGGTGGTGACCCGGCACGCTCGTGTCGAGGGTGATCACGCGGAGCCCGTTGACGTCGTAGACGAAGTCGACCGGGCGATCCGTGGGCTGCAGGCCGAAGAGCTCCTGGCGGAAGGCGCCGCGCTCGTCGTGGTTGCCCATCGCCCAGATCACCTGCGCGCCGATGCGCTGCGCGGCCGGCTCGAGGATCTCGCGGACACGGGCGTACGCGCCCGGCTCGCCCTTGTCGGCCACGTCGCCGGTGACGACGATCGCTTCGGGACGGGTGCCCGAGGCTTCGATGTCAGCGACGATCTGCGAGAGCCGAGCGGCGGAGTCGACATCGCCGTACAGGTTGCGGTCCCCGGAGACGAGGTGCGTGTCACTGAGGTGGAGGAGGAAGTGGTTCGGCCTGGGGTGTTCGGCCGTCCGGCTGTCCATCGGGGTCTCATTCCGTTGGCGGATGCGTGGTGCAACACGTTGCCACACCGTCCTGGACGAGTCCAGCACGCGGGAGTGAACCAGCCGTGAACTGGGGGCGGCGTGTTGCCCCTCACACGAAGAAACCCCCGCCACATCGTGACGGGGGTTGCTTCGTGCTACCGATCAGTGATCGCCGGGGCCGACCTGGGGAGCCTGGTGGCCACCCTCGAGGTTCGGGCCGTGGTGCGCGGCGTGCGCTGCCTCGAGCTCTGCCTTCGAGACCGGTTCGATGCGGTCTTCGAAGAAGAAGCGGGAGACGCCGGCGCGGACCTTCTGCAGACCCGTGATCTTGCCCTTGGCGTTCGGGCGGATCATCAGCGGCTTGTACTCGTTGAACTGCAGGAGCTTCCACCGCTCGTACTCGTCGAGCTGCTCGTGCACCTCGATGTACTCGCCGTGGGGGAGTCGGACGATGCGGCCCGACTCGTAGCCGTGCAGGACGATCTCGCGGTCCTTCTTCTGGAGGGCGAGGCAGACACGCTTCGTGATCCAGAAGGCGATGAACGGGCCGAGGACCGTCGTTGCCTGGATCACGTGGATCACGTGTTCGATCGACACCAGGAAGTGCGTCGCGATGATGTCCGACGAGGCTGCTGCCCAGAGGCTGGCGTAGAGCGTGATGCCAGCGGCCCCGAACGCCGTGCGCGTCGGGGCGTTGCGCGGGCGGTCGAGGATGTGGTGCTCACGCTTGTCGCCCGTGACCCACGCCTCGATGAAGGGGTAGAGCAGGATCGCCAGGATGAGCAGCACCAGGACCGCGATCGGCGCCAGGATGTTGAACGACACCGTGTAGCCGAACCACACGACCTCCCAGTGCGGCGGGACCAGTCGGAGCGCGCCGTCGGCGAAGCCGATGTACCAGTCGGGCTGGGTACCGGCGGACACCGGAGAGGGGTCGTACGGGCCGTAGTTCCAGATCGGGTTGATCGTGAACAGCGACGCGATGAGGGCCAAGATGCCGGCGACGATGAAGAAGAACCCACCGGCCTTCGCGGCGAACGCCGGGAGGATCGGGACACCGACGACGTTCTCGTTGGTCTTGCCCGGACCAGCGAACTGCGTGTGCTTGTTGATCACGACGAGCACGAGGTGGACACCGAGCACCGCGACGAGGATCGCCGGCAGCAGCAGGATGTGCAGCGTGTACAGGCGGCCGACGATGTCGGTCCCCGGGAACTCGCCACCGAACAGCAGGTAGGCGATCCAGACACCGATGACCGGGACACCCTCGATCATGCCGACGATGATCCGCAGACCGTTTCCGGAGAGCAGGTCGTCGGGGAGCGAGTAGCCGGTGAAGCCCTCGGCCATGGCGAGGACCCAGAGCAGGAAGCCGAAGACCCAGTTAAGCTCACGCGGCTTGCGGAAGGCACCGGTGAAGAACACGCGGGCCATGTGCAGCATGATCGACGCCACGAACAGCAGGGCCGCCCAGTGGTGGACCTGACGGACGAAGAGCCCCCCGCGGATGTCGAACGAGATGTCGAGCGTCGACTGCAGGGCCGTCGACATCGCCACGCCCTTGAGCGGGACGTACGAGCCGTTGTAGACGACCTCGGTCATGGACGCCTGGAAGAAGAACGTCAGGAAGGTCCCGGAGAGCAGCACGACGACGAAGCTGTACAGCGCCACCTCGCCGAGCATGAAGCTCCAGTGGTCCGGGAAGATCTTCCGGCCGACTTCCTTGACGAGGCCCGAGATGCTGGTGCGCTCGTCGATGTAGTTGGCGACCCCGCCGATGATGCGGGATCCGCGCTCCGGCGCCGGCTTGTTCGACGACGTGTTCGGTGCGGTGGTGGTGGTGCTGGTCATCAGCGTTCACGCTCCCAGAAGGACGGTCCGACCGGCTCGTGGAAGTCGCTCTGGGCAACCAGGTAGCCGTCGTCGTCGATCGCGATCGGAAGTTGGGGGAGGGGGCGTGCTGCCGGACCGAAGATGACCTCGCAGTTGTTCGAGACATCGAAGGTGGACTGGTGGCACGGGCACAGCAGGTGGTGCGTCTGCTGTTCGTAGAGCGCGACGGGGCAACCGACGTGGGTGCAGATCTTGGAGTACGCGACGATGCCGTCGTAGCCCCAGTTCTCGTGGCCCTTGGACGGGTTGAGGTCCTTCGGGTCCAGACGCATCAGGAGGACGGAGGCCTTCGCCTTCTCCTCCAGCATGTGCTCGGACTCGAGCATGCCCTCGGGGATGACGT
This sequence comes from Curtobacterium sp. MCBA15_005, assembly GCF_001864855.1. Lineage (NCBI taxonomy): Bacteria > Bacillati > Actinomycetota > Actinomycetes > Micrococcales > Microbacteriaceae > Curtobacterium > Curtobacterium sp. MCBA15_005. The sequence goes on from NZ_MJGL01000003.1 coordinate 322,514, forward strand.
GGAACACCGAACCGATGGTGACGTCGGAGGCCTTGATCGGCAGACCCGTCGGGTCCTTCGTCAGGCGCAGCCCCTGCTTCCAGAAGGTGTGGCGGAGCAGCTCGTTGGGGTCCTCGGCCGGAGCGAGGTCACGGACCAGGACGATGCCGGGCAGCGGGAACGCGGCCAGGGCACCGATCATCGAGTTGCGGATCAGCTTGCGACGGCTGAAACCGGACTCCTTGTCGGCGAGCTGGAACGCCTCGACCGCCTTGGCGCGGGTCGCGTCGGTGCCGCGGGTGCCGTGGCGGAGCTCGGTGATCTCGCGGTCGACGACGAGCGACTTCGACCAGTAGACGGCGCCGAGGCCGAGGGCGAGGAGCGCGAGGGCGATCGACAGGCCCAGGAAGAGGTTCGCGGTGCGGACCGTCCCGAAGTCGCTCGGGTCGATCGGGAAGGCGACGTAGGCCGCAATCGACAGGACGCTGCCGACGATCGACAGGTAGAAGTAGGCGGCGACCTGGCGCTCGGCCAGACGCTGCTTCTTCGGGTCGACGTCGGTGCGACGCGGGCGGTGCGGCGGCTCGCCCGGGTTCTCGAACGGGTCGACGGGGAGGACCGCGATCCCGGGGGAGGTGGTCGTGCCGTGCTTCTCGACAGCCGAGGACGAGTTCAGCGTCTCGTCGTCGTGCTCTGCCATGGTGTTCCCTTCAGTGTCGTTCGACACGGACGATCAGTTGGACTTCGCGGTCAGCCAGACGGTCATCGCGACGACCGCGCCGAGTCCGAAGATCCAGATGAACAGACCCTCGGCGACCGGCCCCAGGGAGCCGAGTGCGAAGCCACCGGGGGACTTGTTGTCCTGCACGTACTTGAGGTACGTGATGATGTCGGCCTTCTGCTCCGGCGTCAGGTTCAGGTCGTTGAAGACCGGCATGTTCTGCGGGCCGGTGAGCATGGCCTCGTAGATGTGCTTACCGGAGACCGTCTCGAGGCTCGGGGCGTACTTGCCCTCGGTCAGTGCACCACCGGCACCGGCCACGTTGTGGCACATGGCGCAGTTGATGCGGAACAGCTCGGCGCCTTCGGCAGCGTCGCCGTCCTCACCGTTGGTGAGCTCGCTGGACGGGACCGACGGGCCGGGGCCGAGGGAGGCGACGTACTGCGCGAGTGCGTCGACCTGCTCGTCCGTGAACTGCGCGGGCTTCTCTTCGGCCTGCGGGCCCTGAGCGGCCATCGGCATCCGGCCGGTGCCGACCTGGAAGTCGACCGACGCGGCACCGACACCGATGAGGGACGGGCCCTCGCTCGTGCCCTGAGCGGAGAGACCGTGGCAGGTGGCGCAGTTCGAGGCGAAGAGCTTCTCGCCCTCGTTCACCTGCGACTGGCTCGAGGCGGCGACGGTGTTCGTGCTGTCGTCGGCGTTCGCCGTGGAGCTGAACAGTGCGTACGCGCCACCGGTGGTCATGAGACCCACGACGATGAGCGACACGGTCGCCATCGGTGAACGGCGGCCCTTCTTGGACTTGGTTCTGTTGAACATGTGCTGGGGGGTGTCCAGTTCCTACTTGAGAAGGTAGATGACGGCGAAGAGGAAGATCCACACGACGTCGACGAAGTGCCAGTAGTACGACACGACGATGGCGGTGGTCGCTTCCTTGTGGCCGAAGTTCTTGGCGGCGAAACCGCGGCCGAGCGTCAGCAGGAAGGCGATGAGGCCACCGGTCACGTGGAGCCCGTGGAACCCGGTGGTCATGTAGAACGCCGAGCCGTAGGCGCTGGAGGAGAGCGTCACGCCCTCGTGCCAGAGGTTGGCGTACTCGAAGATCTGGCCGCAGACGAAGATCGCACCCATCGCGTAGGTGACGAAGAACCACTCCGTCATGCCCCAGTGGCGCGGGTTCCAGCTCGTCCGGTGCACCTGGAAGCGCTCCGCAGCGAACACGGCGAACTGGCAGGCGAAGCTGGACAGCACCAGGATGATCGTGTTCACGGAGGCGAAGGGCACCTCGAGCTTCGCGGTCTCGGTCGCCCAGAGCTCAGGGGACGTGCTGCGGAGCGTGAAGTAGATCGCGAACAGGCCGGCGAAGAACATGACCTCGCTGCCCAGCCACACGATCGTCCCCACGGCCACGGCGTTCGGCCTGTTGAGGGCCGGACCGCTGGCTGATCTGGAGAGAGAGGTGCTAGTCACGTCCTCCATTATGGCCGAAACCCCCGACAGTGTTTTCGCAGGAGACTGGCGGGTCTCTCGAATTCACTACGATCGAGCCATGCCTGACGCACTTTCTTGGCCAGCGGTGATCAGCGCGCTCATGGCGCGCGAGGACCTGACGATCAGGCAATCCACATGGGCCATGGAGGAGATCGTGCACGGGCGCGCCACCCAGGCACAGATCGCAGCCTTCGCCGTGACGCTCCGCGCGAAGGGCGAGACGGTCGACGAGGTCGTCGGGTTCCGCGACGCGATCCTGGACGCCGCGGTTCCGCTCGACGTCGACCCGATGGCGCTCGACATCGTCGGGACCGGCGGCGACGTGGTCGGCACCGTGAACATCTCGACCATGGCGGCCATCGTGATCGCGGCCGCCGGTGTCCCCGTCGTGAAGCACGGCAACAAGGCCAGCTCGTCGAAGTCCGGGTCGAGCGACGTGCTCGCCGCCCTCGGACTCGATCTCACGATGGACGCCGCGCGTGTCGCGGACACCTTCCGGCGTGTCGGGCTGACCTTCGCCTTCGCCAACGCGTTCCACCCCGGTTTCGCCCACGCTGGCCCGGTCCGGCGCGAGATCGGCGTGCCGACGGTGTTCAACTTCCTCGGCCCGCTCGTCAACCCCGCGCGGTGCGAGGCGAACGCCGTGGGTGTCGCCCAGCTCGAGCTCGTCCCGATCATCACGGGCGTGTTCCAGACGCGCGGCGCGACGGCCCTCGTGTTCCGCGGCGACGACGGACTCGACGAGTTGACCACCACCGGGCACAGTCACATCTGGGAGGTCACCGGCGGCCGCGTGACCGAGCACGACCTCGACCCGCGGGACCTCGGCATCGCCCGGGCACGCACGGACGACCTGCTCGGCGGCGACCCCGAGCACAACGCCGGCGTCGTCCACCGGGTGCTCGCGGGGGAGACCGGACCCGTCCGCGACATCGTCCTGCTGAACGCCGCGGCCGGCCTCGTCTCGTTCCGCCTGGCGCAGGACCCGAACGAGTCCGACCGGCCGATCCTGCAGCGCTTCCGCGAGCAGCTGGTCGTCGCTGCCGAGGCGATCGACTCCGGCGCCGGTGCGCGCAAACTGGCTGACTGGGTCGGCGCAGCTCCCGCCGCGTAGTCCACGCCGCTTCCGCCCGGGCCGCACCGTGCCGGCAACCAGCCGACCACCCGACGACCCGACGACTGGCCGCGCCCGACGCGCAGGAGACGCAACGCACAGGAGGCCCGGTGCCGGTTCCAGGAACCGGCACCGGGCCTCCCGTCGGTGCGTTCAGTGCACGCGGTCAGCGTGCGCGTGCTTCGTTACTGCACGTCCTCGTCGACCCAGTCGAAGGTCTTCGTGACGGCCTTCTTCCACAGGCGGAGCGTGCGCTCGCGCTCGGCGGCGTCGAGCTGGGGCTCCCAGCGCTTGTCCTCCTGCCAGTTGGCACGGAGCTCGTCGAGGTTGGCCCAGAAGCCGACCGCGAGACCAGCGGCGTAGGCCGCACCGAGCGCCGTCGTCTCCGCGACGACCGGCCGGACGACCGGCACGTCGAGCATGTCGGCCTGGAACTGCATGAGCTCGCTGTTCGCGGTCATGCCACCGTCGACCTTGAGCTCGGTCAGGTCCACGCCGGAGTCGGCGTTGACCGCGTCGAGGACCTCGCGGGTCTGCAGCGCCGTCGCCTCGAGGGCGGCACGCGCGATGTGCCCCTTGTTGACGAAGCGGGTGAGGCCGACGATCGCACCGCGGGCGTCCGGACGCCAGTACGGCGCGAAGAGCCCGGAGAACGCCGGCACGAAGTACACGCCACCGTTGTCCTCGACGGTCTTGGCCAGGGCCTCGACCTCCGGGGCGCTGCCGATCAGACCGAGGTTGTCGCGGAGCCACTGGATGAGCGAGCCCGTGACGGCGATCGAACCCTCGAGGGCGTAGTGCGTCTCCTGGTCGCCGAGCTTGTAGCCGACGGTGGTGAGCAGGCCGTTCTCGGAGCGGACGATCTCGGTACCGGTGTTGAAGATCAGGAAGTTGCCGGTGCCGTAGGTGTTCTTCGACTCGCCCTGGTCGAACGCGGCCTGACCGAAGGTCGCGGCCTGCTGGTCACCGAGGATGCCGGCGATCGGGACCTCGCGCAGCAGGCTCGAGGACTCGACGTGGCCGTAGACCTCGGAGGAGCTGACGATCTCGGGGAGCATCGACTTCGGCACGCCGAAGTCGGCGAGGATGTCGTCGCGCCACTGCAGCGTCTCGAGGTCCATGAACAGCGTGCGGGACGCGTTCGTGACGTCGGTCTTGTGGACGCCGCCGTCGACGCCACCGGTCAGGTTCCAGAGGACCCAGGTGTCGGTGGTGCCGAAGAGCAGGTCGCCCGCCTCGGCCTTCTCACGAGCACCCTCGACGTTCTCGAGGATCCACATGATCTTGGTCCCGGCGAAGTACGTCGCGAGCGGCAGGCCGACGATGGCCTTGTACTTGTCGGTGTCGCCGTCGGCGAGCTTGTCGACGAGCGCCTGCGTGCGGGTGTCCTGCCAGACGATCGCGTTGTAGATCGGCTTGCCGGTGGTCTTGTCCCAGACGACGGCGGTCTCCCGCTGGTTGGTGATGCCGACGGCTGCGACGTCGTGGCGCGTGATGTCGGCACGCGACAGTGCCTGACCGATCACCTCGCGGGTGTTGTCCCAGATCTCGGCGGGGTCGTGCTCGACCCACCCGGCGCGCGGGAAGATCTGCTCGTGTTCCTTCTGCCCGGTCGAGATGATCGAACCGGAGTGGTCGAACACGATTGCTCGGGTCGAGGTCGTGCCCTGGTCGATGGCGACGATGTAGTCGGCCATTGGTGCTCCTTACGGGTGTTCGGTGCGGTGCGTGGTCGGTCGTGCGGAACGGCCGGTCACGCCTTCGGGGTGGGGTGGGTCAGCTGACGATGGGCAGCAGGGCGACGGACAGGCCGGCGGCGAGGGCGCCACCGATCAGCGGTCCGACGACCGGCACCCAGGCGTAGGCCCAGTCGCTCGAGCCCTTGCCCTTGATGGGCAGGATGGCGTGCGCGATGCGGGGGCCGAGGTCACGGGCGGGGTTGATGGCGTAGCCGGTGGGGCCACCGAGGCTGACACCGATCGCGATCACGAGGAAGGCGACGGGGATCGCGCCGAGCGATGCCGGCGTCTGACCGTTCGAGAACGCGATGACGACGAAGACCAGCACGAAGGTGCCGATGATCTCCGTGACGAGGTTCCAGCCGTACGACCGGATCGCGGGGCCGGTCGAGAAGACGCCGAGCTTGGCGGCCGCGTCGGGCTCCTCGTCGAAGTGCTGCTTGTAGGCGAGCCAGACGATGACCGCGCCGATGATCGCGCCGATGAGCTGGGCGAGCCAGTAGAGGAACATCTCGCCGACGGTGATCTTGCCGAGCAGGGCGAGCCCGAGGCTGACCGCGGGGTTGAGCTGACCGCCCGAGCTGTACGAGACGGTGACACCGGCGAAGACCGCGAAGCCCCAGCCGATGGTGACCATCAGGAACCCGGCTCCGAAGCCCTTCGACTTCGCGAGCGAGACAGCGGCGACGACGCCGCCACCCAGGATGATGAGCATCGCCGTACCGACGAGCTCGGACAGGAAATTGACGCCGATGCCGTCCATCGGTGACCTCCAGTGCGTGAGGGTGGGGGTCCGGCCGTGCTGCGCCGCACTCCCCGTTGAGTGATTGAGGCCAACCATAGTGATGCGGTTCACGGCCCGGCGATGAATTCGTGAGCGAAGTGCGGCATCGTGCACGAACGTGCAGGACGAGTGTCCCCCGCACGATCCCGAGGCGGTGACGCGTCCTCGGCGCACTGCACGAACGTGCATCGGGAGCGGACGGCTGCCCGTGCCGTCGATGTAGATTGGGCGCACTCCGGTCGACGACGCGCGGTGTGACCGCCACGGTTCGACCCCGTACCCGTGGAGGCACCGCATGAAGAAGCTCATCAACGACCCGCAGGCCGTGGTCGAGGAGACCGTCCGGGGCTTCGCCCGGGCACACGCCGGACACGTCGTCCTGGTCGAGGACCCGATCCACCTGCACCGCGCTGACGCACCCGTCGCCGGCAAGGTCGGGATCGTCAGCGGCGGTGGCAGCGGCCACGAACCACTGCACGCCGGTTTCGTCGGGTACGGCATGCTCGACGCCGCGGTGCCCGGCCCGGTGTTCACGAGCCCGACGCCCGACCCGATCGTCGCCGCGACGAAGGCCGTCGACGGCGGTGCGGGCGTGCTGCACATCGTGAAGAACTACACCGGCGACGTGCTCAACTTCGAGACGGCGGCAGAACTCGCGGCGATGGACGACGTCCGCGTCGAGTCCGTCGTTGTGGACGACGACGTCGCGGTGCAGGACTCCCTGTTCACCGCCGGCCGTCGCGGTGTCGCCGGGACCGTCGTGGTGGAGAAGTGCGCCGGCGCCGCCGCCGAGCGCGGGGACGACCTGGACGCCGTCGCCGCCGTGGCCCGGCACGTCAACGACGTCACGCGGTCGATGGGGCTCGCGCTGGCGTCGGGCACCGTCCCGCACGCGGGGGAGCCGTCGTTCGTGCTGGCCGACGACGAGGTCGAGCTCGGCATCGGCATCCACGGCGAGCCGGGCCGTGAGCGGATCGCGATGGCACCGGCGGACGAGCTGGTCGACCGCGTGCTCGAGCCGATCCTGACCGACCTCGACGCCCCGGCCGGGTCGTCGCTGCTGCTCCTGGTGAACGGCATGGGCGGCACCCCGCTGTCCGAGCTCTACATCGCATACCGACGCGCCGCCGAGGTCCTCTCCGACCGCGGCTACCAGGTCACGCGTAGTTTGGTCGGCGACTACGTCACGTCCCTCGAGATGCAGGGGTTCTCGCTCACCGTCACGGTGCTCGACGACGAACTCACTGCCCTCTGGGACGCCCCGGTGGAGACCCCGGCCCTGCGCTGGGGACGCTGAGCGACCGCGACCGCAACCGCAACCGCGACTGCGACCGCAACCGCAACCGACCACGACCGCTCGACCACCGGACCACGACACCGGGCCCACCGGGCCGGACACACGAAGGGAACCGCATTGGCGCTCGACACCGCATGGGCCATCGACTGGGTCCGTCGCACCGCCGCGACGATCGACGAACACCGCGCCGAGCTCGTCACGCTCGACCGTGAGATCGGGGACGGCGACCACGGCGAGAACCTCGACCGCGGGTTCCGGGCCGTGCTCGAGGCCGTCGACTCCGGGTCCTTCGACACCCCGGGTGCCGTCCTCAAGACCGTTGCGACGAAGCTCATCTCGACCGTGGGCGGAGCTGCCGGCCCGCTCTTCGGCACCGCCTACCTGAAGGCGGCACAGGCTGCCGGTGACGCGGCCGAACTCGACGCGGACACCCTCGTCGCCGTCCTCACCGCCGCCCGCGACGGGGTCGTGTCCCGCGGCAAGGCCGCGGTCGGCGACAAGACGATGGTCGACGCGTGGAGCCCCGCGGTCGACGCCGCAGCAGCTGCTGCCGGTGCCGGCGACGACCCGAGGGCCGTGCTCACCGCAGCAGCCGACGCCGCCGCGCAGGGTGCGGCGGACACCGAGCCGCTCGTCGCCCACAAGGGCCGCGCGAGCTACCTCGGCGACCGCGCGATCGGGTACCGCGACCCGGGTGCGCAGTCGACCGCGTACATCCTGCGCGCAGCGGTGGACGCAGCGTGACCGTCGGCATCCTGGTCGTCTCGCACAGCGCGGCGATCGCGACGGGCACCGTCGAGCTGGCACGGCAGATGGCTGCGGACGTTCCGCTCGTCGCCGCGGGCGGCACGGACGACGGCGGCATCGGCACGTCGTTCGAGGCGATCACCGCCGGCATCGAGGAACTCGCCCAGGCGGATGCCGTCGTGGTCCTGTGCGACCTCGGCTCCGCCTACCTGACGACCGACACCGCGCTCGACTTCCTGGACGACGACGTCCGAGCCCGCGTCCACGTGTCGCAGGCCCCGTTGGTCGAGGGCACGGTGGCGGCAGCGGTCGCCGCCCAGACGGGCGGTGACGCCGACGCGGTCCTGGCTGCCGCGGCATCGGCCGCGGGTTCCGATGCGGACGCGAGCAGCGCCTCCTCTCCGTCCGGTGACCAGCCTGGAGGCACGGGGCCGGCCGACGGGGCTGCCCCCGTCGACGACGCGGCCGGGTCCGACCGCGTCAGCGCGTCGGTCGAGCTGGTCAACGAGACCGGGCTGCACGCCCGGCCCGCCGCGGAGTTCGTGAAGACGGCGGCGAAGTACGACGCGAGCGTGCACGTCAACGGCGTGGACGCGAAGAGCCTGCTGGCGATCATGGCCCTGGCGCTGCCGAAGGGTGCGACGGTGTCGATCGACGCGACCGGCCAGGACGCGCAGGCCGCAGTCGACGCCCTGGTGGAACTGGTCCGGTCGGGCTTCGGCGAGTGACACCGCCGCCGGGCGAGTGACAGCGCCGCCGGGGGAGCCCCCGGCGGCGGTGCCTGTTCCGGTCAACGGATCGAGATCGTCCCCGCCAGGTCGAGGTCCGAGGGGCCGCCGGCGACCCCGGCGTCCGCGAGCAGGGTGGCACCGAACACGGCACTCCAGAACGTGCGGGCGTCGCGGGCGACACCGCTGGGGCTCGTCCAGCCCTGGTCGCCGACGACGCGCTCCAGGTAGCGCTCGGACTGCCGGAACAGCACGGCGAGCAGCAGCCGCACGCGCTCACGCTGCGCCGGGTCGTCCCCGGCTGCCCCGAGCGCGCGGACCACGAGCGGGGTCGACGGCATCGCGAGGGCGGTGCGGGCGAGGACCTGTCGGAACGACTCCGGCGAGCGCGCACGACGGCCGGCCGCCTGCAGTCGCGTGGTGTCGCGGAGGAACAGCGCGAACGCGGCGTCGAGCACCAGACGGTCCTTCGAGCCGTAGTGGTGCGTGATCTGGTTCGGGTAGACACCCGCGGCCCGGGCGACCTCGCTGACGGTGACGCTCCGAGCACCCGCGCTGAGCAGTCCGGCCGTCGCGGCGAGGATCTTCGCCCGTGTCGCCGCGCCGCGAGCCGTGCCGGAGCCGTCCACCGTGGTTGTCATGTCGCAATTGTACGTGGTACAACTCAACTTGTTCAACGTACAAGAGGAGCTCCCGTGGACATCGTCATCACCGGCTACGGCGCGGTCTCACCCTTCGGCCACGGCGTCACGCCGCTCTGGGACGCCCTGGTGGCCGGTCGCTCCGGCGTCCGAGCCCTGCACCGCGACGGAGCGCTCTGGGAACAGGTGCCGATCCGGGTCGGCGCCGATGCCGCACTCGACGCCGAGGGGGCGCTCGGGCGGGTCCGTGCGAACCGTCTCGACCGCAGTCAGCAGCTGGCACTCGTCGCCGCGGACGAGGCCTGGGCCGACGCCGGGGCCCCCGCGGTGGAGGGCGACCGCCTCGCCGTGGTGATCGGCACCGGGATCGGGGGAGTGGAGACGCTCCTCGACGCCCATGACGTGCTCGGTGCGTCCGGTGCTCGACGGGTCTCACCGCGCACGGTGCCGATGCTCATGGCGAACGGTGCCGCCGCGCAGATCAGCATCGCGTACGGGGCGCGGGGCGGTGCGTACACGACGGTGTCGGCCTGCGCCTCGGGCGCCGAGGCCGTCGCCACCGCCGCGCGGCTCATCGCCACCGGTGAGGCCGACGTCGTCATCACCGGCGGGACCGAGGCCGCGGTCACCCCGGTGACGATGGCGTCGTTCGCCCAGTCGCAGGCCCTCGCGAAGCCCGACGGCGACGACCCGACGACCCTGTCCCGTCCGTTCGACGCCGACCGCCGCGGGTTCGTCCTCGGTGAGGGCGCCGGCATCGTCGTGCTCGAGCGTGCCGACCACGCCGCCGCCCGAGGGCAGCGGTCGCACGGCACACTCGCCGGGTGGGGGATCACCTCGGACGCGCACCACATCACCGCACCGCTGGCGGACGGCAGCGAGCAGGAGCGGGCGATGCGCGCCGCGATCCGGATGGCGGGCCTCACCGGCGCGGACGTCGACCACGTGAACGCGCACGCAACGGGTACGCCGGTCGGCGACGTCGGCGAGGCAGCCGCCATCAGCCGTGCGGTGGGGACCGGAGCGCTGGTCACCGCTCCGAAGAGCACCATCGGGCACATGTTCGGCGCTGCCGGCGCGGTCGAGGCGATCCTGACCCTGCGAGCGCTGGAGACCGGGACCGTGCCACCGACCCTGAACCTCGACCGGCTCGACCCCGCGGTGGACCTCGACGTCGTCTCCGGCACCGCCCGGACCGCGCAGCTCCGTGCCGCGTTGAACAACTCGTTCGGGTTCGGCGGTCAGAACGCGTCGCTGGTGTTCACCGCGGCGTGAGCTCCTGCAGGCCGGTGACCCGGAGCAAGTCGAGCTTCGCGGCGTCCTCGGAGCCCGGCACGACCGTGTAGACGACGATCCGCAGGTCACCGCCGGGGACGCTCAGCACGTCGCAGTCGATCTCCACCGGCCCGACGGGCGTGTGCACGACCTTGCGGCTCGCACGGTGCTCGGCGATCCGGCCGGTCTCCCAGCGGCGGGCGAACTCGGGGGACTCCCGCAGCAGCCGTTCGACCAGGTCCGCCAGGTCGCGGTCCGCCGGGTAGCGCCCGTACGCCTGCCGCAGGTCGGCGGCGAGGTCGCTCGAGAACTCCTCCTGGTGCTCGTCGTCCCAGTCCACCCCGTCGCGCTCCTGCGTGAAGTGCCGCCAGACCAGGTTGCGATCGAGCCCGACGTACCGCGAGGGGTCGCCGTTCACCGCGGCCCACAGCTCGTTCCAGAGCACGATGTCGTGGGTCGCCGTGAACACCGCGAGCGGCACGTCGCCGAGCCGGTCGACCAGCCGCTGCACGCCGGGCGTGATGTGCCGCGGCACCACCTGGCGCGACGGCGGGGCGACGCCGGCCACCCGGCACAGGTGGTCCCGCTCCTCGGACGACAGCCGGAGCGCCGTCGCGAGGGCCGCGAGCAGCTGCGGCGACGGGTTCGTCGCCCGGCCCTGCTCGAGGCGGACGACGTAGTCGACGCTCACGCCCGCCAGCGCGGCGAGCTCCTCGCGGCGGAGGCCCGGGGTCCGTCTGCCGGGGCCGGCCGGCAGGCCGACCGCCTCGGGACGCACCCGGTCACGCCAGGAACGCAACACGTTCGCGAACTCGCTCATGTCCACCATCATCGCCCCGCGCCTCCTGTCCGTCCTGGTACTGCCGGTCCCACCGTCGCACCGTGCCTGGGGGAGCCGGGCCGGCGGGGGCAGGCTGGGCACATGACAACGACACTGATCACCGGGGCCAACCGCAGCCTCGGACTCGAGACCGCACGCCGACTGATCGAGGCCGGCCACACCGTCCACGCCGGCATGCGCGACCCCGCCGGCGGCGACGACGCCCGCGCACTCGGCGCCCACGTCGTGCGGCTGGACGTCACCGACCAGGCCAGCATCGACGCGGCGATCGAGACGATCCCCGAACTCGACGTCCTCGTCAACAACGCCGGGATCCTCGGCACCTCGTTCGGGGTCGACGACCTCGACGCGAGCGCGATGGCGACCGTGCTCGACACCAACGTCACCGGCATCGTCCGGGTGACCCAGGCCGCGCTGCCACTGCTGCGACGCTCGGCAGCACCCGTCATCGTGAACGTCTCGTCGGGGGTGGGCTTCCCGCGCTGGCTGACGACGCCGGGGCACGACGAGTACGGGGTGCCGGCGGTGCCGTACGCGGCATCGAAGGCGGCCGTGATCGCGTTGACCGTGCAGTACGCGAAGAACCTGCCCGGGTTCCGGGTGAACGCGAGCGACCCGGGCTACACCGCGACGGAGTTCAACGGGTTCGGCGGACACCAGACGATCACCGAGGGCACCGACGCCACGGTCATGCTCGCGACGATCGGCACCGACGGGCCGACGGGGGAGTTCCACAACCGCGAGGGCCGCATCGAGTACTGAGGGACAGCGATCGGTCAGTCGTGCACGTCGGCACCGAACCCCGGCCCCGGGCGCATCATCCAGCCGTCCGGGTCGGGCAGTGGGCGGAACCCGAACCGCTCGTACAGCCCGTGGGCGTCCGCGGTGAACAGGGCGAAGCGCTTCAGGCCGAGCGGCTCGACCGCCTCGGTCACGCCGCGCACGAGTGCGACCCCGACGCCGCGGCCCCGGGCGTCGGGGTCCACGAACACGTCGGCGAGCCACCCGAACGTCACGCCGTCGGTGATCACCCGCGCGTAACCGAGCTGCGCGCCGGTCGTCGCGTCGTACACGCCGAAGTTCCGGGAGCCGGCGATGATCGCCTCCTGCGTCGCCCGGTCACGCCCGCGGGCCCAGTACGACTCCTCGCTCAGCCAGCGGTGCACGCGGTCGACGTCGAGGTCGGCGGGGTCGGCGGAGAAGCGCAGAGCGGTCACGTGACGAGTCAACCGGCGGACGCGCCTGCGGCGCAACGGCCGATCGGGTCGGGGTGGACCGCTCGCGTGGTCGGGTGGCCGGGTGCCCGTCGGCCTGGAGGCCCGTGGGGACCCCGACGCGCGGGTCGCGTCGGACGGTTGGTCGCGCTGGTTCGGCGTCCGGCGTCCGGCGTCTGTCAGGATGGCCGCATGCGCGCCGTCCAGTACGCCCAGTTCGGTTCCGTCCCCTCGATCGTCGACCTGCCGGAACCGGTCGCGCCCGAGCACGGCGTCGTCGTCCGGGTGGCTGCCACCGGTGTCTGTCGCAGCGACTGGCACGCGTGGAAGGGGCACGACGACTCCGTCCGGCTGCCGCACGTGCCCGGCCACGAGTTCGCCGGCGTCGTCGCGGCGATCGGAGCGGGCGTCCAGCGCTTCGCCGTCGGCGACCGGGTCACGGCCCCGTTCGTGTTCGCCTGCGGGACCTGCGCCGAATGCCTCGACGGCGCCACTCAGGTGTGCACCGCCCAGCAGCAGCCCGGGTTCGACCTGCAGGGCTCGTACGCGGACTCCCTGGTCGTCCCGCACGCCGACCTCAACCTCGTCGCGCTGCCGGACGCCGTGGACTTCGCGGTGGCAGCAGCACTCGGCTGCCGGTTCGGCACCGCATTCCACGCTCTGCACGCCCGGGGACGCGTCGCAGCAGGGGAGTGGGTCGTGGTCTACGGCTGCGGCGGAGTCGGGCTCTCCGCGGTCATGGTCGCCGTGGCCGCCGGAGCACACGTCGTCGCCGTCGACATCTCCACGGCAGCACTCGAGCGCGCCGCCGCCCTGGGCGCCGACACCGTGCTGATGGACTCCGATGCCGTCACGACGGTCCGATCCCGCACGGGTGGCGGAGCGCACGTCTCGCTCGACGCCTACGGCAGCCGTGCCACCTCCGTCGCCGCCGTGGCGTCCCTGCGCCCGCGCGGCCGGCACGTGCAGGTCGGGCTGCTCCTCGACGACGAAGCCGCTCCGGCGATCCCGATGGGCCGGGTCATCGCCGACGAACTCGAACTGCTCGGCAGCCACGGCGCAGCGGTCGGGGAGTACGGCGCGATGCTCGACGCCGTCGTGGCGGGGCGACTGCGTCCGGAGCAGACGATCGGCCGCACCGTCGGCTTCGACGACCTGCCCGAGGCGCTCGTCGCGATGGACCGACCCGCGACGTCGTCGGGCATGACCGTCGCGGTCTTCTGAGGCTCGGGCGTTCCAGTCAGCCCTCGGTCCGCGCGTCCGCGCCTCGGCGGATGCGCAGCACCACCGCGCCGATGACCAGCACCGCGAGGATCCCGACGACCCCGAACAGGAGCGCCTGGCCGCCGTGCCCATGCGCGTGCGTACGTTCGCCCGTGCTCGATGCGGCTGCCGCTGCGGTGGGATCCGAGGACGGTGTGGCCGCGGCCGTCGGGCTGGTCGTGGGCGGGGGAACGGACTGCGATGCGGCCGGTTCCACCGTGAACGCGATCTGCCCCTCGATCGGATGGCCGTCGGGGGAGACGTACCGCCAGACGACGGTGTGCGGACCGGGGGAGAGCGACACCGCCTTCGACATCGAGGTGCCCTCGACGGTCACCGCTCCGGAGGACTCGTCTGTGCCGTCGTCGTCGCGGACCTCGACGCGCAGACCGGCTTCGAGCCCGGCCAGCGGCGCCTCGCTGAAGGTGAGCGTGACTCGCTCAAGGTCGGGGGCGACCGTGGCACCGTCCGCCGGATCACTCGAGGTCAGTGCCGCGTGCGCCGATGCCGGTGTCGTGCCGATCAGCACGAGGAACGCGGACAGGGCGACGGCGAACAGGACCCGGGGCGTCGCGGTTCGCAAGCGGCGTCGGGTATCTCGGTGATCGTGCACACGTCCACGCTAGGGAAGCGATGTCGAGCGTCCCGTCAGCCGAGCGGGGCCAGTCGCAAGCTCTGAGTTGACATAATATGCATTATCGGCGCTTGGTTAGGAGTCCGGCGTGAGCGCTTCGTGAGCAGAAGAGGTCG
>NZ_MJGL01000003.1:337836-338106 GCF_001864855.1 Curtobacterium sp. MCBA15_005
ACTCGACCTCTTCTGCTCACTGAATGACGACGGCGTCAGTCGGCGGGCTTCGTCGGGACGTCGTCGGCGTCGATCTCGAGCGCTGCCGGCTCGCCGCCCTGTTCCTCCAGGGTGTCCTGGTCGGTGTCGGGCTGCTCCGGCGACTCGCTCTGGGTGGTCTCTTCGGCTGGGTCAGGCTGGCTGTAGCTCATGCGCCGGACGGTACGCCCGGGTTCCTGAACAGCTGCAAGCTCGACGCCGGAGACCCCTGGTGAGCAGCAATGGTCGAGT
>NZ_MJGL01000003.1:338659-395918 GCF_001864855.1 Curtobacterium sp. MCBA15_005
CGACCATTGCTGCTCACGATGCGAAGCGCACCACTCACATGTTCCCCCGGCTCAGGCTCCGACGTACGCCGCCAGGTGCTGCCCGGTCAGCGTCGACCGTGCCGCCACGAGCTCGGCGGGCGTCCCCTCGAACACGATCCGCCCGCCGTCGTGACCGGCACCCGGCCCGAGGTCGATGATCCAGTCGGCGTGCGCCATCACGGCCTGGTGGTGCTCGATCACGACGACCGTCCGACCGGCGTCGACGAGCCGGTCGAGCAGGCCGAGCAGCTGGTCGACGTCGGCCAGGTGCAGGCCGGTGGTCGGCTCGTCGAGCACCACGACGCCGCCGCGGTCACCGAGGTGCGTCGCGAGCTTGAGCCGCTGCCGCTCTCCCCCGGACAACGTGGTGAGCGGCTGCCCGATCGTCAGGTACCCGAGCCCCACGTCGGCGAGCCGGGCGAGGATCGTGTGGGCCGCCGGCAGTGCGGGCTCCCCCGCCGCGAAGAACGCCAGCGCGTCGGCAACGGACATGCCGAGCACCTCGCTGATGTCCTTCCCGCCCAGGTGGTACCCGAGCACGGACTGGTCGAACCGCTTGCCGTCGCACTCGACGCAGGGGCTCGCGACGCCCGCCATCATGCCGAGGTCGGTGTACACGACACCGGCACCGTTGCACGCCGGGCAGGCGCCCTCGGAGTTGGCGCTGAACAGTGCAGGCTTCACGCCGTTGGCCTTCGCGAAGGCCTTCCGGATCGGCTCGAGCAAGCCGGTGTACGTCGCCGGGTTGCTCCGCCGCGAGCCACGGATCCCGCTCTGGTCGATGGCGACCACGTCGTCGCGCCGGGCCAGCGACCCGTGGATGAGCGTGCTCTTTCCCGAGCCGGCGACCCCCGTGACGACGGTGAGCACACCCGTGGGGACGTTCACGTCGACGTCGTGCAGGTTGTGGGCCGAGGCACCGCGGATCGCGATCGCCCCGTCCGGACGACGCACCGCGGACTTCACGGTGACGCGGTCGCCCAGGTGCCGACCGGTCACGGTGCCGCTGGCACGCAGCCCGTCGACGGGCCCCTGGTAGCAGAGCGTGCCACCGCCGGATCCGGCACCGGGTCCGAGGTCGACGACGTGGTCGGCGATCGCGATCACCTCGGGCTTGTGCTCGACGACCAGCACGGTGTTGCCCTTGTCGCGCAACCGGACGAGCAGTTCGTTCATCCGCTCGATGTCGTGCGGGTGCAGCCCCGTGCTCGGCTCGTCGAAGACGTAGGTGACGTCACTGAGCGAGGAGCCGAGGTGCTTCACCATCTTCACACGCTGCCCCTCTCCCCCGGACAGCGTGCCGGTGGGGCGGTCGAGCGACAGGTAGCCGAGTCCGATCTCGACGAAGGACTCGAGCAGGTCGCGGAGCCCCTCGAGCAACGGCCCGGCCCCGGGGTCGTCGAGCCCCCGCAGCCAGGTGACGGCATCGGTGATCTGCATCGCGCAGACGTCGGCGATGCTGCGGCCCGCGATCTTGGACGAGCGGGCGGTGTCGTTCAACCGGGTGCCGTCGCAGGCCGGACAGGTCGTGAAGGTCACCGCACGGTCGACGAAGGCGCGGATGTGCGGCTGCATCGCCTCGCGGTCCTTCTGCAGGAACGAGCGCCGGACCCGGTGCACGAGCCCCTCGTAGGTCATGTTGATGCCAGCGATCTTCTGCTTCGTCGGCTCGCGGTACAGGAAGTCCTGCCGCTCTTGCTCGGTGAAGTCACGGATCGGGGTGTCCCGGTCGAAGTAGCCCGACTCGGCGTACAGCCGCACGTTCCACCCGTCGGTCCCGTACCCGGGGATCGTGAGCGCGCCGTCCCCGAGCGACTTCGTGTCGTCGAACAGCTGCGTCAGGTCGATGTCGTTCACCATCCCCCGACCCTCGCAGTCGGCGCACATGCCGCCGAGCCGGGTGAAGGAGACCTTCTGGGCCTTCGCGTCCGCTCCCTTCTGCACCGTGATCGCTCCCCCGGCCGTCACGGTGGCGAGGTTGAACGAGAACGCGTTCGGCCCCCCGATGTGCGGTCGACCGAGCCGGCTGAACAGCACACGCAGCATCGCGTTCGCGTCCGTCGCGGTGCCGACGGTGGAGCGCGGGTCGGCACCGATGCGCTCCTGGTCGACGACGATCGCGGTGGTCAGGCCGTCGAGCAGGTCGACGTCCGGACGCGCGAGCGAGGGCATGAACCCCTGCACGAACGCGCTGTAGGTCTCGTTGATCATCCGCTGCGACTCGGCGGCGACGGTGCCGAACACCAGCGAGCTCTTGCCCGAGCCGGAGACCCCGGTGAACACCGTCAGCCGCCGCTTCGGCAGGTCCACGTCGACGTCGCGCAGGTTGTTCGCGCGGGCACCGCGCACCCGGATCCGGTCGTGCCGGTCGGCAGGGTGCGCGTCGGCGCCGGTGGGGTCGTCGTCGACCGGATCGGTGTGCATGCGGGTCAGCGTACCGATGGGAGGCCCGTGGCGGGGCCGCCACGGGCCTCCCGTCCGGTCCTGGGTCGGCCCTCAGGCCGTGGTGCAGTGCTCAGGCGCCGTGTCGGCGCACCAGGTCCGGCAGCTCGGCGGGTTCGAACTCCTCGTCGGTCGCGTCGAGTTCCTCGGCGGTCCACCACCGCGAGGCGAGGATGTCGACGCGCTCGTCGTCGGTCCACTCGGCGTCGGACAGCTCGAAGCCGGGCGTGCGGACGACGTAGAACTCGGCGTGCCCGCGGTCGTGGTCGGCGAGGTCCCACTCGACGGTGAAGTCCCAGGACCACACCGGCTCGCCGGGTTCGTCGATGACGATCCCGGTCTCCTCGCGCAGCTCGCGGATCGCGGCGTCGCGGTGGGACTCCCCCGGGTCGACCCCGCCACCCGGCGTGATCCAGCGGTGGGCACCGTCCGACGAGGGCGACTTCGTGTCCATCAGGAACACGCGGCCCTCGGGGTCGAGCAGCAGGATGCGGGAGGTGCGGCGCAGGCCGGGGTTGGCGGTCACCCGCCCGACGTTAGCCGACGAAGCCGCTGACGTCGCCGACCAGCTTGGTGTGGTCGGCGGGGATCGGCTCGACGGCGGCCAGGGCGATCTCGGCCGCGAACTCGGACACGCTGTAGAGCTTGCCGACCTCCTGCCGACGACCCTCGATCGCGCCGGGGTTCAGGCGGTTCAGCAGCGTCGCGGTGATCGTGCCCTCGATCATGTCGCCGGAGACGACGACGAACTCGATGCCGGCGGCCTCGAGCTGCGGGATGAGCTCGCGGAGGGCGAGTTCTCCGGCGCGCTTGCTCTTGGCGACCGGGACGTACTCGTCCATCGTCTCGGCGGTCTCGACGAAGTGGGCCTGGTGGCTCGTGACGAACACCACGCGGGACCCGGCGGGCATGTGCGGCACGGCGGTCTGCAGCATGTCGACCTGCGCGTCGCGGTTCAGGCGGAGCGCGTAGTCCTCACCGACGCCGGACTCCATGCCGCCGGAGGCGTTCAGCACGAGCAGGTCGATGCCGCCCCACTCCTGGACGACGGTGTCGACGAGGGCCTGCACGGAGGCGTGCTCGGTGAGGTCGGCTCCGACGGCCAGGGCGGAACCGCCCGCCTCGACGATCTTCTCGGCGATCTGCTCCGCGCGCTTGGCCTTGTTGCGGTAGTTCACGACGACCTTCGCACCGGCCTCGGCGAGGTACCCGACGGTGTCGGCGCCGATGCCACGGGACGAACCGGTGACGACGGCGCGCTTGTCGGTGAGGGATCCGGGGGCGAGGGGGTTGCTCACAGTCGTGTTCTCCAGGTCTGGTTCCGGCCGGTCGGGCGCACCGAGCCTACCAATCGCCTGCACGAGGGTCGGACGGCCCTGATATGTTGAACGGAGTTGTACCGGCTGTCGCGACGCAGCGAGCCGCCGCGCGCGACCGAGGGAGGGAGATCGCGTGAACGGAATCGATTGGATCCAGAGCACCGTCTGGATCGGCCTGGTGTTGCTCCTGGGCGTGGTCGAGATCTTCACCCTCGACTTCATCTTCATCATGCTCGCGGCGGGTGCCGCCGGCGGGTTGATCGCCGCGTTGCTCGGCGCCCCGTGGTGGCTGTCCGCCATCGTCGCCGCGGTCGCCGCCCTCGTGCTGCTGTCGCTCGTCCGGCCGCGCCTGCTCGTGGCGCTCGGCCGCGGTGCCGACCCGCACCGCACCAACGTCGAGGGGCTCATCGGGCTCGCCGGCACGGTCGCGGTCGCCTTCACCTCCTCCAGTCCTGGTCAGGTGCGCCTGGCCAACGGCGAGACCTGGAGTGCGCGGTTCGCCGCGGACTCCGTCGACCGCACACCGCCACTCGGGACCCCCGTGGTCGTCGAGTCGATCGAGGGGTCGACCGCGGTCGTGCGCCTCGCAGAAAGGGCCACCTCGTGACCAGCATCTCCCCGGGGACGATCGCACTGCTCGTGCTCATCCTCGTCGTCGTCATCTTCGTGATCGTCGTCCTGGCGAAGGCGATCCGGATCGTTCCCCAGGCCACCGCGGGGATCGTCGAGCGACTCGGCAAGTACCACAAGACCCTCAACCCGGGCCTGAACCTCCTGGTGCCGTTCATCGACCGCCTGCGGCCGCTGCTCGACATGCGTGAGCAGGTCGTCTCGTTCCCGCCGCAGCCCGTGATCACCGAGGACAACCTGGTGGTCTCGATCGACACCGTCGTCTACTTCCAGGTGACCGACGCCCGTGCCGCGACGTACGAGATCGCGAACTACCTCGGCGCCGTCGAGCAGCTCACCACCACCACGCTCCGCAACGTCGTCGGTGGCCTGAACCTCGAAGAGGCGCTGACCAGCCGCGACAACATCAACGGCCAGCTCCGCGTCGTCCTCGACGAGGCGACGGGCAAGTGGGGCATCCGTGTCGGCCGAGTCGAGCTCAAGGCGATCGAGCCGCCCGTGTCCATCCAGGACGCCATGGAACAGCAGCTCCGTGCCGAGCGCAGCCGTCGTGCCGCGATCCTGCAGGCCGAGGGCACCAAGCAGTCCCAGATCCTCGAGGCCGAGGGGCAGCGGCAGGCCGCGATCCTGGCCGCCGAGGGTGACGCCAAGGCACAGGTGCTCCGCGCCGAGGGTGAAGCCCAGGCCATCGCGACGGTGTTCGAGGCCATCCACACCGGTGACCCGGACGAGAAGCTGCTCTCCTACCAGTACCTGCAGACCCTGCCGAAGATCGCCGAGGGCACGTCGAACAAGCTCTGGATGATCCCGAGCGAGTTCACCGAGGCCCTGTCCGGCATCGCGAAGGGCTTCAGTGCCAGCCGCGGTGGCGGTGGTGCCGGTCCGATCGGCGGCGCTGCCGGCGGGACGGACTTCCTGTCCCGGATCTCGAAGCTCGCGAACGAGAGCCTGGCGAACACCGCAGCCGCGGACACCACGATGCCGCGCGCGGATGCCACTGCCGCGGACATCGTCCCCGAGTCCGACCTCGACGCACGCCTGGCCGAGTCGAACCGCAGTGTCGACGCACACCTGGCGGCCGCCGACGATGCCACCGCCGAGCAGGTCGAGGACACTCCGCCCACGCCGGGCGACGACGCCTCCGGTCACCGGACCAGCGACGGTTCCGGTCGGCGCTGACACTCCGGCACGGACGAACGACGACGCCCGCCCCGGGGAACCGGGGCGGGCGTCGTCGTGTGTTCGGTGGGGTCAGGCGCCGCGTCGTGCGCGGAGGACCTGCAGGCGCTCTTCGAGGAGCTCCTCGAGTTCCTCGCGCGAGCGGCGCTCGAGCAGCATGTCCCAGTGGGTGCGGGGTGCCTTCACGTCCTCTTCGGCAACCTCGACGGGGATCCCGTCGTCACCGAGCAGCCGGCCCTCACGGCCGGAGCGGGGCTCGGACCACGTCTGCGGGACGTCCGCGTCAGCGGAGAAGACGATGTCGAACGTCTCACCCGAATCCGTCTGGTAGACCGCACGCTTGCGATCCGAGAGCTCGACGCCCTCTTCGCTCTGGAGACTCTGACTCCCGAGCCGCATGCCGCGGAGACTCCGATCAGCCATGTGTGTGCTCCTCTCGCTCGTCTGCCCTCCACAACACTGTCCCACGCCCCATCAATCCCGTACCGGCGCATTCACAGTCCGTTCCCAGTGGCTGGGCGCGGCGAGTCGGTTCAGGAGCGGGTTCGACGACCCCAGGGAGCGCAGGCGAGGAGCACGAGGAGTCCGCCGAGGGAGAGCAGGAGCGTGATCGAGCCGGACAGGATCGACGCAGGGGTGGTGGACGTGCCGAGCGGCACATCGGTCACCATCGAGGTCGCGGTGTACTCCGGTACCCGGTCGATCGTGCGACCGCTCGGGTCGATGACCTGCGACGCTCCGACGGTCGAGATGTTCACGAGCGACCGACCGGTCTCGATGGCCCGCATCCGTGCGATCTCGAGCTGCTGCAGGTTCTCGTCGGTGCCCGAGAAGTCGGCGTTGTTCGTCTGCGCGAGGATCACCTGCGCTCCCCCGCGCACCATGTCGGCGGTCAGCCCGTCGTCGACGATGTCGAAGCAGATCGAGATGCCGGCACGGATCCCCGCCACCGACAGGACGTTCGGCTTCGTCCCCGGCGTGTAGTCGCGCTGCAGCAGTCCGATCAGGGTCGGCGCGAGCTTGGAGAAGAACCAGCGGTCGGGCACGTACTCACCGAACGGCACCGGGCGCTTCTTGTCGTAGGACGACTGCCAGCCGTCGGCGGTCCACACGAACGACGTGTTGTGCAGCACCCCCGACTGGGTCTGCGTGATGGCACCCGCCACGATCGGGGCGTCGAGCGACCCCACCACCGAGTCGAGAGCGGACGCGATGACCGGCTGCTGACGCGGGTCGTACTCCGCACCGGCCTCGGGCCACACGACGAGGTCGACCCCCTTCGCGTCCACGTCCGTCGCCGCGACCTGCGCAGCCAGGACGTCGCCGGGCTCCGCACGGTCGAAGTACCCCGCGGGTCCGTTGCCCTGCACCGCCTCGACCCGGATCGTGCCGCTCGTCGCCGTCGGCCAGGCGGGCACGGCCAGGACTGCCGCGACCAGCAGCCCCGCCGTGGCCACCCGGACGGGCAGCCGGCGCGTGACGCCCGGCACACGGGGTGCCACGAGCGCGAGCGACACCACGACCGCGACGCAGTACACGACGACGAACGTCAGGCCGAGGACACCGACGTACGCGGCCACGTGCGCGAACGGCCCCTGCGACTGCGACAGGCCGACGCGCCCCCAGGCGAAACCACCGTACGGCCAGCTCCCCGAGAACCACTCGCGTCCGGTCCAGAGTGCGGCGACGACGGCCGGGAGGCCCCACACGCGTCCGGCGGTCGAGGGCACCACGCGCGCGACCCAGCGGTACGCCAGGGCGATGGCGACGCTGCCGAGTGCGAAGAACGCGGCTTCGAGCAGGGCGAGTGCGAACCACGGGACCGGGCCCAGGTACCGACCGGCCCACGAGATGGCCGGGATCCAGAACGCCGCGCCGGCGAGGTAGCCGATCCACGCCGCGCGCCGCGCCCGCTGTCCCATCACCGCGAGCAGCATGCAGGCGAGTGCCGGGTAGGCGAGGAACCACCACCCGGGCGACGGGAACGCGAGGGCGAAGAGGATCCCGCCGATGACGGCCAACGGCAGCGCGGTGCCGAGCGGCAACGCGGCGAACGGGCCGGTCGCGACCGCCCCGCGGCCGACGCGCGCGGGCAGCCCGCGCACACTGGTCTCCGGAACCCGCACCGTGCCTCCAGTCAGACCGCCGCGTAGGCGACGATGCCGCGGCGAACCGCGTCCGTCGCCCGTCGGGCGGTCTGGGCGAGCTCGTCGTCGCCGGCGTTCCGGATCTGGTCGAGCAGGTCGATGACCTGCTTCGACCAGCGCACGAAGTCGCCAGCCGGCAGGTCGAGGGTGCGGAGGACGTCGTCGAGGGCCGAGCCCGAGGCCCAGCGGAACATGCCGACCGCCATCGCCGGGGTCGGCGGCTGCGAACCGGCCAGACGCGCCGCTCGCTCGATGTCGTCGAGGCGCGACCAGATGGTCAGTGTCTCGTCGAGCGCGGGGCGGAACGCACCGCGGGGCAGGGCGTGCTCCGTGCCGGGAGCGTCCTCGCGGCGGGGCTGGTAGATGATCGTCGCGGCCATGGCGGCGAGCTGCGCCGGGGTGAGGTCCTTCCAGACCCCCGCCTCGAGGCACTCGGCGACGAGCAGGTCGCGGTCACCGTAGATGCGCTGCAGGCGACGGCCACCCGCGGCCACCGTGGCTTCGCCGTTGCCGGCGTCCACCAGGTAGCCGAGCTCGAGCAGGACCTCGGTGACGCGGTCGAACGTCGTCGCGACGGCACCCGTGCGGGACCGGATCTGCTGGACGAGCTTGTCGTTGGCGCGCTTGAGCTTCCACCAGCGCTCGGACCAGCGGGCGTGCGCCTCGCGTTCGGGGCAGGCGTGGCAGGGGTGGCGCTGCAGCTGGCGGCGGACCGCCGTGATCGCGGCCTGACGTTCCTGGCGGGCGCCGTGCGACGCCTCGCGACCGCCGGGCACGTTCGTGCGCTCGAGGTCGGAGAGCTCACGACGGAGCGCCGAGTACTCGGTGAAGTCGCCGAGGTGGCACTGCATCGCCTCGCGGTAGCCGTCGAGGGACTCCTGCTGCGAGCGGACCTTGCGGGCGAGGTCGACCACCGACCGGTCGGCCTGGAACTGGGCGAACGACGTCTCGAGGACCTCGCGCGTGCGCTGCCGGCCGAACTGGTCGATCAGGTTGACGGCCATGTTGTAGGTCGGCTTGAACGACGAGTTGAGCGGGTACGTGCGACGGCTGGCCAGCGACGCGACGGCCTGCGGGTCGAGCCCGTCGGTCCACTGGATGACCGAGTGCCCCTCGACGTCGATGCCACGACGACCGGCACGACCGGTGAGCTGCGTGTACTCCCCCGGCGTGATCGGCACACGGGCTTCGCCGTTGAACTTCTCGAGCTTCTCGAGCACGACCGTGCGCGCCGGCATGTTCACGCCGAGTGCCAGGGTCTCGGTGGCGAACACGACCTTGAGGAGCTTGCGCTGGAAGAGGTTCTCGACGACCTCCTTGAAGGCGGGGAGCAGGCCGGCGTGGTGCGCCGCGACCCCGCGCTCGAGCCCTTCGAGCCACTCCCAGTAGCCGAGCACGGCCAGGTCTTCGTCGAGCAGGGTGCGGCAGTGGTACTCCGCCGTCTCGCGGATCTCGTTGCGCTCCTGCACCGTCGTCAGGGACAGGCCCGAGCGCAGGACGTTGCGGACGCCCTGGTCGCAGCCGTTGCGGCTGAACACGAAGAAGATCGCGGGCAGGAGCATCCGCTCGTCGAGCATGTGCGCGATCTGTTCGCGGTGCACCTTCTCGGTGCGGGGCCCGCGACGCTCGGGGTAGCCACCACGACCGCGCCGACCGCGGTGGCCGCCGCCGTTCCGCTCACTCCGGGAACCGCCGCCGACCATGCGGAGCAGTTCCGGGTTCACGCGGTTCGTCGCCGCGGCACCGCTCGAGTCGAACAGGTCGACCATCTTCGAACCGACCAGGACGTGCTGCTCGAGCGGCACCGGGCGGTCTTCGGAGACGATGACGTCCGTGTCGCCGCGGACGGTCTGCAGCCAGTCGCCGAACTCCTCGGCGTTGGACACCGTCGCGCTGAGCGAGACCAGGCGGACCTCGGTCGGCAGGTGCAGGATGACCTCTTCCCACACGGCACCGCGGAACCGGTCGGCGAGGTAGTGCACCTCGTCGAGGACCACCCAGGCGAGGTCGTCGAGCAGGTCCGAGTCCGCGTAGATCATGTTCCGGAGCACCTCGGTGGTCATCACGACGACGCGGGCACGGGGGTTCACGTTCGTGTCACCGGTGAGCAGCCCGACCTCGGACTCACCGTAGACGTCGACGAGCTCGGCGTACTTCTGGTTGCTGAGCGCCTTCATCGGCGTCGTGTAGAACACCTTCGCCGTCGGCTGGCGCATGGCGAGCCAGATGGCGAACTCGGCCACGATGGTCTTGCCGGCGCCGGTCGGGGCGGCGACCAGGACGCTGCGGCCCTGGTCGAGCGAGTCGCATGCGGCGAACTGGAACGGGTCGAGGTCGAACCGCAGGTCCGTCCGGAAGAGCTCGAGGTTGCGCGACCGGTTGCGCACCTTGGCCGCGGCGAACCGCTCGGCCGCACTCGTGCCGCTCACAGGCCGTACTCCTCGTCGAGCTTCGCCTGGCGCTTGGCCAGACGGCGGTCGTGGAGCCACGCGATGAAGCAGGCCGCGATGTAGAGCACCACCATCGGGACGGCGAGCAGGAACATCGAGATGACGTCGGCGCTCGGGGTCACGATGGCGCAGAAGACCAGGATACAGAGGATCGCGACGCGCCAGCTCTTGATGATCGCGGACGCCGACAGCACGCCGACGAAGTTCAGCAGGACGAGGAAGACCGGCAGGACGAAGGCGATGCCCACCGCGACGATGAGCTTGATGACGAAGTCGTAGTACGCCTTCGCATCGACGATCGAGGTGTCCTGGCTCGACACGAAGCTGCCGAGGATGCCGACCACGTGCGGCAGGATGTACCACCCGAAGTAGCACCCGGCGAAGAACAGCGGGATCGCGGTGCCGAGGAAGCCCCAGACGTACTGCCGCTCACGCCGGACGAGCGCGGGCACGATGAACGCCCAGATCTGGTAGAGCCAGACGGGGCTGGCGATGACGATGCCGATGGTGATCGCGATCTGCAACTTGAGGTCGAACGCCCCGGTGATCATCGGGAAGTTCAGCTCGGCCGTGTGTCCGCCGACCTTGGCGAGCTCGGTCACCGGTGCCCGCAGCGAGTCGAGCACCCACGGGGTGAGGAACCAGCCGCCGATCGCACCGACGACGATCGCCACGACTGCGCGGAAGAGCCGGTTGCGCAGCTCGATGAGGTGCTGCCCGAGCGACATGCGGCCTTCGGCGTCGGTCTTCTGGCGCCCCTGCCGCTTCGCTCGCCCGCGCGCGGTCGTCGAAGCCATGTGCTCGATCTTACGGGGTCGGGACCGACAGTCCGCCGGGGGTCGGCGCGGCCGCGTGGCGGGTGGGCGGGGGGGGGGGGGGGGTTGGGCGCTAGCGGGTTCGGGCGTCCCTGGCGAGATCGGGCGTACCGACCGAGATCGGGCGTACCTGGCGAGATCGGGCGTACCTGCCGAGATCGGGCATAGGTGGTCGGATCAACACACCAGGTACGCCCGGAACGACCAGGTACCCGAAGTCCACCGTGCGAGATCGGGCGTACCAGGCGGAAGCGGGCGTACCTGGCGAGTTCGGGCGTACCTGGCGAGATCAGGCATACCTGGTCAGAGCAACACACCAGGTACGCCCGGAACGACCAGGTACCCGAAGCCCACCGTCCATGATCGGGCGTACCCGGCGGGATCGGGCATACCTGGTCAGAGCAACACACCAGGTACGTCCAGAACGACCAGGTACCCGAAGCCCACCCTGCGCGAGCGGGCGTACATGGCGAGATCGGGCGTACCTGGCGAGATCGGGCATACCTGGTCAGAGCAACACACCAGGGACGCCCGGAACGACCAGGTACCCGAAGCCCACCGTTCAGGATCGGGCGTACCTGGTCGGAACGTGCAGTGCTCGGAGGCGCCGCAGCGGCAGACCTCAGCCCGCAGCGAGGGCCGCGGCCGCGAAGTCGCGCACGGCGTCACGGGCCGCGGGCGGGTCGAGCACCACGGCGCGACCCGGCAACCCCGCGACGAGCCGGACCACGCCGTCGAACCCGTGCGACGCCGCGAGCCGGATGCGCACACGACCGTCACCGTCGGGCGCGTCGGCGGTGTCGGACAGGAAGTCGGCGACCAGGGGCAGCGACGTCGAATCGAGTTCCACCGTGACGATGACGTCGTCGGCAGCCTGCTGGAACAGCGTGTCCGGGATCACGACCTGGTCGATGGTCTTCTCGGCCGGGCGGTCGTCGACGCGCGCCTCCGACATCCGGTCGAGCCGGAACGTCCGGAGCGCCTGCCGGTCGAGGTCCCAGGCGCGCAGGTACCAGTCGGTGTCGATGGACTCGACCCGGAGCGGATCGACCCGTCGGGTCCCGCCCTGGGTCCGCGGTCCGGCGTACTCGAAGACCAGGCCGCGGCCGTCGGACATCGCCCGGCGGATGGTGGCGAGGGCGACGTCGTGCAGGTCCTGCCCGACGGCGACGGTCGACGCCGCTCCCCCGGCACCGCGGGACAGCTTGGCCATGAGCGCGCGGATGGCGTCACGGTCGGCGGCCTCGGGCAGCGCGGACAGGTACTGCAGGCCGGCGATGAGCGCCGACGCTTCACGAGCCGACAGACGCGGTGAGTCGTCGATCGCCACCAGGTTGGTCAGCACGATCATGTCGTTCTGGTCGAAGTCGTCCCAGGCGATGTCGAACAGGTCACCGTGCTGGTACTGCATCGTCTCGCCGGGCACCCCGGACACCGCGATGAGTTCGACGGCGCGCCGGATCCGGGCCTCGGGCACACCGAAGTGCCGAGCGGCCTCGGCCACCGAGACCCGCTCGCGGTCGATCAGGTACGGCACCAGGGCGAGCAGGAACGCGAGCTTGTCCTGCGCCTGCAGGGGTTGGGCGTCAGCCACGAACGGGGTCCTCTCCGGGGGCTGCGGCACGATCGTCGTCGGTGTGGTCGCGCACGAGTGCACGGAGGCGCTCGTCGACCCGTGCCCGCAGGTCGTCGGGCTCGAGCACCCGGACCTCGGGCCCGAAGGCGGCGAGTTCCTCGGCGAGGATCTGCGGGTCGACGTGGTGCAGCACGAGCGCGCCGTCGGCGTCGGTCTCGGTGTCGCGGCGACGGGTCAGTCGGCGTTCGGCGTCGGAACCCGGCGTCACGGCGATGCGCGCGGTGCGCTCGGCCCAGATCCGCTCGAGTTCGGCGAGGGTGCGCTCCCCCGCGCCGACGGGAGCGGTGTGCTGCCCGACCTCGTACTGGGTGACGGGTCCGACGATGCGGGCCAGCAGGTAGTTCTTGTCCGAGTCCGTCGCGAACTCGTGGGCGGCGAGCATCCACCGGCCGCCGTGCTGCACCAGGGCGAGTGGAGCCACTTCGCGCCGACGGGCGTCGTGCTGGCCCGGCGTGATGTAGTCGAAGCGCACGGCTGCACCGCGGTCGAGCGCGGAACGGAGCGGCTCGAACGAGGCATCACGGGCGCGGAGCCGTGGGGCGTACGCGTCGACCCCGAGCTGCAGGGCACCGTCGTCGTCCTCGGCACCGGCCGAGCGGACCTTCAGCAGGCCACGACGGGAGTCGGCGGACAGTGCGCCTTCGCGCCAGGCCATCGCGGCCAGGGAGAGCAACGCGGATTCGTCCGGGGTGAATCGGACGTCGACGGGCAGGTCGTACTCGCCCTTCGGGATCCGGTACCGGAGAGTCTGGTTGTTGCCCGCGGCACCCGGGGTCTCGATGGTCTCGAGGGGGATGCCGAGCTCGCGGACGTCGTCCTTGTCGCGTTCGAACTGGCGCTCGAGCGAGGCGTTGTCGCCACCGGTCGAGAACCGCTGCCGGTACCCCTGCACGTTGGCCAGGATCTCGGCCTTGGTCAGCCCGGACTCCGTCGAGAGCAGCGCGAGCACGAGGCTGAACAGCCGCTCCTCGGCGGGCACACGGGGCACACGGGTCGCTGGCACGAGCCGATCCTACGGCAGCGCGGGTGCACCGGAGTGCACCCGCGCCGCGGTCCGTGGACGGTCGGACCGGGTCAGTTCGAGATCGCCCCGAGGACGTCGATCACGTACGCGTACGCGGTCCCCTGCTGGTTGACGATGGCCAGGACCTGGTCGCCGACGTGGTGCCCGACGATCGCGGTCCGGACGCCTTCGTCGACCTGGCCCTTGGTGAGCGGGATGGCCTGCGCGCCGGAACCGTCGGTCCAGCTGGAGCCGGCGACGGACGGGTCGGCACCCCAGGTGACGGCGGTGTACTTGATGACCGCGGTGTCCTTCGCGGTGAGCTCGCGACCGTCGCCCTTGCGGAGCAGGTGCGTCTCGTTCGACTTGGGGGCGCTCCACGACGGGATCGTGATGCCGGGGGCGCCGGACGGTGCGAGCACCACGGCCGGCATCTTGTCGCCGGCGAGCTGCGGGGTGCCGGTGGCGCGGGCGTCGAACGCGCGCTTGACGTCGATGACGGCGATCACGGCGTCCTCGGTCTTCTTCGACGAGGAGCTGGCACCGGTGCCGCCGGTGCTGCTCAGGGCGCTCTTCGGCAGGGCCACCGCCAGGCGGTCGCCGACGCGGGCGCACTGCAGCGAGGCACCGAGGGCCCCGTAGTTGCTCGCACCGGCGGTGATCGGTGCCGTCTGGCCCGAGTAGCCGCTCGTCTGGGCGACCTCGCCCGTGGAGCCGTCGACCAGGGTGTACTCGACCAGGACGGGGGTGCCGTCGTCGATCGTGCGACCGCTGCCCTGCTTCAGCACGGACACCTGGGTGCCCTTGGTGGTCAGGCCCTTCGGCACGTTGACCTTCGGCTCCGAGCCGAACTTGCCGGTGGCGGTCACCGCTTCGGACGCGGCGCCGGGAGCGGCACAGCTCGAGGGCGTGGTGCCGGCACCGTTCGAGGCGCAGGCGGTGAGCGACACCGCGAGACCGATGGTGACCAGGAGTGCGGGGATGGTGCGCACGGACCCTCTTTCCGTTCGATGCAGGACGGGCACGCCGTCAGCCTACCGTTCGTCCTCGACGGCCCCGGACGGAGCCGCAGCGGTGTCGGACAGCGCCGCAGCACCCTCCGCCGCCGACGACGCCTCGGCCGCCGCGACCTTGCGCGCCTGCGCCGCCGACTGCCGAGCCACCTTGCGGAGCTTCTTGTCGCTCGTCGCCCGCTCGCCCACGGCGCCGGGGGTCCAGGCCTCGATGTCCTCGTCCGAGAACTCCGCCTTGCCCGCGCGGCGCTTCAGGTTCGGCAGCACCGTCCCGTCGGCCAGGCGTCGTGCCGTGATGAGGAACCCGGTGTGCCCGACCATGCGGTGGTCCGGGCGGACGGCGAGGCCCTCGACGTGCCAGGTGCGCACCAGGGTCTCACTCGGCATCGGGTCGGTGAAGCGTCCGGTGTCGCGCAGGGCCTCGGCCGTGCGGGACAGCTGCGTGACGGTCGCGACGTAGCAGACGATGAGTCCGCCGGGCACGAGGGCGTCGGCTGCGGCGTCCACGCACTCCCACGGCGCGAGCATGTCGAGCACGACGCGGTCGACGCTCTGCGGCTCGGTCGCGTCGGGCAGCGACTCGACGAGGTCACCGACGGTGACGGACCAGTTGTCCGGGACGGCGCCGAGGAAGGTGCCGACGTTGCCCTTCGCGATCGCCGCGAACTCCTCGCGGCGCTCGAACGACTGCAGCTGCCCGGTCGGGCCGATCGCGCGGAGCAGGAACAGCGACAGCGCCCCCGAGCCGACGCCGGCCTCGACCACACGGGCCCCGGGGAAGACGTCCGCGAAGGCCACGATCTGTGCCGCGTCCTTCGGGTAGACGATCGCGGCGCCACGCGGCATCGACATCACGTAGTCGTTGAGCAGCGGGCGGAGTGCGAGGTACTCGTCACCGGTGCTCGCCCGGATGACCGAGCCGTCGGGCTGCCCGATGACGTCGTCGTGCCGGAGCACCCCGCGGTGCGTGTGGTACTCACCCGCGGTCTCGAGCGACAGCGTCGTGAGCTTGCCCTTCGGACCGGTCAGCTGGACGCGGTCGCCGGCCCGGAACGGGCCGCGCGGCGGCGTGTGCGGTGCGCCGCCCGCGGTGTGCGGGAGCGCTGCGGTCGGGTCCGCGGTCGGACTGGAGGCGCTGCTCGCGTCCGCCTCGTCGCGTGCGTCGTCGGTGTGGTTCATCGGGTGACCCCTTCGGTGTCCGCAGCGTGCGCCGGGTCCGGCACCGCGCCTCCAGTCCGTGCGGCCAGTGCCGGCGTCGTCAACTCGACCAGACGGTCGACGTCGACCCCCGCCAGGGTGGTCAGGTGCACGTCGCCGCCGGCGATCTCGGACAGCGGGACGATGTGCTCGACGGCGACCGTGACAGCGCCGGAGGCGACGGCCGACGCGACGCCGGTGGCGGAGTCCTCGATCGCGACGCACGCGGTGGGCTCGACGCCGAGCTGCGCGGCAGCGGACAGGTACGCGTCCGGGAACGGCTTCGGGCGGTCGACGTCGTCGCCGGCCACGACGACGCGGAAGCCGCGCTCGCCCAGGGCCTCGGCGGCGACGAGTGCCATCTTGCGACGGGACATCGTGACCAGGGCGGTCGGGATGCCGCGGGCGTGGAGCTCCTCGACAAGCTCACGGGCACCCGGCCGCCACGGCAGTTCACCGGCGCGCAGGTGCTCCATCACGTAGTCGGTCATCCACTGGATGATCTCCTCGACCTCCATGTCGACGCCCTTGGCACGCAGGAGCTCACCGGAGCGCTCGAGACCGCTGCCCACCAGGGACAGGCCGTCCGCTTCCGTCCACTCGGCGCCGTAGCGGTTCGTCAGGTCGACCTGGGACCGCTGCCAGATCGGCTCGGTGTCGATGATCGTGCCGTCCATGTCCCACAGCACGGCTGCGGGCGGGACGAGGGCAGGAGGATGCGCGGTCACGGGCGACGAGTCTACCGGGGCCGTTCCGCTGGGCGCGGACGCGCGCGTGCGCCGACACCCCCTGGGCCTACAGTGGATGCCTGAATCGTGTCCGGCCGGGGGCATCGCTCCCGCCCCGCTCCGCTCCACCACCAGGAGGTCCGCTCCGTGCCACAGCACTCCCCCTTCAGCGACGGTCGCTTGCTCGTCGTCGCCTTCGAGGGCTGGAACGACGCCGGCGAGGCCGCGAGCGGTCTGGCGCGTCGCATCGTCGAGTCGCTCGGGCTCGACGAGCTGCGCGAACTCGACGGCGAGCGGTACGTCGACTACCAGTTCAACCGGCCCACCGTCGGCACCGACGACAACGGCGACCGCGGCGTGCAGTGGCCCCGGATCGTGCTGCACGGCCCCGGTGCCGAGGGGCGTCCGGTCATCGGCGCCACCGGCTCCCCCACCGACCGTGACGTCTTCGTGCTCGTCGGTCCGGAACCGTCGCGCACCTGGCGGGGCTTCTGCTCGGAGATCATCGACCTGGCGGACGTCTACTCGATCGACGCTGTCGTCTTCGTCGGCGCCATGCTCGCCGACGTCCCGCACACCCGACCGATCTCGGTCTTCGTGTCGAGCGAGAACGCCGGGGTCCGCGCCGCCTTCGACGTCGACAAGTCCTCGTACGAGGGCCCGACCGGCATCCTCGGGGTCCTCGCCGACGCGATGGACAAGGCCGGGCTGACCACGCTGTCCCTGTGGGCCTCGGTGCCGCACTACGTGCACAACTCGCCCTCGCCGAAGGCCACGCTGTCGCTGCTCGACAAGATCGAGGAGCTCACGGACGTCACGGTGCCGCGCGGGTCGCTGCTCGACGACGCCACCGAGTGGGAAGAGGGCATCGACGCCCTCGCCGCCGACGACGAGGACATGGCGTCCTACATCGGGCAGCTCGAGCAGGCGCGCGACACGGTCGATTCCCCCGAGGCCTCGGGCGACGCCATCGCGCAGGAGTTCGAGCAGTACCTCCGTCGCCGTGAGCGCAAGGACGGCAAGGACGGCGGCACCGCCGGTGGCGAGGGGCCGTGGCGGCCCCAGCAGTAGCCGTCACCCACTGACGGACGGGAGGCGCGGTGCCAGCTGGCACCGCGCCTCCCGTCGGTGGGCGGCGTGCGGTCACGACACCCTGCTCACGTCCGGCGAGTGGTCACGAACTGTCGGCTGCGGCCCGCCCGAGCGACAGTTCCTGACCCCTCGGCAGGGCGCACCCGACGTGTCGCGACCACTCCGCGGACGGGAGGCGCGGGTCGGACCCGCCACGGGCCTCCCGTCCGGCGAACGCGAACGGTCACGACACCCCGCTCACCTCCGGCGAGTGGTCACGAACTGTCGGTTGCGACCCGCCCGGACGACAGTTCCTGACCACTCGGCAGCGCGCACGCGACGCGTCGCGACCACTCGCCGGACGGGAGGCGCGGGTCGGACCCGCCACGGGCCTCCCGTCCGGCGAACGCGAACGGTCAGGACACCCCGCTCACCTCCGGCGAGTGGTCACGAACTGTCGGCTGCGGCCCGCCCGAGCGACAGTTCCTGACCCCTCGGCGGCGCGCACGCGACGTGTCGCGACCACTCGCCGCGCGGTCACGACACCCCGCTCACCTCCGGCGAGTGGTCGCGAACTGTCGGCTGCGGCCCGCCCGAGCGACAGTTCCTGACCCCTCGGCCGCACGCACGCGACGTGTCGCGACCACTCAGCGGACGGTCACAGCACCGGCGCGACGGCCCGTGCGCCGAGGTCAGGCCAGGCGGATGCCGAGCAGGGCGTCGATCAGGTCGAGGAGCTCCGCCGTGCACGCCGTACCGCCCGCGATCGCGGTGTCGACCGCGGCGACGGCACCGGGGGTGTCGAGGTCGTCGGAGACCCGTGCGCGGATTCGTGCCGCCACGTCCGCTGCGTCGTCGGCGTGCCCGGCGGAGGCTCCCGAGGCCCAGGCATCCCAGCCGGCGAGCCGTGTCTGGGCACTCGTCAGCTCGGTGTCGAACCACTCCCAGTCGTCGGAGTACTTGTGCGACAGCAGTGCGAGCCGGATGGCACGGGGATCGGCGCCGTCGTCGAGCAGCCCGCGCACGGTGACGAGGTTGCCGAGCGACTTCGAGATCTTCGTGCCCTGGTAGGCGATCATCCCGGTGTGCACGAAGGCGTTCGCGAGGGGCTGGTGCGCGAGGGCGGCAGCGTGCCCAGCGCTCATCTCGTGGTGCGGGAAGACGAGGTCACTCCCGCCGCCCTGCACGCTGATCGGCAGCCCCAGGCGGTCACCGGCGATGACGCTGCACTCGATGTGCCAGCCGGGGCGACCGGGGCCGATCTCGGTGTCCCAGGCTGGTTCGCCGTCGCGCGCGGCGCGCCACAGCAGCGGGTCGAGCGGATCCCGCTTGCCCGGACGTTCCGGGTCGCCGCCGCGTTCGGCGGCGAGGGCGAGCATCGTCTCGCGGTCCAGGCCGCTCTCGTCACCGAGGGTCCACGCGTCGGTGGGGCGGTTCACGTCGAAGTACAGGTCGTCGCCCTCGGCGCCGTCGGTCGGGACCTCGTAGGCGTAGCCCGACTCCTGCAGGAACGAGACCGCCTCGGCGACGCGCTCGACCTCGTCGGTGACGGCCACGAAGTCGTCCGGCGGCAGGATCCGCAGCGACTCCATGTCGCGGCGGAACAGGTCGACCTGCTCAGACGCCAGGGCACGCCAGTCGACGCCGTCGCGGGCGGCACGCTCGAGCAGCGGGTCGTCCACGTCGGTGACGTTCTGCGCGTACTCGACGTCGAGCCCCGCGTCACGCCAGGCGCGGCCGAGCGTGTCGAACGCCAGGTAGGTCGCCGCGTGGCCGAGGTGCGTGGCGTCGTACGGCGTGATGCCGCAGACGTACAGCGCAGCGCGGTCCTCGTCGCGGGCGGGGTCCACCGGCTTGCCCGTTGCGGTGTCGTGGACGACCGGTCGGGGCGCGGCGCCGGGGACGTCGGGGACGGATGGGGCCTGCCAGGCCCTCACGGCTGGATCACTCCGAGCGACAACAACACGATGAGCACGATACCGAGTGCGATCCGGTAGACGACGAAGGGCATGAAGCTGCGCTTGCTGATGTAGTTCATGAACGCCGCGATCACGACGAACCCGACCACGAACGCGACGACGGTGGCGATGAGCGTGTCGGCGAGTCCGAACGGCGAACCGTGGTCGCCGAGGCTCGTCGCGGCCTCGTAGAAGCCGGACAGGAACACCGCCGGGATCGCCAGCAGGAACGCGAAGCGCGCGGCCGCTGGCCGGGTGTACCCGAGGGCGAGACCCATCGACACGGTCGCACCGGAACGGGACACACCGGGCACCAGGGCAAGCATCTGCGCCAGACCGATGAGCAGGCCACCGCGGAACGTCATCTGCTCGATGCGCCGCTCCTTGCGGCCGACACGGTCGAGCACCCCGAGCACGACACCGAACACGATGAGGACGATCGCGACGATCCAGAGGGACCGGAACGTGGTCTCGATCGAGTCCTTGAGCAGGAGCCCGGCGACCCCGATCGGGATCGTGCCGAGGATCACCAGCCAGCCGAGGCGGACGTCGGGGTCACCCTTCGGCACGTCACGCTTGACCACCGATCGGAACCACCGCCCGATGATCCGGGTGATGTCCTTCCAGAAGTAGATGAGCACCGCGGTCTCGGTGCCGAGCTGCGTCACGGCGGTGAAGGCCGCACCGGGGTCCTTCGCGTCGGGCAGGAAGAGCCCCACGATGCGCAGGTGCGCGCTGGAGGACACCGGCAGGAACTCGGTGAGCCCCTGGACGAAGCCGAGGAAGATCGCCTCGAGGATGTGCATCGCACGGGCCTTTCAGGGGGAGGTCGGTCAGGGCACCGCCACGACGGCGACCGTGAACAATATCAGTACGTGGCGAGCAGGTCGGCCAGCACCCGCCGACCGAACGCCAGCGAGTCGAGCGGCACCCGCTCGTCCACGCCGTGGAACATCGCGGGGAAGTCGACACCGGCCGGCAGCTGCAGCGGCACGAACCCGTACCCCGCGATGCCGAGCGTCGAGAGCGCCTTGTTGTCGGTGCCGCCGGACAGCAGGTACGGCAGGACCGGGGCGCCCGGGTCGTGCCGGCCGAGGACGTCGCGGACGGCGTCGACCAGTGGGCCGCCGAAGTCCTGCTCGAGGCCGATGTCGCGGAACGACATGACCACCTCGACGTCGGGTCCGGCGAGCTCCCGCACCCGTTCGAGCACGGTCTCCTCGTCACCCGGCAGGCAGCGGATGTCGACCAGGGCCTCGGCGGTGTCCGGGATCACGTTGTGCTTGTAGCCGGCGGTCAGCACCGTCGGGTTCGACGTGGTGTGCAGCGCGGCGTGGATGAACCGCGATGCCGAGCCGGTGGCCAGGGCGACCTCGTCCGGGCCGGTGACCGTCGGGTCGACCCCGAGGAACCGCGCCACCTCGGCGACCATCGCGTCCGTCGTGGCCGAGAGCCGGACGGGCCACTCCTCGCTGCCGATCCGGGCGACCGCCGCCGCGAGCTTCGTGACGGCGTTGTCACGGATCACGTGCGAGCCGTGGGCGGCGGTGCCGCGCGCGATCAGCTTCACCCACATGAGCGCCTTCTCGCCGGTCTGCAGCAGGTAGGCGCGACGGTCACCGAGCGTGATCGAGTACCCGCCGACCTCGCTGATCGCCGCCGACGCCCCCGCGAAGACCTCGGGGTGCTGGTCGACCACGTGGTGGGACCCCAGGACTCCCCCGGCCTCTTCGTCGGCGAAGTACGCGATCACCAGGTCACGCTCCGGCGCACCGTGCTGCTCGATGACGTCGGCCAGCGACGTGAGCATCATCGCGTCCATGTTCTTCATGTCGACGGCGCCCCGACCCCACAGCGATCCGTCCTTGACCACGCCACCGAACGGGTCGACCGACCAGTTCTCAGGGTCGGCCGGCACGACGTCGAGGTGCCCGTGCACCACGAGCGCCGGCTTGTCACGATTCCGGCCGGGCACCCGCGCCACGACGCTCACCCGGTCCGGCTCGGACTCGAACAACTGCGGCTCGAGACCCAGCGCGCGGAGCTTGTCCTCGACGTAGTGGGCCGCCTCGGTCTCCCCACGGGACTTCCCCTCGCCCCAGTTCGTCGTGTCGATGCGGATGAGGTCGCGGGCGATCGCCGCGGTGGCCTCGAGCTCGGGCACGGACTGCGGCTCGGAGGGCTCCCGGTTCGTCATGGCTCCACGGTATCGGTCGGCACCGACCCCGTCGCCGAAGCCCGACCCACAGGACTCGCCCGGGATGCGCGACCGTGTTCATCGCGCGTTCAGACCCGTGCTAGTGTCTTCTCTCGGCAGGAACGCCGGGTTCAACCCGGGAAACAGACACCAGACACCCTGTCCGGGTGGCGGAATTGGTAGACGCGCTAGCTTGAGGTGCTAGTGCCCGTATTAGGGCGTAGGGGTTCAAGTCCCCTCTCGGACACAGGAAATGCGTGCCCCCTGACCTTTCGGTCGGGGGGCATTTTCTGTTGTGTCTTCCCGGCGAGTGCCGCCATCGCTGCGCTCAGGGCGATCCACGCCGGCGCCACTTCGCTGCGCTCAGGGCGATCCACGTGCCACTTCGCTGCGCTCGGGGCGATCAGGACCGGGGCAGGTGGGCGGGCGGTGGACGCGGGACGTGCGGACTGGAGGCGCGGGGCGGGGCCGCAGCGCGCCTCCAGGCCGGAACGTGCGCACGTCACTGGCCGGTGCGACGTTGCGCACTCCGTGTGACGGAACAAGGTCGCACCGAGTGGGCAACGTCGCACCAAGGTGCAAGCCCGGCGGCACGCGCGGTCAGCGCGAGCGGCGCACCCGCCGCACCACCAGCACCACGGCACCGAGCGCCGCGAGCCAGCCCCAGTTCGCGACCACCGGGTCGAGCACCTGGTGCCGCCAGTCCGACCGGCTCGACCCCAGGCGCGACGCAACGGGGTGGGTCCCACGCTCCGCCGCGACGCCGGTCTCGCTGATCAGCCGGTCCGGCCGACCCCGGAGCGCATCGGTCACCCGGTGCGTCGCGACGTCCAGGCGGTCCCCGACGACGAGCAGCATCCAGTGCGCCAGGCGCCCCTCGCTGAACCGCCGGTAGGCGTACCGCCGGACGATCCCGGCGACGCCGTGCAGGGGCTGCGCGGTGCCGAACACCGGCGTCACGTGGGCGTGCTCGATCGAGCGCTCCCGGCCGTGCGCACCGTCCTGCTGCGACGGGAGGTCCCAGTGGGCGCCGGTGACCGAACCGGCCTCGCGCGAGAGCTTCGGCACGGACGGCCGGTCTGCCGGGTCGAGGTCGCTCCCCCACCCCGGGATGCGGGCACGGAGCTCCTCGGCGGACGGCACCCGTCGGGGCGGATCGGCGATGTACGGGGTGTGGTCGGACATGTCGGGCCTCCTCACGGCACGACGACGGTCTTGATGCAACCGTCGAGCTTGGACGAGAACAGGTGGTAGCCCTCGGCGATGTGCTCGAGGGGGATGCGGTGCGTGATGATGTCGCTGGGCTTGAAGTGCCCGGCCTGGACGTGCTCGAGCAACCGCGGCCACTGGCGCTTCACGTGCGCCTGGTTCGTGTGGATCGTGACGCCCTTGTTCATCGCGTCCCCGAACTTCACCGCGCTCGGGATCGGCCCGTACGCACCGACCGCCGAGACCGTGCCGCCCTTGCGGACGCCGTCGATCGCCCAGTTGAGCGCCGTCGGGGACCCACCCTGCAGCTTGAGCTTCGAGGCGGTGACCTGCTGGGTGAAGTTGCCGTCCGCCTCGGCTCCGACCGCGTCGATCACGCTGTCGGCACCGAGGAAGTCGGTCTGCTTCTTCATCTCGAGCACGACGTCGTCGACCTCAGCGAAGTTGATCGTCTCGGCGTGCGCGAAGCTCCGGGCCTTCTCGAGCCGGTACTCGAGCTGGTCGACGACGATCACCCGGCCGGCTCCCATGAACCACGCCGACCTGGCGGCGTAGAGCCCGACCGGCCCGGCACCGAGCACCACGACGGTGTCGCCCTCGCGGATCGACGCCAGCTGCGCCCCGAAGTACCCGGTGCTCAGCGCGTCCGTCATCATCAGGGCGTCGTCGTCGTCGAGCCAGTCCGGGATCACCTGCGGTCCGACGTCGGCGAACGGCACCCGCACGCGCTCCGCCTGCCCGCCGTCGTACCCGCCGGTGGTGTGCGAGTACCCGTAGATCCCGCCGACCGCGGTCGCGTTCGGGTTCACGTTGTGGCAGTTCGCGAAGAGTCCGCGGGCGCAGAACCAGCACGTTCCGCAGAAGATGTTGAACGGGACCATCACGCGGTCCCCGACCGACAGGGTCTCGACGGACGAGCCGATCTGCTCGACGACCCCGATGAACTCGTGGCCGAACGTGTGCCCGACGCGGGTGTCGGGCATCATGCCGTGGTACAGGTGCAGGTCCGAGCCGCAGATCGCCGCCCGCTCGACGCGGACCACGGCGTCGTTCGGGTGTTCGATCCGTGGGTCCGGCTTCTCCTCGACGCGGACCCGGTAGGGGCCGCGGTACGTCATGGCGCGCATGGACGCTCCTCTCACTCGTCCGTCCACGCTGCCGCGCGCCAC
Source organism: Curtobacterium sp. MCBA15_005 (assembly GCF_001864855.1). Classification (NCBI taxonomy): domain Bacteria; kingdom Bacillati; phylum Actinomycetota; class Actinomycetes; order Micrococcales; family Microbacteriaceae; genus Curtobacterium; species Curtobacterium sp. MCBA15_005. The sequence continues at coordinate 362,844 of NZ_MJGL01000003.1, forward strand.
GTTGGAACGGACACAGGACCGCAGATGGCGGACAGGCGGTGGACGTCCGCACAGACGGACGGGAGGCGCGGTGCCAGCTGGCACCGCGCCTCCCGTCCGATCTGTGGGTGCGTCTAGCTCTTGGACGCCTCGACGAAGTTGCGTCGCGGATCGGTCTCCTTGATGAGCGAGGTCGCGTCGCGACCCGACACCGCACCGGTGATCCAGCCGATGATGATGCGGGCCTTCCGGTTCAGGGTCGGCATCGCGTACACGTGGTACGCGCGGTGCGCGAGCCACGCGAGCAGGTTGGTCATCTTGATGCCCTTGATGTTCGCGGCACCCTTGCCGACACCGTACGACGCGACGGTGCCGATGGAGGGGTGGCGGTACTCCTCGAGCGGCTTGCCGGTGATGGTCGCGACGATGTTGTCGGCGGCGACCACGGCCTGACGCACGGCGTTCTGCGCGTTCGGCGGGTAGAACGCCGGCTGCTTGTCGGCGGTCAGGTCGGGCACCTGCGCGACGTCACCGAGACCCCAGACGCCCTCGACGACCTGGTGGGTGTCCTCGGCTTCGACCTGGAGCTTCGCGTTCGCGGCGAGGTGGCCCTTCGGCCCGCGCGGCAGGTCGGAGGCGTCCAGGAGCGGGTTCGGCTTGACGCCCGCGGTCCAGACGAGCAGACCGGTGGCGAACTCGTCGCCGTCGGAGAACTTGACGACGCCGCCCTCGGCGCTCGGCATGGTGGTCTTCAGGCGGACGTCGATGCCACGGGCACGGAGCGACTCGAGGGTCCACTTGGACAGCTCGGGGCCGACCTCGGGCGCGACGCGGTCGAGGGCGTCGATGAGCACCCAGCGGGGCTGCTCGCCGGCGAGCGACGGGTAGGTCTTGATGGCGGCCTGCGACACGTCGAACAGCTCACCGATCGCCTCGACGCCGGTGTAGCCACCGCCGACGAAGACGCTGGTCAGCAGACGGCGACGCTCGTCCTCGTCGCGGGTGGCGGCGGCCTTCGCGATGTTGTCGAGGAGCTTGGCGCGCACGTAGGCGGCCTCTTCGACGCTCTTGAAGCCGACGCCGTACTCCTCGAGCCCGGGGGTCGGGAAGGTGCGGGTGACGGAACCGAGGGCGACGACGAGGTGGTCGTAGCCGAGGGTGCGGTCGTCGCCGCCGGCGGTCGCGATCGAGACGGTCTTGTCGGCCGAGGAGATCGCGGTGACCTTGCCCTGGATCACCCGGGTCTTGCGCAGTGCACGGCGCAGCTCGACGGTGACGTCCTTCGGCGCGATGTGGCCACCGGCGACCTCAGGCAGGAACGGCAGGTACGTGTAGTAGGTGTTCTGGTCCACGAGCGTGATGCGCATGGGCACCGTGGCCGCGTGCTTCTGGAGCTGCTTGACCGTGGTGTAGCCAGCGGAGCCGCCGCCGAGGACGAGGACGTGAGGGATCGAGTCTGCCATTCCTCCGGTCTACCGGACTTTGGCTTGGCGCGTCATGAGTTCCGCGGCCTGTCGCGGAGCCGCCACCACGCGGTCTCGGCCAGTTCGGGCCCCGTGAACACCCCGTGCGGGGTGCGGCGGGACTCGGTGAGCGAGAAGCGGCGCAGTCGGTAGCCGCCGCCGAAGCGGTCGATGATCGCCTCGGGTGACGCCTCGGGGTCACGCTTGACGTACCAGGTGCGGTCGTCGACCGGCTCGATCACGCCGCGGTCACCGTCGTCCGCCGATGCGGGAGCGCAGGATGTCGATGCGCTTCTGGATCTGCTCGATGCTCGCCTGCGCCACGGCCGGACCACCGCTGATCCGCCGGAGTTCGGCGTGGATCGCACCGTGCGGTTCGTTCGAGTGCCGGGACCAGATCGACACGAGCCGGGCGAGCTCGGTGCGCTGCTCCTTGATCGTCATGTACATCGGGCGGTCGGGCTCGGGCGCCTTCGGCATGCCGTCCTTGGCCGTGCGGCCCTTGGAGCGCTTGGCCTGGGTGGCCTGCCGGGCGCGCAGGAGGTCGCGCACCTGATCGGGTTCGAGCAGCCCGGGGATGCCGATGAAGTCGAGCTCCTCGAGGGAACCGACCTCGCCGCCGGTGCCGAACTCACCGCCGTCGTAGAGGACGCGGTCGAACGACGCCTGCGAGTCGAGCGCCTCGAACGGCTGGACCTCGAGCAGGCTCTCGGACGCGCGGTCTTCCTTGTTGGCCTCGGCGACCATTGCGTCTTCGGGGTTGTACATGCCGTCGTCGGCGTCCTTCGGGCGGTCGAGGGCGTGGTCGCGCTCGAGCTCGAGGGTGGCGGCGAGGGCCATCAGGCCGGGGACGCTCGGCAGGAAGACACTCGCGGTCTCCCCGCGGCGACGGGCACGCACGAAGCGGCCGATCACCTGGGCGAAGAACAGCGGCGTGCTCGCGCTCGTGGCGTACACGCCGACGCAGAGCCGTGGGACGTCGACGCCTTCGGAGACCATGCGGACGGCCACCATCCAGCGCGAGGTGTCCTCGGCGAACGCGCTGATGCGGCTCGACCCGGCGGCCTCGTCGGACAGCACCACGGTGGGACGCTCCCCCGTGATCTGCTGCAGGATCCGGGCGTAGGCGCGCGCCGTGGTGGTGTCGGTGGCGATGACCAGACCGCCGGCGTCGGGCACACCACGACGGACCTCGGTCAGGCGCTTGTCGGCGGCGGAGAGCACGGCCGGCATCCACTCGCCCTCGGGTGACAGCGCGGTGCGCCAGGCCTGGGCCGTGATGTCCTTCGTGACCTGCTCACCCAGGGAGGCCGACATCTCGTCGCCCATCCGGGTCTTCCAGCGCATCTGTCCGGCGTAGGCCATGAACAGCACGGGGCGGACGACGCCGTCCTTCAGGGCTCGGCCGTAGCCGTAGTTGTAGTCGGAGATCGAGGTGCGGATGCCCTGCTCGTCGGGGGCGTACTGCACGAACGGGATCGGTGCGGTGTCGGACCGGAACGGGGTCCCCGACAGCGAGAGTCGGCGGGTCGCGCCGGAGAACGCCTCTCTGATGCCGTCGCCCCACGTCAGGGCGTCGCCACCGTGGTGGACCTCGTCGAGGACGACCAGGGTGCGGCCGCCCTCGGTGATGCGCTTGTGCACCTCGGGGTTCATGCCGACCTGGGCGTACGTGATCGCGACGCCCTGGTAGTGCCGGCCGAACATGCCGTCGCCGTTCTTGAACATCGGGTCGATCCGGATGCCCACACGGTCGGCGGAGTCGGCCCACTGGCGCTTCAGGTGCTCGGTCGGGGCCACGACGACGATGCGGTCGACGGTGCCGCGTGCGAGGAGCTCGGTCGCCAGCCGCAGCGCGAAGGTGGTCTTGCCGGCGCCGGGGGTCGCGGCCGTGAGGAAGTCGCGGGGTTCCTTCTCGAAGTACTTCGTGAGCGCTTCGATCTGCCAGGCACGGAGCTTCGACGCCGTGCCCCAGGCGGCCCGGTCCGGGAACGCCGGCGACAGGTGCTGGACGGCCGAGTTGCCGGCCGCTTCGGCCAGGGCTGCGGCGTCGGCTTCGTCACGGGCGGCGTCACCCTGCGCCTGCGCCGTCTGGTGTGCCGGGCTCTGGTACGCCTGGGTTTGATGTGCCGGGCTGCCGTCGTGCGTCGACGACGATCCGCCTGCGCCGGACTGGTCGTCACCCGACTCCGCCCACAGCGTGGCGGGCTGCTGGTCTTCGTACTCCGCTGCGCTCACTGAACCCGATTCTACCGCCACCGTCAGTCCTGCCGAGCGTGCGGGACGCCGCCGTCAGGGGTCCGGCGGACCAGGGATGCCGGTCGCAGCACGCCGGCGCCGAAGCGTGCGGCGACCGCGTCGACCGTGGTCTCGGTGTCACGCCACGGCGCGTCGTCGTCCCACAGGGCGTTGCTGGCGGCCGCGGGCACGAGGTTCTCGCCGCGCACCCCGATCAGCCGGATCTGGTTGCCCGGTCGGTGCAGCACGTCGTACAGCTCGACGGCTTCGCGGTGCAGGCGCTTCGCGACGTCGGTGGGCTCCGCCAGGGTGCGCGACCGGGTCAGGGTGGTGAAGTCGGTGTAGCGGACCTTGAGTGCCACGGTCCGGGCCTGCACGTCGGCCTGGCGCAGGCGGACGGCGACCTTGTCGGCCAGGCGCAGGAGTTCGCGGGCGACGTCGTCGCGCTCGGTCAGGTCGCGGCCGAACGTGACCTCGTGCCCGATCGACTTCTCGCCGACGCCGGTGTCGACCACGCGGGGGTCCCGACCCCAGGACAGGTCGTGCAGCCGCTGCCCGCCGGCCGGGCCGAGTGCCGACACCAGCGACCCGAGCGGGGTGTTCGCCAGGTCGCCGACCGTGCGGATGCCCCGGCGTTCGAGCGTCTCCTGCGTCTTGCCGCCGACGCCCCAGAGCGCGGACACCGGCTGCGGGTGCAGGAACGCCACGGTGTCGGCGGCGGGGACCACGAGCAGGCCGTCGGGCTTCGACCGGCTGGAGGCGAGCTTCGCGACGAACTTGGTCGACGCCGCGCCGACGGAGCAGTGCAGACCGGTCTCGGCGAGGACCGTGCGGCGGATGGCCTGGCCGATCTGCCACGGGGTGCCGTACAGCCGGAGGCCGCCGGCGACGTCGAGGAACGCCTCGTCGATGCCGAGGCGCTCGACCCGCGGGGTGAACCGGTCGAAGATCGCCATCACCGCGGCGGACTGCGCCCGGTACTTCTCGAAGTGCGGTTCGACGATGACGGCGTTCGGGCAGCGGCGCTTGGCGACGGCCATCGGCATCGCCGAGTTGACGCCGTAGCGACGGGCTTCGTAGGTGGCGGCGGTGACGACGGAGCGGTCGGAGTCGTGCCCGACGATGACCGGCAGGCCCACGAGGTCGGGGCGGTCGAGCAGTTCGACGGAGGCGAAGAAGGCGTCCATGTCGACGTGCAGCACGGTCGCCGAGACGTCGTCCACCGGTGCGTCGGAGACGAGGCGGTTCCGTCCGTCCTGCTTGCTCACACCGAGATGATGCCAGGCGCCGCCGACATCGCCGTGCCCGGGGCCGATCGCGATCGGACGGTGCGAGGTTCCGGACGTGGTGCGAGGGGGCGCGGGTGCCACCACGTGCCGAACCTCGCACCTGAGCGCCCCGGAGTGCCCCGGAGCGCAGCGCCTCGCACGGTGCGCGCGCAGCGCTCAGTCGAGCGGGCCGAGCACCGACGCGGCGATCGTCCGCGCCGCGGAGTCCCGCGACGACGGGTGGTACTGCCCCGCCCGGACGTCACGCGCCAGTCGCGCCAGCTCGCTCGACGACCGGAACGCCGAGCCGCCGACGACGCGCATGGCCTCGTCCACGACGTGCTGCGCGGTGTCCACGGCTCGCGCCTTGGTGCCGACGAGCAGCGGGAACCAGCGGGCTCCGAGGTCGTCGAGCTCGTCGACCGACCGCGCCAGCGAGTCGACCTGCAGCGTGATCGCGTCGACCGCACCGCGCAGGTCGGCGATCGCCCGGCGCACGTCGGGGTCCTGCGACCGCCTGGTGCCGTCGGCCGCGGTGCGCACCGCCACGGCGGCCGTCGCGAGCGTGATCGCCCGCTCCGCGACGCCGGCGTACACCGACGCGATGAGGAGCTCGAACGACGCGAAGATCCCGAACACGAGCGGGTCCTGGTTCGGCCCGACCGGCAGCGACCGGACGATGCGGTCGGCGGGGACGTGCACGCCGTGCAGTTTCGTGGTGCGGCTCTGCGTCGCCCGCATCCCGAGCGTGTCCCAGTCGTCCAGGTGCTCGACGTCGCCGTCCGACCGCAGGACGAACCCGTGCACGAGCCGTGGCTCCGGCCCCGAGGTGTCCTTGCCGAAGACGCTCATCACGTCCCACGCCGGTGCGAGGGACGTGGACACCTTCGTGCCGGTGAACCGGTACCCGCCGTCGCCGTCCGGCTCCGCCGTCGTCGACGAGTCGAACAGCACGGCGTCGTTGCCGGGTTCGCTCACCCCGAAGGCGAGCAGGTGGTCGTCGGCAGCGTGGTCGGTGACGGCCTGGAGGAACGACTCGCCTCGTGCACGCACGGCGCGGGCCGCCTGCACCCACACCTGGTGCATGCCGAGGCCGAGTGCCGTCGCCGGCGCGGCCTGGGCGAGGGCGCGCTGCACCCGCGCGGTGCCACGGAGGCCGAGGCCCGCCCCGCCCTGCTCGACGGGCACGCCGATCCGCAGGTAGCCGGCGGCGCGGAGCTCGTCGAGGTCCTCGGTGCAGAACGCGTTCGCGGCGTCGTAGCCGGGGGCGCGCTCGGCGATGCGGTCGAGCAGCTCGTCCGGCACCGACCAGCCGACGGCGTCCGTGTTGGCCTTCGTCATGCCACGAGACTAGGGTCCGGAACGTGTCAGATCGTCATCCTTGGACCAGGTACGTCGCGATCGGTGACTCGTTCACCGAGGGGATCGGGGATCCCGACCCCACCGTCCCGGGCGGCAACCGCGGCTGGGCGGACCGCGTCGCCGAGGTGCTCGCACACCAGACCGACGACTTCGCCTACGCGAACCTCGCGATCCGCGGCCGGCTGCTGCAGCAGATCATCGACGAGCAGGCCGAGGCCGCCGTCGCCCTGCACCCGGACCTCATCACGGTGTCCGCCGGCGGCAACGACATCATCCGCCCCGGCTCGGACCCGGACGAGCTCGCCGAGCGCGTGGACCGCCTCGTCGCCGACCTGCGCCGCGACGGAGCCACCGTCGTGCTGTTCACCGGCCCGGACGTCGGGATGACCCCGGTGCTCGGCATGGTCCGCGGCAAGACGGCGATCTACAACGAGAACCTGCACGCCATCGCCCTGAAGCACGGCGCCCTGGTGGCGAACATGTGGGCACTCCGGGTGCTCCGGGACCCGCGGATGTGGGCTCCGGACCGTCTGCACCACTCCCCGATGGGCCACTCGACGATCGCCGCGGCGGTGCTCGACACCCTCGGTGTGCCGCACGGGCTCGAACCGTTCAACCCGGACCCGCTCGAGGCGCGGCCGTGGCGCGAGGCCCGTGCCGAGGACCTCGGCTGGGCCCGGGAGTACCTGGTGCCGTGGGTGGTCCGGCGCATCAAGCACACCTCGTCCGGCGACGGGGTGTCGGCGAAGCGACCCGAGCTGCAGATCGTCACCGAGCACCCCTCCGACACCCCGTAGACGCGGGCCGGGCCGCGGGCCCTCAGTCCGCGGGGCGCCGCAGCGTGAGCGGTCCGTCGTGCAGCGGCTCGGTCTGCCAGCTCGTCGTCGATCCCGTGCCGGGGTCGATCCGGACGTGCGCCAGGTGCGGGGTCTCGACGAACCGCACGTCGACCAGGACCGTCCCGTCGTCCGCCACGGCACCGCTCGCGGCGAGCGGGCCCTCGGCGGCCCACTCCCCCTGCCCGACCGGCACCGACAGGGAGCCGCCGTCGACGTCGAGCGTGAGCCGCCACCCGTCGCCGTCGCGGGCCAGCGGACCGACGTCGGCGAGGCCCTGCAGCGGACCACCGTCCACGGCGGGCAGTCCCAGGGAGGCGAGCCGGGCCTCCAGGGCGGATGCCGAGGCCGCGTCGGGCGTGCGGTCGACGGCGGGCAGCAGGTGCTCCCAGACCGCGTCGAGGACGGCCTGCATGTCGAGGCTCTGGCCGGTCATCGCGAGCACGACGTCCTGCTCCGGCAGGACGACGCAGAACTGACCGTAGGCGCCGTCGCCGCGGAAGCCGTGACGGGCCATCCAGAACTGGAAGCCGTAGCCCTGGGACCAGTCGGGGTTGGCCTCGTCCGGGTTGGCGACCTGCGTGCTGGTCGCCTGCTCGACCCAGTCGGCGTCGAGGATCCGCTCGCCGTCCCAGACGCCGCCCTGCAGGTACAGCTGGCCGAGCTTGGCGACCGCGTCGGTCGGGGCGTAGCACCCGCTGTACCCGAGTTCCGCACCGCTGTCGTCGCGGCGCCAGGCGAGGTCGTCGATGCCGAGCGGGTCGAGCAGGTGCGGGCGGAGCCACGCGACGAGGGAACCGCCGGTCACCCGCCGGACGATCTCGGCGAGGGTGTAGGTGCACGGCTGGTTGTAGGCGAAGACCGTGCCGGGCTCCGCGTCCGGCGGGAGCAGCAGGAACCCGCGCACGGTGTTCGTCGGGTCGAGGGCCCGGGCGCGGTCGATCGTCTCCTCGCGGTGGCCGCTCGCCATCGCGAGCAGGTGCCGGACGCGGATGCGGCGGCTGCGTTCGTCCGTGACGTCGGCGTCGAGCTCCGGGAAGTACGACAGCACGGTCGCGTCGAGGTCGATCAGGCCCGCCCGGACGGCGATGCCGACCCCCGCGGCGGTGAAGCTCTTGCTCAACGAGTAGAGCAGGTGCACGCGGTCGGCGGCGTAGGGCTGCCACCAGCCCTCGGCCGCCACCTGGCCGTGCCGGAGCAGCATGATGCTGTGCGGCTCCACGTCGGGCGTGGACTCGAGGGCGTCGAGCAGGGCGGTCACGCCGCCGGGATCGATGCCGAGGGCGGCGGGGGTGGTCCGGGGGAACGTCGTCATCGTCGTCACCCGACCGACTCTACGGTCGGCGGACGACGGGCGTCACGCCCCCTGGAACGGGTTCGTCCAGCGCCACCAGACGCCGGGGTCGTCGATCGTGCGCTCGAGCGCGAGCGGCACCGTGACCGGGTCGTGGTCGGAGATGCGGAACCGGACCTGCCCGACCCGTTCGCCCTTCGTGCCGAAGGTCACCTGCTGCAGCTTCGCCTTCGCGGTGACGGTGGTCTTGCCCCACACGAGCACCTCGGCCGCCTTGGTCGTGACCGCGTCGGCCTCGTCCTGCCACGGGGTCGAGAACGTGCCGAAGGTCTGCCCCTGGTGGGTGAGGGTCACGACCTGGAAGTTGTCCGCCACGGACCGCAGCAACCGCTGCACGTCGACGTCGAGGGAGTCGTGGTCGACACCGCCGAGCATCACGCCGACGACGGTGACGTCCCTGCCACCGCGCTCGTACGTCGCCGCGAACAGCAGACAGGCGCCGGCCTCGTCGAGGGTGCCGGTCTTGATCCCCTCGATGCCGTCGAGGCCGAGGAGCTTGTTCGAGTTCTCGATCTGCCCCGCACCGGGCACGGTCACCTGCTTCGTCCCGACGACCTGCTGCACGACCGGGTTCGCGAGCGCGAGCTGACCGAGCGCCACCAGGTCGGTCGCGGTGGACCGGTTGTCCGCGTCGAGGCCGGTCGGCTCCTCGATCGTGGTGTCGTCGAGGCCCTGCCGGTCGAGCCACGCGTCCGCGGCACGGTCGTACGCCTCCAGCGACCCGAATGCCCAGATGGCGAGGGCCCCTGCGTAGTTGTTCGCCGACTTCATCAGCATGACCTGCAGGGTCTGGTACTCGGACAGCTTCAGTCCGGCTGGCATCGGCGCGACCTCGCCGTTCACCGCCGCGTACTTGGCGTACAACCCCTGCATCTCCGGGTTGAAGGCGATCGAGGGCCCCGGCTCGCCCCGCTCGAGGGGCTTCGCGTCGAGGACGACGAGAGCGGTGACGATCTTCGAGATGCTCGCGATCGGCCGGGGCTTCGTGTCGCCGCTGGTGCGGAGGCTCTCCGGGAAGTCGGTCGCCTCGACCGCCGTGGCACCGTAGCCGGGGAACCGCAGGTCCGGCACGCTCGTCGTGGGTGCCGAGTAGGTGGTGGTGCTCGCGCTCGCGGGGGCGAACGGCACGACCGCCGCAGCGACGAGGTAGCCGGCGACGAGGAGCAGGACGGCGACCACCGAGATCGTGACCGGCCTCCGGACGGCGGAGCGGGGGCGGCGGACGACTGGTGACACGGGACCCGAGCGTACCGGTCCGCTCCTAGGCCGAGGCTGCGACGGGCTGGTCGGGCTGGCGTTCCGGAGCCGGGGCCTGGGCCGTGGCCGTGGCCACTGCGCCGCCGGCCGCGACGACGGGGTCGGCCTCGACGACGGTGCCGGCCGGCTCGGGCCGGGCGAAGGTCAGGCGGCGGGACAGGTACGCGAACACCGGACCGAGCGCGTTCATCAGCACGACCGACGCCCAGGCTGCCCAGGCGTTCCCCGGGTCGAAGCCGAAGCCGCCGAAGCACGTCGCGAAGAACGAGGCGAACCCGAGGAACATCCCCGGGACGAGCCCGAACAGCTTCGTGCGACCCGTGTACATCAGGGCGCAGTTCACGACGAGGATGAGCAGCGCCAGCACGGTGTTCTGCGCCGCCTGCCCCTCGCCGAACAGGGTGCCGAACCGCTGGTCGAGCAGGACGATGACCAGGCCGAACGCCGACCCGATCGGCATCGCGGCCCACAGGCGGGTGGCGTTCCGCAGCGTCGGCTTGCCGCCGAGCAGGAACATCCCCGCCCAGCTGATGAAGATCGCCCAGGTCGGCAGGTGCAGGGCGTTGCCGCCGATGAACGCCGTGGCACCGGCCAGGACGGAGGCGACGATCTCGTGCGGGATCCGTTCACGCATGGCTGAGTTCCTTCGATCGGTTCGTGGTGGGGCTGGTGGTGAGACGGACGGTCCGGGTGGTCTCGGCGACGACCCGACCGCGCTTGAGGACGAGGGCGCGGTCCGGCCGGTCGAGCAGGACGCCGTCCGGGTCGGTGGTGGAGAGCACGACGAGGTCGGCGGCGGCGCCGGGCCGGATGCCGTGGGTGTCCGCGACGCCGACGACCTCGGCCGCCCCGGTGGTGGCCATGGCGAGCACCCGTCGCAGGTCGTCGGGGCCGGACAGGTGCCCGGTCTGCGCAAGGAGCAGCCCGACGTCGAGCAGGTCGGCGTTGCCGAACGGGGTGAAGGCGTTCCGGACGTTGTTCGACGCGTAGGCGCTCGTGACCCCGGCGTCCCAGAGTTCGCGGACCGGCACGACCCCGCGCCGCACGTCGTGGTCGTCGGACCGTCCCCCCAGGTGCAGGTCGGTCGCGGGCAGCGGCACGACGGCGACCCCGGCGGCAGCGAGGCGGTCGAACAGTACCCGGCGCTCGCCGCGGGGCAGGCTCGCGACCGAGGTCACGTGGCCGAGCGCCACCCGTCCCTGCAGCCCGCGGACGGTCACGCGGTCGGCGATGTGCCCGGCGAGGGCGTACCGCGGGTCGGAGGTGTCGTCGGCGAAGTCGGCGTGCAGGTCGGCCGGCACCCCGAACTCCTCGGCGAGGTCCAGGACCGTCTCGACGTGTTCGTGGCAGGCGGCCAGGGTGTGCTCGTTGTAGGTGCATCCCCCGATGACGTCCGCCCCCGCGGCGAGCGCCTGACGGAGCAGCGCGAGGGTGCCCGGTGCCTTGGCGATGCCCTCCTGGGGGAACGCGACGATCTGCAGGTCGAGGGCGTCCCGGTACTCGTCGCGCAGGTCGAGCAGCACCTCGACGCCGGTGAGCCCGACGATCGGGTCGACGTCGGGGTGTGCGCGGACGAGCGTCGTGCCGTTCGTGATGGCCTGGTCGAGCAGGGTGCGGGCGCGGTCGCGGACGGTGGCGTGGGTGAAGCCGCGCTTGAGCTCCCCCGTGACGGCGATGGCGCCGGCGAGGGTGCCGTCGGGGTTCGGGCGTTCCCGGTCGAGCAGGGCCTTGTCGACGTGCAGGTGTGCCTCGATGAGCCCGGGGATGACCACGCGCCCGGCGCAGTCGACCACGCGGGTGGGAGCAGCACCGGTGTCGGTGCCGTGCGCCGAGCCCGGACCGGGCAGCGCGTCGGTCACGCTGTCGATCACGCCGTCGGCGATCGCGACGTCGACGGATCGGCCGTCGGTCAGCCGTGCGTTGGTGAGGACCAGGTCCACGTCGAACCCTCTTCCGGTCGGTGCGGGTGGGACGTGCTCCACCATTCGCCCGCCGTGTTTCGGGTTCCGACGCCGCGTGTGACGGCCGTGTAAAAGATGGTCGTACCAATGAACCAAGCAGACCAACCGGCCCTACGGTCGAGGGCATGCACCGTGGACGGACCCTGAGCGCGGCGACCGCCGCCCACCTCGGCACGCTCGTGCTCGACGACCTGCAGCCCGGCGACAAGCTGCCGCCGGAACGCACCCTCGCCGAGGACCTCGCCGTGTCCCGCACGACCATCCGGGAGGCGCTGCAGGAACTCGAGCGCCGTCGTCTGGTCTCCCGGACCCCCGGCCGTGGCACCGTCGTGCTGCCGCGACCGGAGGAGGCGTCCGCCCTGCTCGACCACCACCGCGACGACCTGGACCACCGGGCCGAGCACGTCGCCGAGTTCCGGACCGTCGTCGAGCCGCAGGTCGCCGGACTCGCGGCGGCGCGGGCTGGCGAGGCCGACCTGCTGACCCTGGAACGCATCCTCGCCGCGACGCACGCTGGTCTGAGCCCGGAGGAGTCGCTGGCCCAGGACGTCGCCTTCCACGTGCAGGTCGCCCGCACCTCGGGCAACCCCCTGCTCGTGTCGTTGTGCGAGCTCAGCAGCGGTTGGGTGCAGGACGTGCGTGCTCGCTCGCACAGCACCAGCGAGGGGCGCCGGTCGTCGTTCGAGTGGCACGAGCGGATCCTCGGGCGGATCCGGGAGCACGACGTCGAGGGCGCGACGCGGGCGATGGCCGACCACCTCGCCGACGTGGCCCACCTGGTCGAACGGAGGACGGACCGATGACCACCGCACACGAGACCACCGCCCCGGCGGTGGCGACACTGCAGCCCGGCGCCGGACCCGTCCGCGGCGACCACTTCCTGCCGGTCGACCCTGAGGCCGTCCTGTGGGGTCGCCTGCCGGGCGAGGGTGACACCCCGGCCCTGACCATCGCCCCGGGTGAGTCGGTCACCATCGACACGGTCAGCCACGAGGGGATCCTCCCCGACCAGGGCAGCGACCCCGTTGCCTGGTTCGGCGACCACGGCGTCGCACCGGAGCACGTCCTCGCCGACGCCGTCGCGATCGCCCGCTCCGGCCACCGCGACCCCGCGGTGGACGGTCCACACGTGGTGTCCGGGCCGATCGCGGTGCGCGGTGCCCGTCCCGGGGACGTGCTGACGATGACGGTCCTGGAGACCCTGCCCCGGGTGCACTACGGCGTCGTGTCGAACCGGCACGGCCGCGGTGCCCTGCACGGTGAGTTCCCGGTCGACGGCACGACGGTGAGCGTCTTCGCCGACGTCGTGGACACCGACCTGGGCCGGCGGGGCCGCATCCCGCTCACCGCCGCCCGCGACCGCTTCGCGCACTTCCCCCTCGCCCCGTTCCTCGGGATCATGGGCGTCGCCACCCCCGGGGAGCGGCTGCACTCCGTCCCGCCCGGTCGCCACGGCGGCAACATCGACGTCAACCTGCTGCAGGCCGGCTCGCAGCTGCACCTGCCGGTGCTCGTCCCCGGCGCGCTCGCCCACGTCGGTGACCCGCACTTCGCCCAGGGCGACGGCGAGGTGGCGCTCACCGCCATGGAGGCCTCGCTCCGCGCCACGATCCGCTTCGACCTGACCCCGGCCGCCGAGGCGACCGCGCGCTTCGGGGACCTGGTCTGGCCCGTCGCCGAGACGCAGGAGTTCCTCGTGCCCACCGGCATGGACCCCGACCTCGACGAGGCCGTCCGGCAGTGCGTCCGGCACGCCGTCGCGATCCTCGGCGCGCGCTGGGGCATGGAACGCCACCTGGCGTACGCGTACCTGTCCGCAGCGACCGACTTCAACATCTCGCAGGTGGTGGACCTGGTCACCGGTGTCCACGCCCGCATCCGCAAGGCCGACTTCGAGGAGCCCGTCCGATGACCACGCCCCCCACGTCGACGGCACCCGACGGACTGCTCGAGGCGCTCGATGCCTACGAGACCGCCCTGCTGGCGAACGACCTCGACGCCCTCGACGCCGCCTTCGTCGACTCCCCCGGCACGATGCGCGGCGACGACCGTGGCCTGCTCGTCGGGCACGACGCGATCAGCGCGTTCCGCGGGGCGCGGGGTGGGGTCGCCACCCGGTCGCTGACGCACGTCGAGGTCCGCCCCCTGACCGAGGACCGCGCCCTCGTCGTGTCGGTGTCCCGGTTCGCCGCGGGCGGGCAGGGCCTCCAGACCCAGCTCTGGCGCCGCGACGGGGGCACCGGCTGGCGCATCGAAGCGGCCCACGTCACCGGCCGCCCCAAGGCCGTCGACACCACCGTCTGGCGGGCCGTCGGCGACCCGCTCGTCGCCCCCACCGCCTCCGGATCGCTCGACGGCCTGACCGTCGCCGTCAAGGACCTCTACGCCGTCCCCGGCCAGCCGGTCGGCGCGGGCAACCCGACGTACCTGCGCGAAGCACCGATCGAGACCGCGCCCGCCGCAGCGGTCGCCGCGCTCCTCGCCGCCGGTGCCTCGATCCGCGGGATCGCGCGCACCGACGAGTTCGCGTACAACCTGACGGGCCGGAACGCGCACCACGGCACGCCGCCGAACAGTGCGGCTCCCACCCGACTGCCTGGAGGCTCGTCCAGCGGATCCGCATCGGCCGTCGGCCTCGGCACGGCCGAGATCGGGATCGGCACGGACACCGCGGGATCGGTCCGGGTCCCCGCCTCGTACCAGGGGCTCTGGGGACTCCGGACGACCCACGGCACGGTGTCCCGCGACGGGCTGCTCCCGCTCGCGCCGTCGTTCGACACCGTCGGGTGGCTCACGCGGAGCCCCGTGGTGCTGCTCGCCGCACTCGACGCCACCGTCCCGCCACCGTCGGCGCCCGGCGGGCCGCTCGATGCGACCGTGCTCGTCGTGCCGGAGGAACTCGTCGCACTCGTCGAACCGGCCGTCGCCCGGGCCTTCGCCGCCTTCGTCGAAGCGCTCGACGAACCCGTCGCGACCGTCCGACTGCGCGACCTCGGCATCCCGGATCCCGCAGTGATGCAGGAGCAGATGCGCCTCGTCCAGGCCGCCGAGGCCCTCGCCGTCCACGGCCCCTGGATCGACGCGCACCCCGGCGCCCTGAGCACCGTCGTCGGTGACCGGTTCCGCGTGGCACGGGCGAACGACCCCGAAGCCACCGCGGAGGCCGTGGCACGTCTCGACGAGGTCCGTGCGACGATCCGCCGTGCCCTGGACGGTCGGACCCTGCTGTTCCCGACCGTCCCCGGACCCGCGCCCCTGCTCCACGCGGACGCCGCGGCGCTCGAGCGCACCCGGACCGCCACCACGGCGATGACCGCGCTCGCGAGCGTCGGTGGGCTGCCCGCGGTGAGCGCACCGGCGCTGACCGTGGACGGCGCGCCCGTCGGCGTCTGCCTGGTCGGTGGGCCGGCCACCGACCGTGCCCTGGTGATCCGCGCCGGGGGCATGCTGCCAGACCAGGCCGCCCCGGGCCTCCCGACCGTCTCGGTGGTGCGCTAGGAGGCGAGCCGCCGGGCGTGGGTGACCGCCCACAGACCGACGGCGCTCGCCGCGGCCACGTTGAGCGAATCGACGCCGTGCGCCATCGGGATCCGGACGGTCGTGTCGGCCGACGCGATCGCGGCCGGCGTCAGCCCCTGCCCCTCGGTGCCCATCACGAGCGCGACCCGGTCGGGCAGGTCCGCCACGAAGGCGTCGAGGTCGACGGACTCGTCGGTCAGTGCCATCGCGGCCAGGTGGAAGCCCTGCGCGCGGAGTTCCTCGCCCGCTGCGGGCCAGTCGCCGATGCGGGTCCACGGCACCTGCAGCACCGTGCCCATGCTCACGCGGACACTCCGGCGGTACAGCGGGTCGGCGCACCGCGGGCTGACGAGCACCGCGTCGGCGCCCAGGCCGGCGACGCTGCGGAACACCGCGCCGACGTTCGTGTGGTCGACGATGTCCTCGAGCACGACGACGACCTTCGCGTCCCGCACCACGTCGGCGACGCTCGGCAGCTCGGGGCGCTGCATCGCGGCGATCGCACCGCGGTGCATGCGGAAGCCGGTGAGCTCCTCGAGCAGGGCGTCGGCACCGACGAACACGGGGCCGTCGTGCTCCGCGACCAGGGGCAGGACGCTGTCGAGCCACTTCTCCTGCACCAGGATGCTCCGCGGCACGTGACCCGCGCGGACCGCGCGCTCGATGACCGTGTTCGACTCGGCGATGTACAGGCCGCCCGCGGGCTCCGAGACCCGGCGGAGCGCAACGTCGGTGAGCCGGGCGAAGTCGTCGAGACGGGGATCGTCGAGGGAGTCGATGCGGACGGGGTGCACGGGTCTCGTTTCGGTGTGGTGCGGGGGGTGTGGGTGGTGTGGGGCCCGGCGTGGGTCCGGTGTGGCGGCGCTGGCGCGGGTCCGCCGACGGTCCGATCCGCCTGGGAAGCGACCGGGACGGTCGGGTGTTGAGGGTACCGTGAACAGGGTGCTGGATGATGCTGCGTCGACGACCGGACCGACCACCGGACCGACCACCGGGGCGGCCGCCGGGTCGGTGACCGCCGACGACCTGGACCGCGTCGTCGAGGTGCTCGGCGGCAAGCGCATCGCCGTGCTCTCCGGTGCCGGTCTGAGCACCGACTCCGGCATCCCCGACTACCGCGGCGCCGGGCGGGTGGTGCGCAAGCCGATGACGTTCCAGGAGTTCCTGGCCGACCCCGCGAAGCGCCAGCGCTACTGGGCCGGATCGCACCTGGGCTGGCGGAGCTTCGCGGCCGCCGTGCCGAACGACGGGCACCGTGCGCTCGCCGCACTCGAGGACGCCGGGATCGTCGCCGGGGTCATCACGCAGAACGTCGACGGCCTGCACCTGCGCGCCGGGTCCCGCCGCGTCGTCGAGATCCACGGCTCGATGGACCGCGCCGTGTGCCTGCGGTGCGGCCAGGTGTTCTCCCGCTCCGACCTCGCCGCCACCATCGACCGGGCGAACCCCTGGATCGACGAGCCCGGGTCCGTGCAGCTGCAGCCGGACGGTGACGTCGAGATCACCGACGTCGAGCGGTTCGTCGTCCCCGCGTGCTCCGTGTGCGGCGGCGACCTGAAGCCCGACGTCGTCTTCTTCGGCGAGTTCGTGCCGGCCGAGAAGTTCCGCGAGGCCGTGTCGATCGTCGCCGACGCCGACGCGCTGCTCGTCGTCGGTTCCTCACTCACCGTGAACTCGGGCGTGCGGCTGGTCGACCACGCTGCGCGCCGCAAGAACCCGGTGGTCATCGTGAACCGCGGCGAGACCCGCAGTGACCGCCGTGCGGCGGTGAAGCTCGACGCCGGCACCACCGAGACGCTCGTGCACCTGGCGGAGCGGCTCAGCGCAGCGGCTTCGACCGACTAGCGCGGGCGGCGTCGCCGGACGGGCCTGCGCGGTCGCAGGACGGGCGCGCCGGGCGCGTCTGCGAAGATCGACGGGTGACGACCCTCCTGTACCTCGTCCGGCACGGCGAGACCGACTGGAACGCGCAACGCCGCATCCAGGGCTCCACCGACATCCCGCTCAACGACACCGGACGACGGCAGGCCGCCGAGGCCGCCGAGCTCCTGACCCGCAGGCCGTTCGACGCCGTCGTCGCGTCCCCGCTGTCGCGCGCGGCCGAGACGGGCGCGATCATCGCCGACCGCCTGAGCCTCGACGCACCGACGACGTACCCGGGCCTGGCCGAGCGCTCCTACGGAGAAGCCGAGGGCCTGACCGACGACGAGGTGTCGGCACGGTACCCGCACGACGACATCCCCGGCCGGGAGTCCCGCTCCGCGCTGCTCGCCCGCGTCACCGAGACCCTCGGCGAGATCGCGGTCCGGTTCGACGCCGGCGTCGTCGTGGTCGCGACCCACGGGGCGGTGATCCGCAGCGTCGTGAACGCCGCAGCCCCCGGCACCGCCGACCGCCGCCACACCCCGATCCGGAACGGGTCCATCCACTCGTTCCGGTGGGACCCCGAACGCTTCCACGCCGAACTCGTCCGGTTCGACGACCCGATCGACGACGTGTCCGACGCCACCGGTGGGTCGGCGTTCGAGTACCAGAACCCCTTGGAACGCCGGGGCTGACCGGGGACTAGGCTCCGACGCACCCGCACACCGGGGTGAGGGGAGCCACATGTCCGACGACGGGACCAGCCGACACGGCCAGCATGCCCTCGACCAACAGGGCGACGACCTCGACCGGGTGTTCGGTCCCGAGACGGCGAGCGTCCCGACCCGCACGCGGGCGCGCACCTGGTTCATCATCGGCGGCAGTGTCCTGGCGGTCGCCGTGGTCATCGCCGTGGTGCTCGGCTCGATCATCGGGAGTGTCCAGAACGGCATCGGTGGGGTCTTCCCGCGGCCGGACGTCGCGCTCGACCGGTTCGACGAGCGGGTGAGTGCCCTGCCCGGCGTCACCGACGTTCGGCACCACACCCCGTCGAAGACCGCGTTCGCCAGCTACGACGCCGTCGCCACCGTCCGCGCAGACCCCACGCTCGACAGCGCGGCGCGGGGTGACCTGGTGGCCGCCATCAGTCGGGCTGCCGACGAGTCGGGCGGCAACGGCGTCCGGGTCGTCGTGATCGCCGACCTCGGCAACCTGGAGATCGGCGTCACCGGTGCCGGCGAGGTCGCGGCGAAGCGCCTGGCGCTGGCGGACACGCTCGACCACATCGGCGGTGTCACCGAGGTCCGCTGCTCGTGGGAGCGTGGTGGTGACCCGTCCGACACCGCAGGCGACCAGTCCGTCGTCGTCCGGACCCCGGGTCGGGGTGCCGCGGTGCCGCCGATCGTGGCGCGGGCGACCCAGGAGACGCAGAAAGTGTTCCCCGGGGCGGACGTGCAGGTCATCGCGGCGAAGTGATCGGCGGTGGTCGCGGGGCGGGGCGGACGACGTGGAACGACACCGTCGACGTCGTACGACATCGACATCGTCGTTCCGCATCGTCACCAACCGCGAGACCGCACCAGCACCAGCACCAGCGCCAGCGCCAGCGCCATCCCTCAGCCCCGCCGGTCCCCCACGGCCCGCTCGACGGCTCGGACGACCTGCTCCGCCGAGTCCTGCCACCGGAACCGGCCGGCACGCTCGATCGACTGCCGCGAGGCCTCGTCCCACCGTTCCTCGACCCGCCGGACGGCCGCGGCGACGGCGGACGGCGACGCCGGATCGAAGTACTCCGCAGCGGAGCCGCCGATCTCCCGGAAGATGGGGATGTCGCTGACGACGACCGGGGTCCCGACGCCCATCGCCTCGACGAGCGGGATGCCGAACCCCTCGTCGTACGACGCGGTCGCCAGCGCCGTGGCCGAACGGAGCACGGACAGGTACTCCTCGTCGGTGGCGCCGTCGTGGAACACGATCGCCCCAGCGGGCGCGAGCCCCTCGAGCCGTGCCCGGTCGGCGTCGGACACCCGCGACATGCAGTGCAGCGTCCAGTCCGCCCCCAGGAGCGGCAGCGCCGCCGCCAGGGTCTCGACGTTCTTGTACGGCATGAACGAGCCCATGTAGACGAGCGAGCGTCGACGTGGCGCTCCGGCCGACCGCGGTGTCGCCGGGTCGGCCGCGTTGTAGGCGACCGTCACGGGTCGCTTCGTCAGCCGGTGCTCGGCGATCAGCCCGGCGGTCGTCTCCGACACCGTCACCACCCCGTCGGCGCCGTTCAGCAGGAACCGCTGCGGTGCCCAGGACAGGTGGAACGCCCGCCAGCCGAGCCGCAGCGGCCACGAGAACTCCCGCGGGGGCGTGCGGTTGCGGTAGTAGATCAGGTCGTGCAGCGTCAGGACGAGCGCGTACCGACGGCCCCGCGAACCCATCGTCTGCATCGGCGAGAACACCGCGTCGAGCCCGAGCCGGTTGACGCGCCGGGCGACGAGCGGCTCCCCCGCGTCCGTCGGTGCGGGCAGCAGCTCCCACGGCAGGTCGCTCGGCAGCGACTCGAGCTGGCGCTCGTCACTGACGAGCAGCACGTACTCGTGCCGGTCCGGCAGGTGCGCGACGACCCCGGCGGTGAACCGGCTGATGCCGTCGTGCCGACCGATCCGCACGTACCGGCAGTCGATGCCGATGCGCAGGCGCGTCACGACGCGTCCGCCGTCCGGGAGGCCCGCCCCGCCCCCGACGGTCGGCTGTCCGTCGTGGCCGCGCCGCGCCCAGGGCGTCCCTGGCGCCCGGTACGTCGGGTCGTGTCCGCCATCCGGCGGAGCACCGCCGCCGCGGCAGGAGCCGGCGTCTCGTAGTGCACCAGGTGGCCGACACCCGGGATCACGACGAGCTCGGCGTCACGCAGGCGCTCGGCGAGTGCGCGCTGTTCGGGGACGGCGGTGATGTCGTCGTGCTCGGCCGCGACGAGCAGCACGGGCACCTCGATCCGGTCCGCGTACTCGGAGACGTCGTGGGTGACCGAGGTGCGGAACGCTTCGAGCACGCTCGTGCGGTTCGCGAAGGCCGAGAAGTACCGGTCGTGCTGGTCGTGCACCCACCGGCGGACGGCGGGGTCGTGGGACTTCAGCATCGCGATGCTCATCGCCCGGACGATCGCGCCGTTCCGCAGGATCCCGAGCCCGATCGGCTTCGGCAGCACCGCGCCGGCGCGGTAGTACCCGATCGCGATCGCGGTCCCCACGGCACGCGGTCCCTGCAGGGCCGGGGCGGCGATGGGGTTGACGAGGACGAGCAGTCGGGTGTCGAGCCCGGCGGCGACGGTGGCCGACACCACGATCGACCCGAACGAGTGCCCGAGCACCACGGTGTCGCGGCCGAGCCCGAGCGCGGCGTGGAACCCGGTCAACCAGGCCACGTACGCGTCGACGTCCGACACCGGCAGCGGATCGGACACGCCGAAGCCGGGCAGGTCGGGCACGATCACCCGCACACCCTGCAGGTGCGCGGCGATGGTCTCGAGGCCGTGGTGGTCCCCGCGGAACCCGTGCACGGCGAGCACGGTGCGATCCGAGTCCTCGGGCCCGTAGACCCAGTAGTGCGTGGTCCGGCCGTCGACCTGGACGGCCCGGTGCACGACCGGGGTGGCGGCCATCAACGACTGGTACGGGGAGAGCACGGGCGGTTGCATCCGCGCCAGTCTAGGGAGCGAACCGCACGAAACCCCGGACACCCGCAGCATCTCGCGCCTATCGTGTCCGGGGCGGGCCGTCGACCGGTCCGTCGATGACGACGAGGAGCACGGTGACCTTCACAGCCCCGATCCAGCTGCCCGGCCTGACGCTCGACCCGCAGTGGTACAAGCGCTCGGTCTTCTACGAGTGCATGATCCGGTCGTTCGTCGACTCCAACGGAGACGGCATCGGCGACATCCAGGGCGTGATCGGCAAGCTCGACTACCTGCAGTGGCTCGGCGTGGACGCCCTGTGGCTGCCGCCGTTCTTCCAGTCGCCGATGCGCGACGGCGGGTACGACATCGCCGACTACCGGGCGATCCTGCCGGAGTTCGGCACGCTCGACGACTTCCGCGAGCTCGTCACGAAGTCGCACGAGCGGAACATGCGCATCGTGATCGACATGGTGATCAACCACACCAGCGACCAGCACGAGTGGTTCCAGCAGTCCCGGGAGGACCCGGACGGCCCTTACGGCGACTTCTACGTCTGGCGGGACACCGACGAGGACTACTCGAACATCCGCATCATCTTCGTCGACACCGAGGAGTCCAACTGGACCTTCGACCCGGTCCGACGCCAGTTCTTCTTCCACCGCTTCTTCTCGCACCAGCCCGACCTGAACTTCGAGAACCCCGCGGTCATCGAGGCGATCTACGACGTCGTCCGGCACTGGCTCGACATGGGCGTCGACGGGCTCCGGCTCGACGCGATCCCCTACCTGTTCGAGTCCGAGGAGGGCAACGGCGAGGGCGAGCCGGAGACCCACGAGTTCATCAAGAAGCTTCGCGCGAT
The DNA here is from genome assembly GCF_001864855.1 of Curtobacterium sp. MCBA15_005. Lineage (NCBI taxonomy): Bacteria > Bacillati > Actinomycetota > Actinomycetes > Micrococcales > Microbacteriaceae > Curtobacterium > Curtobacterium sp. MCBA15_005. The sequence continues at coordinate 384,467 of NZ_MJGL01000003.1, forward strand.
GGTCGACGACGAGTACCCCGGCCGTGTGCTCCTGGCCGAGGCCAACCAGTGGCCGCGCGAGACGGCGGCGTTCTTCGGGACCGACGAGGAGCCCGAGTGCCACATGGCGTTCGACTTCCCGGTGATGCCGCGCATCTTCTACTCGCTCCGTGCCCAGCACGCCGCCGAGCTCAAGGCGATCCTGTCCGAGACCCTCGACGTGCCGGCCAGCGCGGCGTGGGGTGTCTTCCTCCGCAACCACGACGAGCTCACGCTCGAGATGGTGAGCGAGGAGTACCGGCAGGCGATGTACGGCTGGTACGGCTACGACCCGCGGATGCGCTCGAACATCGGGATCCGCCGACGCCTCGCTCCCCTGCTCGACAACTCCCGCGCCGAGCTCGAGCTCATCCACGCGCTGCTGTTCTCCCTGCCCGGATCGCCGTTCCTGTACTACGGCGACGAGATCGGGATGGGCGACAACATCTGGCTGCCGGACCGCGACTCCTCGCGCACGCCGATGCAGTGGACGCCGGACCGCAACGCCGGCTTCTCCACCGCCGACCCGGGCAAGCTCTACCTGCCCGTCGTCCAGTCGCTCGTGTACAACTACGCGCAGGTCAACGTCGAGGCGCAGCTCGCCCAGTCGCGCTCGCTGCTGCACTGGGTCCGGAACGTCATCCACACGCGCAAGGCCCACCCGGTGTTCGGCCTCGGGTCCCTGCACGTGCAGGAGACCTCGAACGACTCGGTCCTCGCCTTCGTCCGCTCGTGGGAGGGCTCCGGCCAGCAGTTCGGCCCGTCCGCCGAGGACGTCCTCTGCGTGTTCTCGTTCGCGACGAACCCGACCTCGGTCACGGTGTCCGCTCCGGAGTTCGCGGGGCGTCCGCTCTACGACCTGTTCGGCGGCGGTTCGTTCCCGTCCTTCGACGAGGACGGCAACGTGACGCTGACCATGGGTACGCAGTCGTTCTACTGGCTGCACGTCGGCGCGCCGACCCGGTAGTCGGGGGTGTCGGTGCGTCCCGTTAGCCTGACCGCGTGACGTTCCCCACAGCACAGCTCGACGCGCCCGCTCCGTCCCAGGACCTCACGGGTCGCCCCTGGTGGCACGCGCTGGGCGTCTTCGACCTCGAGACCACCGGGGTCGACGTCGAGACGGCCCGCATCGTCACCGCCCACGTCGGCCTCATCGACATGACCGGAGCCTCCATCGTCGAGGGTGCGTGGATCGCCGACCCCGGCGTGCCGATCCCCGAGGGCGCCGCCGCCGTGCACGGGTACACCACCGAGCGTGCCCAGGCCGAGGGGCGTCCCGCGGCCGAGGTCGTGGCCGAGATCATCGCCGCGATCGAGGCCGTGTTCGCCCGGGGCATCCCCCTGGTGATCTACAACGCCCCGTACGATCTCACCGTCCTCGACCGCGAGGCGAAGCGGCACGGGTTCGCCTCCCCCGTCATCGGCAACGTCGTCGACCCGCTGGTGATCGACAAGGCGCTCGACACCTTCCGCAAGGGCAAGCGCACGCTCGAAGCCGCCTCCGAGCTCTACGGCGTCACGCTCGACGACGCCCACGACGCCGGAGCCGACGCGATCGCTGCCGGGCGTGTCGCCCAGGCCATCGCGGGCAAGTACCCGGACGAGCTCGGCATCTCCGCCGAGGAACTCCACCGAAAGCAGGTCGGCTGGTGTGCCGAGCAGGCCACGTCGTTCCAGGACTACATGCGCAAGAAGCGCGACCCGAACTTCACCGCCGACGGCCGCTGGCCGCACCGCAACGGCGCCTGACCCCGCACAGCCCCCCGCAAGACACCGGTGTTCGCGCGCCGAACACCCGCAGAACGCGGCGTGACGCGCGAACACCGGTGTCTTGCGTCCAGGGCCCACGACCGCACAACGCGAACGGGCGGCCCTCCCGGAGGAGGACCGCCCGTGGGCGTGGCGTGGGGGCTGCTTACTTGCTGAAGCCCTTGAAGCGCTGGTTGAACTTCTCGACGCGACCGGCCGAGTCGAGGATGCGCTGCTTGCCCGTGTAGAACGGGTGCGAAGCGGACGAGATCTCGACGTCGATGACCGGGTAGGTCGCACCGTCGAGCTCGATGGTCTTGTCGCTGTTCGCGGTCGAACGCGTCAGGAACGTCTCACCGGAGGCCAGGTCGCGGAAGACGATGGCGCGGTACTCGGGGTGGGTGTCGGTCTTCATGGAGATTCCTCGATAGCGGTGATGGGATTGCGCGAACTGCGCGGGAAGTCGTCGGCTTGCGCCAGCCGTCCACGATACCAGAGAGACGGCGGGATCGCAGCGCTACGCGGCGCGTGCCGTGTAGCGACCGGCGTCCTTGGTGACCGAGAGGTCGATGCCGAACGCCTCGGTCAGGGTCTGGTCCGTCAGGACCTCGTCGATGGGGCCGGCGGCCTGTACGTGGCCGTCGGCGAGGACGAGCGCGTGGGTGAACCCGGCCGGGATCTCCTCGACGTGGTGGGTCACGATGACGATGGCCGGCGAGTCCGCACTCTGGGCGTAGCCGCCGAGGGTGCGGACGAGGCTCTCGCGGGCGCCGAGGTCGAGCGACGCGGCCGGTTCGTCGAGGAACAGGATCTCCGGGTCGGTCATCACGGCACGGGCGATCTGCACCCGCTTCTGCTCGCCGTCGCTGAGGTCGCCGAACGTGCGGTCGGTGAAGGACCCCAGGCCCCACTCCTCGAGCACACGCTGCGCACGGCGGACGTCGAGCTCCTCGTACTCCTCGTTCCAGCGACCCGTCACCGAGTACGCCGCGGTGAGCACGACGTCGATGACCTTCTCGGTCACCGGGATGCGACGTGCCAGCGCGGTCGACGCGAAGCCGATGCGCGGGCGCAGCTCGAACAGGTCGGCGCCGCCGAGCTCGGTCCCGAGCACCTCGACGTCGCCCGAGGTCGGGAACGTCTGGGCACCGGCGACCTGCAGCAGCGTGGTCTTGCCGGCACCGTTCGCGCCGAGCACGACCCAGCGTTCGTCGTCCTGCACCTCCCACGAGATCGCGTCGAGGATGGTGGCCCCGTTGCGGACCACGGAGACGTCTGACAAGCGCACGACCGAGGGCATGCGACCAGCCTACGGGTTCTGGCCGAGCACCTGGTCGTAGACCTGCCGTGTCCTGGTGGCGATCGCGTCCCAGGTGAACTCGGTCTCGACACGGAGCCGTCCGGCGCGTCCCATGAGCTTCGCCAGCCCCTCGTCGGCGAGCACCTCGGTGAGGGTCGCGGCGAGGTCGGCCACGAAGCGGTCGGGGTCGGTCGGGGTGCCGGTGCCGTCCTGCACCTGGTCGATCGGGACGATGCGGCCGGTGAGCCCGTCGGCGACGACCTCGGGGATGCCGCCGGTGCCGGTGCCGACGACCGGGATGCCGCACGCCATCGCCTCGAGGTTCACGATGCCGAGCGGCTCGTAGACCGACGGGCACACGAACACGGTGCCCGAGGACAGCACGTTCACGATCTCCTGGTGCGCGAGCATCCGGTCGATCCAGACGACGCCCTCGCGGTCGGCCCGGAGCCCGTCGACGAGCTCGGTGACCTCGGCCAGGATCTCGGGGGTGTCCGGCGCGCCGGCGCACAGCACGATCTGCACGTCCGACGGCAGCGACGCCACGGCACGGAGCAGGTACGGCAGGCCCTTCTGCCGGGTGATGCGTCCGACGAACACGACGCTCGGGCGCGTCGGGTCGATGCCGAGGGCGCGCACGGCGTCCTCGTCGACGGTCGGCTTCCACGCGTCGATGTCGATGCCGTTGTAGACGACGTGGACCTTCGCCGGGTCGATCGACGGGTACGAGCGCAGGATGTCCGCACGCATGGCCTTCGAGACCGCGATGACGCCGTCGGCGTGTTCGAACGCCTCGCGCTCCATCCAGCTGGACAGGCGGTAGCCGCCGCCGAGCTGCTCGGCCTTCCACGGGCGGAGCGGCTCGAGGCTGTGGGCGGTCACGATGTGGGGGATGCCGTAGGTCAGCTGCGCGATCCGGCCTGCGGAGTTCGCGTACCAGGTGTGCGAGTGCACGAGGTCGGCACCCTCGACGTCGGCCGCGATGGCCACGTCGGTGCCGAGGGCCTGCAGCGCGCCGTTCGCCTGGCCGAGGCCGTCCGGGGTCCGGTAGCCCCACACGTCGGGTTCGTCACGGAAGGCCCCGAAGGCCCGGACACGGACTTCCGTGTCCGTCCCCGACCGCAACGCGGCGGTGAGTTCGGACACGTGGACACCCGCTCCGCCGTAGACCTCCGGCGGATACTCCCTGGTCAGCAGATCGACTCGCACTGGTTCAACGTAACCGGTTCCCAGTGCTGACGCCTACTGTGAGCGGCATGGCACCAAAGAAGGTCTTCGGCATCGTGCTCGCCGGCGGAGAGGGCAAACGACTCATGCCGCTCACTGCCGATCGCGCGAAGCCCGCCGTCCCGTTCGGCGGCAACTTCCGTCTCATCGACTTCGCACTGTCGAACCTGGTCAACTCCGGTCTGCAGAAGATCGTCGTCCTGACCCAGTACAAGTCGCACAGTCTCGACCGGCACGTCGCGGAGACGTGGCGCATGGAGGGGCTGCTCGGCTCCTACGTCGCGTCCGTCCCCGCGCAGCAGCGGCTCGGCAAGCGCTGGTTCGCCGGCTCGGCCGACGCGATCCTGCAGTCGCTCAACCTGCTGCGCGACGAACGCCCCGACATCGTCGTCGTCGTCGGTGCTGACCACGTGTACCGGATGGACTTCCACCAGATGGTCGAGGCGCACATCGCCTCCGGCCGCAGTGCCACGGTCGCGGCGATCCGTCAGCCGATCGGGCTCGCCGACCAGTTCGGCGTGATCCAGGTGGCCGACGACGACCCGACGAAGATCGAAGCGTTCCTCGAGAAGCCGAAGGACGCCGTCGGGCTGGCCGACTCCCCCGGCGAGATCCTGGCCTCGATGGGCAACTACGTGTTCAACGCGGACGCCCTCGTCGACGCGGTCCTGCGCGACGGCCAGCTCGAGACCTCGGCCCACGACATGGGCGGCGACATCGTCCCCGACTTCGTCAACCGCGGCGACGCCGGCGTGTACGACCTGCAGCGCAACGAGGTCCCCGGTTCCACCGACCGCGACAAGTACTACTGGCGCGACGTGGGCACCATCGACTCGTTCTTCGACGCCCACATGGACCTCATCGCGCCGGTCCCGGTCTTCAACCTGTACAACCAGGACTGGCCGATCTTCAACCAGCAGACGAACCTGCCGCCGGCGAAGTTCGTCCGCGACGCGAACGGCAACACCGGGTCCACGGTGGACTCGCTCGTGTCGCTCGGTTGCCTGGTGTCGGGTGCGCAGGTCGAGCGCAGCATGATCGGGCCCTGGTGCTCGATCGACTCCGGCGCGAAGGTCCTCGACTCGATCGTGTTCGAGCGCGCCACCATCGGCGCCGGGGCGGTCGTCAACCGCGCCATCCTCGACAAGGACGTCGTCCTCGCGCCGGGTGCGCAGGTCGGCGTCGACCGAGAGGCCGACGAGGCACGCGGCTTCACCGTCACCGAGTCGGGCATCACCGTGGTCGGCAAGGGCGTCCGCGTCGACGCGTAGGGAAGCAGACCCCCGGGGCGCAGCCCCGGACGGACGGCCTGGAGGCACGGCTCGCGTCACGGACGCGGCCGTGCCTCCGTCAGTCGGTACCGTTGGTACGTGCCCCGCTTCCTCGTCGTCCTCGATGCCGATTCCACCCTCCTCGAGGACGAGGTGATCGAACTGCTCGCCGACAGCGCCGGGACCCGGCCACAGGTGGCGGCGATCACGGAGCGCGCCATGCGCGGGGAACTCGACTTCGCGGAGAGCCTCCGGGAGCGTGTCGCGACCCTGGCGGGCCTCCAGGCAGACGTCTTCGTCCGCGCACAGCAGGCGGTCCGTGTGACGCGGGGCGCCGACCAGCTCGTCCGCGGGCTGCACGCCGCTGGCGGCACCGTCGGCGTCGTGTCCGGCGGGTTCCACGAGGTGCTCGACCCGTTCGCCGAGCAGCTCGGCCTCGACCACTGCCGGGCGAACCGCCTCGAGGTCACCGACGGCGTGCTCACCGGCCGCGTGCTCGGCGACGTGGTCGACGGACACGCCAAGGCCGTCGCACTCCGCGAGTGGGCGGACGCGGACGGGGTCGACCCGGCACGGACGATCGCGATCGGCGACGGCGCGAACGACCTCGAGATGATGCGCGTCGCTGCGCTGTCGGTCGCGTTCGACGCGAAGCCGCGCGTGCGGGAGCAGGCGGACGTCGCGGTCGTCGACCGTGACCTGTCCGCCGTGCTCGCGACGCTCGGCCTGCGCGGCTGATCAGTCCGAGGGCTTAGTGGCCCATCCCGAGGCCGCCGTCGACGGGGATGATCGCACCGGAGACGTACCCGGCGCCGTCGCTCGCCAGGAACAGCGTGGCGTCGGCGACGTCGTCGACCGTGCCGTAGCGGGCGGCCGGGATCGCCTTCTTGAACTCGGCCTGCAGCTCGTCGGAGAGCGCGGCGGTCATGTCCGTCTGGATGAAGCCGGGCGCGACGACGTTGGCGGTGATGCCGCGCGAGCCGAGCTCACGCGTGATCGACCGGGCCATGCCGACCAGTGCGGCCTTCGAGGACGCGTAGTTGACCTGGCCGATCTGGCCGTAGGCGCCCACGACGCTCGACATCAGCACGATGCGGCCGAACTTGGCCTTCATCATGCCCTTCGTGGCGCGCTTGACGACGCGGAAGGTGCCCGTGAGGTTCGTGTCGACCACGCTGGTGAAGTCGTCCTCGGACATGCGGAGGAGCAGCTGGTCGTTCGTGATGCCGGCGTTCGCGACGAGGACCTCGATCGGACCGAGCTCGGCCTCGACCTGCGTGAACGCGGCGTCGACGGAGGCCGTGTCGGTGATGTCGGCCTGCACCGTCAGCGCACCCTCGGGACCACCCTGACCGCTGCGCGACGTCACGGCGACCCGGTGGCCGGCTGCGACGAACCGCTCGGCCAGCGCGTGGCCGATGCCGCGGTTGCCGCCGGTGATGAGGACGGTACGGGGGGTGCTCATGGTCGCTCCGTTCGGTGGGATCTGCTCGGCACGCGGTGCCGGGGACCCGGCGGACACGCCCGGACGAGCGTACCGGAGCGGACCACCCCGCCGGTTCGCGCGCGGCGCACCCACGATCGGTCCGGCGGGATTAGGCTTGACCACGGGTAGACGGAGACCATCTGTATGAAGAGCACGCACACGAGCATCACGTCGCTGCCGGACACACCGGAGCAGGACCGGGCGCACCGCCTGTCCCGCTACGTCTGGCAGATGGCCATCCGAGTGGTCCTCTTCATCTCCGCGGTGCTCGTGTACTCGATCTGGCACTCGTGGCTGGCGGTCATCCCGATCGTCCTGGCCGCGGTGATCCCCTGGGTCGCCGTCGTCATCGCGAACGCCGGCAGCCGGACCGAGAGCGACATGATCTCCCCCGCCGGGTCCATCGAGCTCTACGACGCCGTCGACCCGCGTCTCCGGGAACAGCAGGAGGACGCCCGGGCCCAGGCCTACCGCGACGAGCAGGACCGCCTCCGCCAGCAGGCGCAGCACGCGCAGGACGAGTGGCAGCGCAACGGCGACCGATCGAAGATGTGGGGACCCCGCTGATGGGTGCGACGTTCGACCTGCAGACCGAACCCGGTTCCACCCCGGTCTGCTCCCGCGCCGGCTGCGTGTCGACTGCCGGGTGGCGTGTGAACTGGCGCAACCCCCGGATCCACGCGATCGACCGCGTGAAGATCTGGGCCGCGTGCGAGGAGCACCGCGACTTCCTCGCCGACTACCTGCGCTCCCGCTCGTTCCCGGTGCGCGTCACCGGCATGCACGAGGACGTCGACCACCTCGACGACGAGCGCGAGTCGACCGCGGCGCCGAAGAACGACGTCGGGGTGCGCTCCACCGGCACCTCGCGATGACCGACGGCTTCGACCCGCAGTCCCGGTACGGCCGCAAGCACGCCGCCAAGCTGCAGCGCGCGTCCGCCGAGTCGGGTGCCGCGGCACAGCAGCACGACCCCCGCGAACCGTTCGTCGGCTGGCGCTTCGTCCGGAGCCGCCGCTGGCTCGGCTACTTCGCGATCGCCGTCGCCTTCGCCGTCGTCTGCGCGCTGTTCGGCATGTGGCAGTGGGACCGCCGCAACGAGGCCGTCCGGCAGAACGAGCAGGTCGCGCAGAACTACGACCACACCCCCGTCCCCCTCGACCGGGCGCTGCCGAAGGCCTCGAGCTGGCAGGACGAGCAGGAGTGGCTCCGGGTCTCCGTGACCGGCCGCTACGACGTCGACGCGCAGCTGCTCGTGCGCAACCGCGTGCACAACGGGCAGCCCGGGTTCGAGGTCCTGACACCCCTGGTCACGTCCGAGGGCCGCGCCTTCATCGTCGACCGCGGGTGGGTGCCGACCGGCAACGCCCAGGACGCGCCCGACCACGTGCCCGCTCCCCCGTCCGGCGAGGTCACCGCGATCGTCCGCCTGCAGCAGAGTGAGCCGCGCATCCCCGGCCGCTCCGACCCGAAGGACACCGACCAGGTGCAGTCGGTCACGCTGGCCGACGTGGCGAACAAGGTCGACGACCCGATCTGGACCGGTGCGTACGGGCAACTCGCCTCCGAGTCCCCCGCCCCGACCGAGGCTCGCCCGCTCGGATGGGAGCGTCCGACCGCCGACACCGGGCTGCACCTGAGCTACTTCATCCAGTGGTTCCTGTTCGCCGCCGGCGGCTTCGGCTTCCTGGCGTACGTGATGGTGCAGGAGTACCGGAACCTCAACCAGGACGACCCCGAGGAGCGCGAGCGCGCCCTCGAGCGCGAACGCCGCAAGAACGCGAAGCCGAAGACCGACGCCGAGATCGAGGACGAGCTCATCGCGTCACGTCGCTGACGCGCTGGTGCTGTTCCGCAAGACGCCGTCGTCATCGCAACACGCCGCCGAACACGGCGGCGTCGCGCCGCTTTCGGGGCGTCTCGCCGACACGACGGCGTCTGACGTGTCCGCGAACGCGACCCCACAGCGGACGGGAGGCCCGTGGCGGCGTCGCCACGGGCCTCCCGTCCGCCTGTCCCCGCGGCGAGTGCGCAAGACGCCGTCTCGCAGGCAGCTACGCGAGCTCGATGAGCTCCGCGTAGTCCTTGTTCCAGTGGTCCTCGGTGCCGTCCGGCAGCAGCAGCACACGCTCGGGGTTGAGCGCCTCGACCGCGCCGGCGTCGTGGGACACCAGGACGACCGCACCCTCGAAGCCGGCGAGGGCATTGAGGATCTCCTCGCGCGACGCCGGGTCCAGGTTGTTCGTCGGCTCGTCGAGCAGCAGGACGTTCGCGCCGGAGACCACGATCATCGCGAGCGACAGACGGGTCTTCTCGCCACCGGACAGGACTCCGGCCTTCTTGTAGCCGTCGTCGCCGGTGAACAGGAACGACCCGAGCACCCGACGGGCCTCGGTCTCGTTGAGGTCGGTCGACGCCGACACCATGTTCTCGATCACCGTGCGGTTGATGTCGATGTTCTCGTGCTCCTGCGCGTAGTAGCCGATGCGCAGACCGTGGCCGGGCTGGATCTCACCCGTGTCCGGCTGGTCCGCACCCGCCAGGATGCGCAGCAGCGTCGTCTTGCCCGCACCGTTGAAGCCGAGGATGACCACGCGCGAACCGCGGTCGATCGCCAGGTCGACACCCGCGAAGATCTCGAGCGACCCGTAGGACTTCGACAGCCCCTCGGCCATCAGCGGGGTGCGGCCGCACGGCGCCGGGGTGGGGAAGCGGATCTTCGCGACCCGGTCGGCGACGCGCTCGTCCTCCAGACCGGCGAGCAGCTTGTCGGCTCGCGCGACCATCTGGTGGGCTGCCGCGGCCTTCGACGCCTTGGCGCCGAACCGGGCGGCCTGGTCCTTGAGCGTGGCGGCCTTCTTCTCGGCACCCGCGCGCTCCTTGCGGCGGCGCTCCTCGTCGGCGACGCGCTGCCGCTGGTACAGCTTCCAGCCCATGTTGTAGATGTCGATGGTCTGGCGGTTGGCGTCCAGGTAGAAGACGCGGTTCACGACCTCGTCGACGAGCTCGACGTCGTGGGAGATGATGATGACGCCACCGGGGTAGGTCTTCAGGTGCTCGCGGAGCCACACGACGGAGTCGGCGTCGAGGTGGTTGGTCGGCTCGTCGAGGATCATCGTCTCGGCGTCCGAGAACAGGATCCGGGCGAGCTCGATGCGCCGGCGCTGACCACCCGAGAGCGTCTTGAGCTGCTGGTCGAGGATGCGGTCTGGCAGCTTCAGGTTCGACGCGATCGAGGCAGCCTCGGCCTCGGCCGCGTAGCCACCGAGCGCGTTGAACTGGTCGTCGAGGCGGCTGTAGCGCCGCATCGCCTTCTCGGCCACGGCCACGTCGTCGCTCGCCATGTCGAGGGTCGCGAGGCGGATGCCCTCCACGAGCTCGCCGAGCCCACGGGCGTCGAGGATGCGCTTCCGCGCGGTCTCCTCCGGGTCGCCCGAGCGGGGGTCCTGCGGCAGGTAGCCGATCTCCCCACCGCGCTCGATCTTGCCGCCGGTGGGCTGCGTCTCGCCCGCGAGGGCCTTGGTCATCGTCGTCTTCCCCGCGCCGTTGCGGCCGACGAGTCCGATCTTGTCGCCCTTCTCGACACGGAAGGACACGTCTTCCATGAGGAGACGAGCTCCGACGCGGATCTCGAGTTCGTGCACGGCAAGCACAGTGGACGTCCAATCAGTTGGTGGGTTTGCACAACGGTGTGTGCGTGAGGTGCACCGCTACGCTGACGGGACCGATGGTTCCGAACGGAACCAGCAGTCCATTCTAGGAGAATCCATGACGAACGCCACCGGGTTCGCTCCCCGCGCAGTCCTCGCCGACCGTCTGCGCACGCACGGGCTGGCCACCGACGCCGCCCTCGTCGCCGGCGGAGCCCTGTTCACCGCCGCGATGGCGCAGCTCGAGGTCCCGATGTGGCCGGTCCCGATCACCGGGCAGACGCTCGCCGTCGTGCTCGTCGGCGCGACCCTCGGCGCACGTCGCGGCATGCTCTCGCTGCTCGTCTACGCCGTCGCCGGACTCGCGGGTGCGCCGTTCTTCGCCGACATGCAGGGCGGCCTGCAGGCCCTGGCACTGCCGAGCTTCGGGTACGTCATCGGCTTCATCCCTGCCGCCGGGCTCGTCGGCTGGCTCGCGCGCCGCAACTGGGACCGCAACGTGGGTCGCGCGGCAGTCGCGATGCTGCTCGCGAGTGCCATCCCGTTCGTGACCGGCCTGCCGTACCTGGCCGTCGCGCTCGGCCAGCTCGGTGCCCCGAACGACGTCCAGTCGGTGCTCGCCGCCGGCCTGTACCCGTTCATCGTCGGTGGCGTCGCCAAGGCGCTCATCGCCGCCGGCATCCTGCCGCTCGCGTGGAAGGCCGTCGGCCGCCGCTGACACCTCGCACGACAACGGCCCCGCACCGATCGG